>JAFRSO010000052.1 GCA_017427545.1 Selenomonadaceae bacterium
GACTTCGTAGCCTTTTGCCTTGTCGAAGGTGTGAGCCATGCCGCCGCCGATAATAATCGTGTCGACTTTGTCAATCATGTTGCTGATAACGCCGATTTTGTCAGAAACTTTCGCGCCGCCGATAATGCCGACGAACGGGCGTTGCGGAGCTTCAAGGGTCTTGCCGATGTAGTTAATTTCTTTTTCCATGAGGAAGCCGGACGCGGTTTCGAGGAAATGGGTAATGCCGACGTTGGAGGCGTGAGCGCGGTGAGCCATGCCGAAAGCGTCATTAACGGCAATGTCAGCGAGCGCGGCGAGTTGTTTGGCGAACTTGGGATTGTTTTTCTTTTCTTCCTTGTGATAGCGCAGGTTCTCAAGCAGGAGAATTTCGCCGGGCTGGAGAGCGGCGGCGGCTTTTTCAGCGGGTTCGCCAATGCAATCTTCCGCCCATTTGACTTCTCTGCCGAGAATTTCAGCGAGTTTCTTAGCAATGGGTTTGGTGGAGAATTTGGGTTCGCGAGCTTCGGTCGGGCGTCCGAGGTGGCAACCGATAATGATAGCCGCACCCTGTTCGAGCAGATAATTAAGAGTCGGGAGCGTCGCGTCAATGCGCTTGGTGTTGGTGATGTTCTGGTTTTCGTCCATGGGAACGTTGTAATCGACGCGAAGGAAGACCTTCTTGCCCTTCAAGTTGATGTCGCGAATGTTTTTCTTATTCATTAGAAAACCTCCTCTTTAGCTGCTAGCGGTTAGCTGCTAGCTGTTAGTCCCTAGTTCCTAGTTCCTAGTTCCTAGTCCCTAAACTGAAACAGCCCGGCTCAACATTGACGAAGAGCCGAGCCGTCAGATTTCTTAACCGTGTTCAGTTGCTAGAAATTACTTCAGTTCCGCGAAGTACTTAATCGTGCGAACCATCTGGCTGGTGTAGCTGTTCTCGTTGTCATACCAAGAAACGACTTGTACGAGAGTGTTGCCGTCGCCGATGGGGCTGACCATGGTTTGAGTTGCGTCGAAGAGCGAACCGAAGCGCATGCCGATAATATCGCTGGAAACGATTTGTTCGTCACAATAGCCGAAGGATTCGTTGGCAGCTGCTTTCATAGCCGCGTTGATTTGGTCAACGGTGACTTCGCCTTTGACAACTGCAAAGAGCAGAGTGGTCGAGCCGGTCGGAGTCGGAACGCGCTGTGCTGCGCCGATGAGTTTGCCTTTGAGTTCGGGGATAACCAAGCCGATAGCTTTAGCCGCGCCGGTTGAATTCGGGACGATGTTGCATGCGCCTGCACGAGAACGACGGAGGTCGCCTTTACGCTGCGGACCGTCAAGAATCATTTGGTCGCCGGTGTAAGCGTGAATGGTAGCCATAATGCCGCTTTGAATCGGAGCGAGTTTGTGAAGAGCCGCAGTCATCGGAGCCAAGCAGTTGGTGGTGCAAGATGCCGCCGAAAGGACTTTCACGTCGGGGGTAAGGGTCTGATGGTTGACGTTGTAAACGATAGTCGGGAGGTCATTGCCGGCAGGAGCCGAAATAACGACTTTCTTTGCGCCTGCTTCCAAGTGCGCCGAAGCTTTATCTTTGCTGGTATAGAAGCCTGTGCACTCGAGGACGACGTCAACTTCATGTTTGCCCCACGGAATTTCTTTCGCGTCTTTGATAGCATAGATGATGATCTCTTTGCCGTCGACGACGATGGAGTTCTCTTTAGCCTCAACAGTGTGTTTGCCTTCGCCGATCTTGCCGCAGAAACCGCCCTGCGCGGTGTCATACTTGAGAAGGTGAGCGAGCATCTTCGGGCTGGTAAGATCGTTTATTGCCACGACCTCATAACCCTCTGCGTCGAACATTTGACGGAACGCAAGACGACCGATACGACCGAAACCATTGATAGCAACTTTAACAGCCATTAAAAATACCTCCCTATACTCTGTAGAAACTCTTAAAAATTAAGCCTCAACTTACTTGCTATGTTACACCAAAAGTTTTTCAGTGTCAACAAATTTTCGGAACATTTTTATTTCATTTTCATTTCATAAAACTCAAAAGTTTTTTGGCTGATGTGTCCCGAATCAATTTATCATGATATAATTTCTTCGAGGTGAGGTAATGAATCTTCAAATTATCGCCGAAGCAAGATGGGCTGAAGCTACGATTCGCGACAATTTCGTTTTCAGTAAGACAATGGAACTTTATCCTGACTTGTGCCGACGTTTACTTGAGCTGATTCTTAACATTAAAATCAGTGAAATCAGCTATCCCGAACGTGAAAAGACTGTTGAGGCTTGTATTGATGGCAAGGGCATTCGCCTTGATGTTTATGTCCAAGACAAAGGCTCCACTCGTTCTTTTGATGTGGAAATGCAACTTTCCGACTCAAATAATCTTGCAAAGCGGATGCGCTATTATCAAGGGCTTATCGATATAGACAAGCTCAAACGCGGGCAACATTACAACGCGCTTGGCGAATCTTTTATCATTTTCATTTGCACGTTTGACCGATTCAAGCAAGGTCGGCACATTTACACCTTTCAAGAACGTTGTAATCAGGATACTGCCCTTAAACTAAACGACGGTACCACTAAAATTTTTCTCAGCACCAAGGGAACCATAGACGACGTTAGCGACGACATCAAAGCTTTTCTCCGCTACGTTGACAAGGGCATTGTTTCTGGCAAATTCGTCGAAGAATTGGACGTTGCTGTTAATTCCGTCAAGACAAATGCGAAAGTGAGGCATGATTTTATGACTTTGCAAATGGCTTTACTCGAAGAGCGTATGGAAGGCGAAAAACGCGGGCGTATCGAAGGTGAAAAACGCGGGCGTATCGAAGGTGAAAAACGCGGGCGTATCAAGGGAACTGAATCCGTCGCTATCAAACTCATTCGCCGCGGCAGACCAATTCAAGAAATTCACGAAGATACCGGGTTGCCTATTCATCGTCTTGAAAAACTGAAAGACAAATGCGAAAGTGAGGCATGATTTTATGACTTTGCAAATGGCTTTACTCGAAGAGCGTATGGAAGGCGAAAAACGCGGGCGTATCAAAGGAGCGGAATCCGTCGCTATCAAACTCATTCGTATGGGGCTTAATTTCTCCGATATCCAAAAAGCTACCGGTTTGCCTATTCATCGTCTCGAAGAACTCGCCAACGATAATTCTAAATGAGGGATTAGGTATTTTAAACTTGTTCCTTGTTCCTTACAAAGGAGATAACCATATGACGCAAGATAAAATCGCTGTCGTCGGAACGAATATTGCTGAAAAAGCTGCAATGATTTGGAATGTGGCTGACATGTTGCGCGGCCCTTTCAAGCCTCGTGAATACGGCCTCGTTATTCTCCCCATGACTGTCGTTAAACGTTTTCATGATTGCTTACTCCCAACCTGGCAAGCCGTTCAAGATACCTACGAAAAAGTTAAGGATATGCCGATTCAGCAAATGAAAGAAATTTCGCTTACTCGCGCTTCCGGCTACAGATTTTACAACATCAGCAAGTTCACTTTCGATAAATTGCTTGCCGACCCGCAGAACATTGAAGCCAACTTCCGCGATTATCTGGCGGGATTTTCCGACAACGTCCAGGACGTGCTTGCCAAATTCGAGTTCGATAACGTCATCAAACGCATGGTCGACAGCAATACGCTTTATCTGACCATTAAAGAATTCAACAGCCCGAAAGGTTATCTCGCGTCCGACAAAATCAGTGCCGTTGATTGCGGTTACATATTTGAAGAATTGATTCGACGTTTCAAAGAAAGTTATGGCGAAGAGGCAGGGGAACATTTCACCAGCCGCGATATTGTCTATCTCATGACGGACTTACTGCTTTACGGCGCAAAATTGAATTCGGGCAGCGTCACTGTCTATGATATGACTATGGGCACCAGCCAAATGCTTTCTTGTATGGAAGAACGACTGCGCGACCTCAACCTTGATATTGATGTAATTTGTTTTGGGCAAGAGTTCAACAAAGAAACTTTCGCCATTGCCAAAGCCGATATGTTGATTCGCGGCGGCGACCCGAATAACATGCGATTCGGCGACACTCTCTCCGACGACAAATTCAGCGGCTATCACTTCGATTTTTGCATCAGCAATCCGCCGTTCGGTAATGACTGGAAAAAGGAGCAAAAAGCTGTTGAGGCTGAACATAAGCGCGGCGAACTCGGACGCTTCGCACCGGGCTTACCGAAAATTTCTGACGGGCAACAACTTTTCGTCCTCAACGGCCTTTCTAAGCTGAACACCTCCGGCAAAATGGCCATCATTCAAAACGGCTCGCCACTCTTCGCAGGTGACGCCGGCAGCGGTTCCAGTGAAATTCGCCGCTACATTCTCGAAAATGATTGGCTTGATGCTATCGTTCAACTTAGCACTGATCAATTCATGAACACCGGCATTTCAACTTACATTTGGATTTGCTCCAAAGATAAGCCCGTTCATCGCGCAGGAAAAGTTCAGCTCATCGACGCAAGCCACTGCTACGAACCTCGGCGCAAAAGTATCGGCACGAAGCGCAACGATATTACCGACCATTGCCGAAAACTTATCGTTGAGGCTTATGCCGACTTCAAGCACGATACCATTTACGGCGACAAGTCCGGCGTTTACTGCCACAGCAAAATTTTTAACTCGGAGGATTTCGGCTACTATAAAATTGTCGTCGAACGCCCGCAACTTGATGAATATGGCAAACCGATTCTTAAGCGCGGTAAACCCGTTGCCGATTCCACTCGCCGCGACTTTGAAAATGTTCCCATGACTGACGACATTGAAGAATATTTCCGCCGCGAAGTTTTGCCATATGCTCCCGACGCTTGGATTGACCATAAGAAAACTAAAGTCGGCTATGAAATTCCCATGACGCGTTATTTTTATGAGTACACGCCGCCCGAACACGTCGAAGATATTTTGGCGCGGCTCACGGACTTGGAGGCGGATATTTCTGACGGGTATGCAAACGTTTTCTCACAAGAAGGCCTCAACATGTCACAACCTATGAAAGACAGCGGCGTTGAGTGGATTGGCGATATTCCCGCTGATTGGAAAGTTGGAAGAGTTTCTTATTTTTTTGACATTCAGTTGGGAAAAATGCTACAGCCTGAAGCAAATAACGCGAACGATACTTTGGAAAATTATTTATGCGCAGTAAATCTCGGTGGAAACAAATTAAAATTGGATACGTTGCGGCAAATGTGGTTTTCACCAAGTGACAAGAAAAAGTTTGATGTTCGCAAAGGTGATTTGTTAGTAGTCGAAGGCGGCGACGTTGCCAGCTGTGATATTGTCAATGAAGATATTCAAGACGTATATATTCAAAATGCTCTCCACAGGGTAAGAAGTAGCGCGGGCTTTGATGTTCGATTATTGCGTTATTTATTGATTGTCGCAAAGGCGCAAGGTTATATTGATTTAATTTGCAACAAAGCAACCATTTCGCATTTCACGAAAGAAAAATTTTCTGCTATTCCCTATCCAATTCCGCCCCTTGATGAGCAACAACGCATTGCAACTTTCCTTGACGATAAATGCGCCAACATTGATTCCACGATTGAAAAAATGAAACAGCTTATATCGGAGCTGGAGAGCTTGAAAAAATCAATGATATTTGAATACGTCACGGGCAAAAAGGAAGTGAATCAATGAGCATAGACGCCACTAACGAACGCCGCTTTGAAGAGGATATCGAATCGGCAATGCTTTTGGGCGGCTACATCAAAGGCAATGACACTTACGACGCGCAGGCAGGGCTTTATGTCGAGACGCTGATAAATTTTATTCGTAAAACTCAACCGCGAGAGTGGAGACGCTTTGAAAATATCAACCCGTCGGACACTGTGAAAAAATTTTGCGCGGCGTTCAATAATGCTTGCGACATAAGCGGGCTGGTTTATGTATTGCGGCACGGCTTCAAACATCGCGGGATAAAATTTCGCGTGTGCTACTTCAAGCCGGAATCAACGTTAAATCAGACGGCGGCGGCTCAATACGCAAAAAATCATATGGCATGTTATCGGCAGTGGCATTACAGCGCGGACAATAATCGGAGCGTTGATATGGTGCTGGTGCTCAATGGCATACCGGTTTTTGCGTTTGAGTTGAAGAATCAGTACACGGGGCAGACTGTCGAAAATGCCAAAAAGCAATGGATGTACGACCGTGATTCGCGGGAAATTTGTTTTCAATTCAATAAGCGGATTCTGGGATATTTTGCGATTGACCATTTGGAAGTTTACATGGCAACGAAGCTTGCGGGCAAGGATACATATTTTCTGCCGTTCAATCAGGGCAGTAACGGTGCGGGGCATGATGGCGGCAAGGGCAATCCTTCAAACTCCAACGGCTATCCGACGGCTTATCTTTGGGAGCAGGTCTTTCAAAAGGACAGCATGATTGATATTCTGCAGAAGTTTATTCACGTCGAAAAGGAGCGGCTGATTTTTCCGCGCTATCATCAGTTGGACGTTGTGCGGAAGTTGATAGCTCACGTCGTCGAACATGGCGCGGGACATAATTATTTGATTCAACATTCGGCGGGGTCGGGCAAGTCAAATTCGATAGCTTGGACGGCTTATCGGTTAGCGTCGTTGCATGACAAGGACAATCGCGCAATTTTCGCAAGCGTAATCGTCGTGACTGACAGGACGGTTTTGGACGCGCAATTACAGGAGACGATTAGCGGCTTTGACCACACGTTGGGGACTGTGGAAACAATCGGTGAACATAAAACCGGGCGTGATCTTCGCGACGCAATCAACAACGGTGCAAGAATTATCGTGACGACGTTGCAGAAATTCCCCGTCATATATCAGGAAGTGGACAGCGTTAATGGAAAAAATTTTGCAGTCATCGTGGACGAGGCACACTCTTCGCAGACAGGATCATCAGCATTGAAGTTGAAGGCGGCTTTGGCTGACACTGAAGAGGCTTTGCGCGAATATGCGGAAATTGAAGGTGACGCTGAGATTGATCCGACTGATAAACTTGTTCGTGAAATGATTATCCACGGCAAGCACAAAAATTTATCGTTCTTTGCATTTACCGCGACGCCTAAGGAAACGACGCTTGAAATTTTCGGGACGGAGTATGCTGACGGCAGCTTTCACCCCTTCCACGTCTATTCAATGCGCCAGGCTATCGAGGAAGGATTTATCTTGGATGTTCTGCAAAATTACATGACTTACGAAACGTGCTTTAAGATTGCCAAGACCGTCAAAGAAAATCCCGACGTGCCCAGCTCTCGCGCCGCAAAAGTTATCCGCAAGTTTGAAGAGTTGCACCCGTACAACATCGGGAAGAAGTCGCAAATTATCGTTGAAACTTTTTTGGAAACGACGCGTCATAAAATCGGCGGGCGCGGTAAAATGATGGTCGTTACGTCTTCACGATTGGCGGCGGTAAAATATTTTCACGAGTGCAAGCGTTACATTGAGGCGCAGGGCTATGATATTGGAGTGCTCGTTGCATTTTCCGGGACAGTCAATGACGGCGGAGCGGAATACAGCGAATCGAAATTGAACGTTCGCGCGGACGGCAGTCATATCAGCGAATCACAGACTACAAATGAGTTCCGCGAAAATTTTCAGATACTGATTGTCGCCGAAAAATATCAGACGGGCTTTGATGAACCGCTTTTGCACACAATGATTGTTGATAAAAAATTGCGCGGCGTTAAGGCCGTTCAAACTCTATCGCGGCTCAATCGTACTTATCAAGGCAAATTCGATACATTTATTTTGGACTTCATGAACTCGCAAGAAAATATTTTGGAAGCGTTTCAGCCGTTCTATCAAGAAACTATGTTGGAGGGTGAATTAAATACTGACCTGCTTTATAAAGTTCAAAATGATTTGCGCGGCTATCGTGTTTACTCCGACGAAAATATTAATTTATTTGCCAAGGAATATTTCGGCAAAAGTAATATGGGGCGCATGACCGCCATTTTAAGACCCGTCGCCGAACGTTATAATAAATTGATTGACGACGAGCGTTATAATTTCCGCCGACTTTGCCGCAACTTGATTAAATGGTACGGTTACATTGCTCAAGTCGTGCGCATGTTCGATAAAGATTTGCACAGGGAATATATTTTCTTGAGCTACTTGATAAAACTCCTTCCGCCCGACAAAACGCAGATGATTGACCTTGAAGGGAAATTGCAACTGGAATATTACAAGCTGCAGAAAACTTTTGAGGGGGCAATTACGCTTAAGGAGGAAATCGGCACTTACTCACCCGCCGCCGCTAAAGGTTCAGTCAATCCCGAAGATGAAAAGCCGCTTGATGAGATTATCAGGAAGATAAACGAGCAATACAAAGGAAAATTTACCGAGGCGGATAAAGTTTTAGTAAGTACGATTTTTTCAAAGCTCATGAAAAATACCAAGTTGCTGAATCAGGCCGGAACCGGTGATCCGCTGATTTTTGCGGAAAGTATTTTTCCCAGCGAATTTCACTCGACAGCGTTGGACAGTTACATTGAGTTGCAAGAAACTTATGGTGATCTGTTTAAAAATCAAGCCAAGTACAATGCAATCATGTACACGCTTTGCAGTATCATATACCGCGAAATGCGGCGATAACTTGAAGGCTTTACCCGACACCGCATATTTGATAAAATTCAATCCGGGAGATGATTATATGTTAGATGAAAACGAATTGATGAAAGTGCGTCGTGAGAAAATGGCAAGCTTGGTAGAAAAGGGCGTTGAGCCGTTCGGTAAACGCTTTGAGGTTACCAATCACGCAACGGCAGTTCGCGAAGAGTTCGGCGACATTGAGGGCGAGACTGACGCGGGCGAAGTGGTATTAGCCGGGCGATTAATGGCGGTACGCGGTCACGGCAAGGCAAGTTTCGCGACGCTTGCAGACTTGAGCGGGACAATGCAAATATACTTCAAGCTTGACGTTCTCGGCGACAAGTACAGCGAATTCAAACTTTTGGATATCGGAGACATAATCGGCGTTCGCGGTCAAGTGTTCAAGACTAAGCGCGGAGAATTGACGGTGCGTGTTGAAGATTTTACGTTGCTTGCGAAGTCACTGCGCCCCTTGCCCGAAAAATTCCACGGGCTGAAAGATGTTGAGATACGCTATCGGCAACGCTACCTTGATTTGATAATGAATCCCGAAGTTCGCGAAACTTTCCTCAAGCGCAACAAAATCATCAAGGCGATTCGGAAATATTTGGACGAGCGGGACTTTGTGGAAGTGGCGACGCCGGTATTGTCGACGATAGCGGGCGGAGCAGCTGCGCGACCGTTCATCACTCATCACAACGCCCTTGACGCCGATTTGTATTTGAGGATAGCGACGGAACTTAACTTGAAGCGATTGCTTGTCGGAGGCTTTGAACGCGTCTATGAAATGGGGCGAGTGTTCCGCAATGAAGGCATGGACGTGCGGCACAATCCCGAATTTACGAGCGTCGAAATTTATCAAGCTTACGGCGACTATCAGGACTTGATAGAGGTGACGCGGGGCATTGTCTGTGAGGCGGCTCAAGCAGTCATCGGTTCGACGAAAATCACATATCAGGGCGTGGAAATTGACTTGTCGGAGACGCCGTGCTTGAGCATGAATGAGGCCGTCAAAAATAAAACCGGAAAAGATTTTCTGTCGTGTGAGACGGTCGACGAGGCGCGAGCTATGGCAGATTCAATCGGCGTTGCTTATGAAAAGCGGTTTGGTATCGGTGGAATATTAAACGCGGTCTTCGAGGCGAAAGTTGAGGACGATTTGATTCAGCCGATATTCATCACGCATCACCCGACGGAAATATCACCGCTTGCGAAGAAAAATTTTGATGACCCGCGAGTGACTGACAGATTTGAATTCTTCGTGTATGGTCGGGAATTGGCGAACGGCTTCACGGAATTAAATGACCCGATAGATCAGCGGGCGCGTTTTGAGGAGCAACTTAAACAGCGTGAGGCGGGCGATGATGAGGCGCACGTTATGGACGAAGATTTTATCAGGGCGTTGGAATATGGAATGCCGCCGACGGGTGGACTTGGAATCGGCGTTGACAGGCTGGTAATGTTGCTGACAGATTCGCCGTCAATCCGCGACGTGTTATTCTTCCCGACAATGAAAATAGCTGCCAGTGATTAACTAGCAGCTAACAGCTAGCAGCTAACAGCTAACTACTCCGACGCTATCCGCAACTGGTGGACGGCACTGCGCTCAATGTCAATATCGGATTCCGTGCGCAGGAACGCTTCAAAAGTCTCGTTAGTCTTGGTATTAATGGCCTCAACATGAACGCCCGACGCGTCAACCTTGAACATGACTTTAATCGGCGTGTCACGACTTGTATTGGGCGGCAGATTAATTGCAAGTTCGCCCAGAAGTTTCACCTTGTTGGCAGGGTCGCAGGCTTGAGGATTGCCATCATCGTCGACGCAGGGAATAATCGTGTCATCAGTTGAAATGTTTTCAAAGACGCGCAGCAATACTCGTTCCTGATTATCTTCAAGCGGGTAGTAAGTTTTTTCGGCGACGGCGGGAATAGTTTCACCAATCTTGATAAAATTCTCCAGCACGTATTTATGTTTGGCACCGTTGGTATCGACGACGCCCGGTCCGAATGAACGCGGCGTTTGATCTTCGACGGTAAATTTACTGGTGAGCTGTTCGGCGTGAGGAGTGTCGGAAGGTTCATCACTCTGCGCGGAAGAGCCGACTTCTTCGACGAGAAGACTTGCATAAATCGCGGCACCTTTTGCAACGGCTTGATCGGGATCATGTTGCTGAACTTTGCCGGGGAATTTCGCTTCAACCGCCTCAATAATCATCGGCATATAAGTTGAGCCGCCGACAAGTAAGACGGTATCAATTTGTTCAGCGGGAACTTTTTCCAAAATGGAGTCGATAAAATTCATGGTCTTGGCCACAAGGTCGGAGGTCATCTGCTCAAAATCGGTGCGCTTAATGACAACTTCAGTGCGCGAGCCGTTCACGTCGATACGAACTTTGGCGGATTGTTTCTTGCTAAGTTTACGCTTGACTTCCTCAACCTTGGAACGAATATCCTGCCGAGTTTCAGCTTCAATTTCTTCAGGCGTCAAACCGTTATCATCACAGCAGGCGCGCAAAATGTGATTATAAAGTTTGTCGTCCCAATCCTTACCGCCGAGCATGTCATCACCGTCAGTGGCAAGCACGGTAATTTTCTGAACATCGCGCCCCGAATCATTTTGCGTCATGGACATCTTGAGGACAGTGACATCAAAAGTGCCGCCGCCGAGGTCGTACACTAAAATCGTCCTGTCCTCTTGAAATTGACGGGCGCAATAACTTAAAGCTGCGGCAGTGGGTTCGTTAATCAAACTCAAGACGTTAAGCCCTGCGAGTTCACCTGCCTGACGAGTGGCGGAGCGTTCCTCCAATCCGAAATATGCGGGAACAGTTATAACCACGTCTTCGATTGAGCCGCCTTGCGATTCGACGAGATTTTTCAGCCTGGTGAGAATCAACGCGCTGATTTCGACGGGCGTATACGTTTTGCCGTCAAATTCATATGTGCGGGATTCGGGCTTACCGATTTCACGCTTGACGAATTGGACGACGCGTTCACCGTCAGTTTCGACATTTTCCTTAGCGGCCTGTCCGACGATGACATTATTTTCATTCTCGAAGAAAACTACGCTGGCGACGGTGTTACTGTCGTCCTCATTGTTGCGAATGACTTCGGGGTTACCGTTGGCGTCAAGTCGCGCAATACAAGAATAAGTTGTACCCAAATCTATACCGTATGTACTCATAAATTTATCTCCTCTCTTAGGAACTAGTAAATAGGAACTGGGAACTAGTAGGGATTAGAAAACTAGTTCCTAATTACTAGCTCACTTCGCGCAGATTCAGATTTTTTACCGCCCGCGTTACCGTCATAAACATAAACGTCGACGAATTCGCGGTAAAGCGTTCGACCGTTACGCATGACACCGGGACGACGACTTTTGGCAATGGTGTTGTGCAAATTTTTATTCGAGGTGGTGACGGTGTTGACAATTTTTGTAAGCAGCGGGCGACGTGCCTCACCGATTGCCGACGTAAAAACTTCCGCGTCATATTCCGACAAAATTTCTTCCAGCTCATCGAACAGCAGCTTGAGAGTGCGCCGCGTCCTTCGCGAAATTGATTCGTCCGTCAAAAGTTTTCTATACTCAACGACCACAGCCGCGATTGATTTTAAAATCGGCGTGAACTGTTCGCCGCGCTGATTTTCTTTTAAATCGGTCAATTCTTGTTGCATACCCTGCCGCACTTGATTTTGGAAATTGACATTTTCCCGCAGGCATTGAACGAGTTGCCGAGAATTTTTCTCCTGCAGTTCCAAAATTTTATCGAGCGTCGCGGCGAGAGGATTTTGTTCAGATTCGCCGAGTTCCGATTGATTCTCCAAGTTATCATCTCCTTTCGCCACGCAATATTATCAGAAAATCTTTAATTAGGGAATAGGGAATAGAAAGTAGAAAGTAGATTAACCTACTCCCTACTTTCTACTTTCTAACAAAGGAGTGACCTTCAATCGAATACAGATTCCTAAAATGCTTGAGCGGCTTAATTTGCCTGTTGCCGCTGAAATGGGGCATTAAATTCGGACGCGCTCTGGCAAGTTTGATTTGGTTATTCCTGCCGCCGAAACGTAAGCGATTGGCGATAGAAAATATCACACGTTGCTTGAAAGTTTCACCGGCCGAAGCGAAACGCATTGCCCGTGAAAGTACAATTCAATTCGGCTCGATATTCATTGAAGTATTATCCTTCCCCAAGCTCAAAAAAACTATGCAAAGTCACGTTAAAGTTGTCGGGCTGGAACATTTGACGAGCTACAAAAATTCTTCGGAGCGCGGCGCAGTGATTATGACCTGTCACAGCGATAATTGGGAGCTTATGGGCGGAGCATTTGCTCAAAACGGTATACCGCTTGTCGGTGTCGCCAAAAAGCAAAAATCCGAGGACGCTGACAAATTCATCAACGAATTTCGGACGCTGATTGGAATGCACATAACTTATCGCAGCGGAGTCCGCGAAATGTATAAAATGCTCGACGAGGGGCATTTCATCGGGCTGATTATGGATCAAGATGTCGGACGAGTTGACGGCGTTGTAGTGAAGTTTTTCAATCAGGCGACAAATTTTGTGACGGGCGCGGCGAGTATGTCACGGTTCAGGAAAATTCCAATCTTCCCTGCGTTCATGCATAAAAATTCCGACGGAACTCACACGCTGGAAATTTTCCCGCCGCTACAAGTCGAAAGAACGTCCGATAAGCACGCCGATATAAAATTGATGACGCAACGGCTTGCGACGCTGATTGAGGAGCATATCCGCAAATATCCCGACGAATGGTTTTGGCTGCATGATCGTTGGAAGTCGATGCGCGTCGAATTTGAGCCGGAGGAGGTTGCAGAGTTTGAAAAAGTTTTGGGCATTAATAATTTTGGCGATAATGATTCCCGCACAAGTTCAAGCAGTTGATTTTCCCGTGACAAGTCCGTTCGGCTGGAGAATTCATCCGATTTCGGGCGAGTGGAAATTTCATGCGGGCGTTGATCTCGGCTATGATTACGGCGCATATATCGGTTCACTTTTCGACGGGCAAGTTATCATTGCGGACAATCTCGGCGACGGCTACGGCAATCAAGTTTTGATTTATCACGCGGCGATTGACAGCTACACGCGCTACGCTCACTGCTCGACGCTTCACGTTACGGCGGGGCAATTCGTTACGGCCGGACAGATTATCGCGCAAGTCGGCAGCACCGGTTATTCCACGGGACCACATTTGCACTTGGAATATATCGTCAACATTGGCGGCGTCTATCAATATGTCGACCCGCTGACGCTGTGGGGTTAGCTGTTAGCTGCTAGCTACTAGTTCCTAAAAGGAGTTGAATCATGAGCGACTTTACTCATCTGCACGTTCACACGGAATACAGCTTGCTTGACGGCGCGGCGAAAATTGATGACTTGCTCGACGCGGCTAAAAATTTCGGCATGAAGTCTTTGGCGATAACTGACCACGGCACAATGTACGGCGTCATTGATTTTTACAAGTCGGCTCTCAAACGCGGCATTAAACCGATTATCGGCTGCGAAGTCTATGTTACGCCCAATTCCTACGTCGACCGCGACAAGTCTGCCGAAAAAAATTATTATCATCTGATTTTGCTTGCCGAAAATAACGAGGGCTATAAAAATCTCGTCAAGCTCGTCTCCAAGGCGAATCTTGAGGGATTTTATTATCGGCCGCGTGTCGACAAAAAATTGCTTCGTGAATATCACGGCGGGCTTATCGCGTTGAGTGCTTGCATTTACGGCGAAATTCCTCAAGCCGTTTTAAACGGAGAATCTCAACGCGTTGAAGATCTTATCGGCGAGTACGCGGAAATTTTCGGGCAGGAGAATTTTTTTTTGGAGCTGCAAAATCACGGGCTGGAAGATGAGCTTAAGGTTCGTAACGCGCTGAAAGATTTTTCCGCCAAGTTGAATATCCCACTCGTCGCAACGAATGATTCACATTACGTCCGCCGCGAGGACAGTGAATTTCATGACGCGATGCTTTGTGTGCAGACGGGCAAGAAACTCAGTGACAGTCACCGCTGGAAATTTCCTTCGGACGATTATTATTTGAAGTCCGCGGAGGAAATGCGCGACCTTTTCGACGACGTGCCCGAAGCTTGCGACAACACCTTGAAAATTGCTGAACGTTGCAATGTCACGTTGGAGTTTGGAAAGTTTCAAATGCCCGAATTCCCTTTGCCCGAAAATTACGCCACTGCCGCCGATTATCTGCGCGGCCTTTGCAATGAAAAAATTTCCGAACGCTACGAAGTTGTCACGGACGAAATTAAATCGCGCCTCGACAGCGAACTGGAAATTATTCACGGGATGGGCTACGACGGCTACTTTTTGATTGTCCACGACTTCATTAGTTATGCTCGGCAGGAAAAAATTCCCGTAGGCCCCGGACGTGGTTCAGCTGCCGGCAGTATCGTTGCATATCTTTTGGGAATAACCGACCTTGACCCGATTAAATATAATCTGCTGTTTGAAAGATTTTTGAATCCCGAACGCGTCACCCTGCCCGATATCGACGTTGACATTTGCTACCAAGGTCGTAAAAAAGTTATCGATTACGTGTTTGAAAAATACGGCAGGGATAAAGTTTCGCAGATTGTGACGTTCGGGACGATGGCGGCAAAGGCTTCAATCCGCGACATTACACGCGTGCTTGATTTACCTTACGACAAGAGCACTCAACTGATCAACATGATTCCGAACGTTTTAAACATTACGATTGATGACGCGCTGAAAAAATCCAAAGACTTGCGCACCGAATATAATAGCAACGCCGAATCAAAAAAAATTATCGACTTCGCGCGCAAGATAGAAGGTTTTTCGCGGCACATATCGGTACACGCGGCGGGCGTCGTCATATCAAAAATCCCGCTCGACGAAATTGTTCCGCTGCAAGATATAAAAGGCGTAACCGTCACTCAATACGACAAGGATAAAATTGAGGAACTCGGCCTGCTGAAAATGGACTTCCTGGGATTGCGGACGTTGACAATTATCGCGGCGACGCTGGCAAATATCCGAACTTCCCGCGGCATAAAATTGGAGCCGTCACAAATTCCCCTGCGTGACAAAAAAACTGCGGCAATGTTATCGGCGGGAGAAACGGGCGCGGTTTTTCAAATGGAGTCGGCGGGCATGACGGCTTTGGTTAAAGATTTGCGCCCCGAATGCTTCGAAGATTTAATCCCGACGGTGGCATTGTATCGACCGGGGCCGTTAGGTTCGGGAATGGTTGAAGACTTCATTGCCGGTAAACACGGGCGGAAGGTCGCAAAATATTTGCACCCGAAGCTTGAGCCGATACTCAAAGAAACTTTCGGCGTCATTTTATATCAGGAACAAGTCATGCAAATTGTCCAAACGCTGGCGGGATTTACGTTGGGGCAGGCGGATATTTTGCGGCGGGCGATGTCTAAAAAGAAAGCCGATATTTTGCTTGAGCAGAAGGAAAATTTCTTGCGCGGCTGTGAATCAAACGGCGTGGAAAAATCATTGGCGGAGAAAATTTTTGAGTTGCTCACGCACTTTGCTGACTACGGCTTTAATAAATCACATTCGGCGGCATACGGATTGTTGGCGTGGCAGACGGCGTATCTTAAGGCAAATTTCACGCCCGAATATTTAGCGGCTACGATGTCTCACACGCAGGACATTGAAAAGATTGCGGGCTACATTGAACTTTCTCGGCGGCTGGGAATAAAAATTCTTCCGCCCGATATAAATTTGAGCGATTCGGATTTTACGGTTGAGGACGGCGCAATTCGTCTCGGCTTGAAGATAATTAAAAGTTCCGCAACTACTTACGCCGAAAATATTTTGGAGGAGCGATACGACGGCAAGTTCAAATCGTTTGCTAATTTTTGTGAACGGCTCGATGTCAAGAAATGTCCCCGCCGCTACATTGAGAGGCTGATTAAATGCGGCGCGTTTGATGATCTGGACAATCGACGGACGGCTATGCTTAAATCGCTTGATTCGACGATAGTTATCGGTTCCAAACGCAACAGTGCTCGTGCAGGTGGCGCGATGAGTCTTTTCGACGACGAAGAACTTCACAAGGCCGACAGGGTACCCGACGTTGTGGAAGCTCCCCAAAAAGAAATTCTCGCCTGGGAGAAGGATACGTTGGGATTTTATCTTTCAGGTCATCCGCTCGACGCCTTCCGCGAAAAATTTTCCACGCTTACCAAATGCAAAGATCTTCGCAAACTTCAAGGCAAGCGCGTCAAAGTCGGCGGCTTTATCACGTATTGTAAACATATCATCACGAAAAAAGGTGACTCAATGGCCTTTATCACGATTGAGGATTTTGGCGGCGCAGTTGAAGTCACGATTTTTCCAAACGTTTTTAACGCGTGCAATAATATTTTGTCGGTTGATGAAATTGTCGTCGTGGAAGGGCGCGTGGAAGTTTCAGGCGAGGCGGTTCAGATTTTGGCGAACAAAATCACGGCGGCCGAAGATTACGTTGGAACTTTTTGGCTGACGGTGCCGGCTCAACTTAAAACTCCTGCTACGATTGCCGAGCTTGAAAAAATTTTTGCCGAGTACGCGGGCGACAATCCGATTATGCTAAATCGGGACGGCATGTATAGGAAAATTCCGCAGAAAATTTCTGACAGCTCCGAACTTCAAGGCGCGCTGAAAAATTTTTTGGGCGCAGAAAATGTGAAGCTCTATTAGGGAACAGTGATTAGTTTTTAACTCCTAACTCCTAACTAGCACTTAATGCCCGAATTAGAGCGGGCGTAGAAAAACCACGTGATACCAATCGTGATGACCGTGAAGACAATCAGCACGTAAAATGCCGGCGTAACCATTTCGTAATTGGAATAAGCCCAGCCGAAAATTTTCGGAATGAGGAATGCTCCGTAAGCCGCAATCGCCGCAGTGAATCCCGTTACCAATGACGCATGAAACGGATTGTTGAAGATGTACGGTATCATGCGGAAGGACGCGCCGTTTACAAAGCCCGTCGTCAAGAATAACAGCAGAAATGCCGCGAAGAACATTACGAAGCTGTGAGTTTGCAAGCCGAGCAATACGACGATTATTGACGCGAGCATTAAAATCAGCGAATACAGCGTGACTTTTGAGCCGCTGTTGAATTTATCTGCAAGCCAGCCCCCGACAGGTCTCATGCCCGCACCGATGAACGGTCCCAAAAATGCTCCCCAAGCCATGCTGACTTCGGGGAATTCGTTTGTCAAAAGAAGCATTAACGCCGCCGAGTAGCCGATAAATTGTCCGAAACCGCAAGTGTAAATCCACGTCATCAGCCAAGTATGTTTGTTGCCAAAGATTGACAGAATACTTTTCGGACTTTGTTTAGGCAGCGGCAAATTGTCCATGAACACCCAGATTAAAACGAGCGTTAAGACTGTCGGAACTGCCCAAGCGTAACAAACCGATTGAATATAAACTTCTGCGCCGGTTTTGACATTGATGAGCGGGTCGCCGAAAATCCCGCCGAAACTCATTCCGAGCAAAATCGGAGCCGTCAAGTAAATCAGAGAAACTCCCAAATTCCCGACGCCCGCATTGATTCCCAGTGCGAGGCCTTTATTTTTTTTCGGGAAGAAAAATCCGATGTTCGCCATTGACGATGAGAAATTTCCGCCCGCCACACCGATTAACGCCACGAGCATGAACAATTCGTCGTAAGTTGTCGAGGTGTCTTGAAGTGCCGAGCCGAGTCCGATTATCGGCAAAAGTAAAAGTGCTGTGGAAAATAACGTCCAATTTTTTCCGCCGAGCAGTCCAGGCATGTACGTATAAAATAATCTGCACGTTGCGCCGACCAATCCCGGCAATGATGCCAGAGTAAAAATTTCTGCCTGCGAGAAGTTGAAGCCGATTTGATTCAACTGCGCGGCGATTGTCGCCCAAAGCGTCCACACTACGAACGAAATTGTCAACGCCCAAGTCGAGGTGTAGAGATTTTGCTTAGCGATTTTCTCCCCGAATTTTTTCCAGAACGCTTCATCTTCGGGATTCCACTTCGCCAAAATCTGTTTGCGCGTAGGATTTTCGCCCAGCGATTTCAAAATATCTTCCGCCATAATTACCACTCTCCTTTTTGAGGCAAGTATAGAAAAAATTTTTTCGGGTGTAAGTGATAATAATCACACGGCTAAACAATTTCGCGGGGTATAAAGTAGTTAGGGACTAGGAACTAGGAACTAGTTTTCTAATCCCTACTAGTTCCCAGTTCCTAATTACTAGTTCCTAAAAGAGGTGAAATTATGGATTCGATGATTCGGCAATTTTATGAAATCCCCGGCAGGATTGTCACGCTCAAAGGCGGCGAATATCTTTTCCACGAGGGCGACCATGCAAAATATTTTTACTTCGTGCGTTCGGGACAAATTTTTATAACGAAATTTGCGGAAAGCGGCAGAGTTTTATCATTGCGGCTGGCGACGAAGGGCAGCATTATCGGCGAACTTCCGCTTTTCGAGGAAACACCGATATACATCTTTAACGCCGTGGCTCAAAGTCAGTCGGAGGTTTACGCGATTGAATTTCCGACACTGCACAGTTATCTTGAGAAAAAACCCGCGCTTGCAATCAACCTGCTAAAAATTATCGGAATGCATATGCGAAAACAGCACTCAAAATTTCGTGACTTGCTCCTATATGGCAAGAAGGGCGCGATTTATTCGACGCTGATTCGGTTTGCAAACAGTTACGGGCGGGAAATTGACGGCGGGATTTTAATTACGGTGCCGCTTACCAATCAGGAGCTGGCAAATTATTCGGCGACGGCTCGTGAAAGTTTGAATCGCATGTTGAGTAATTTGCGCCGCCAAAATGTTATCGACATGCGCGACGGGCTGATTTTTATTCGCGATATAAATTTTCTCAAGCGGGAAATTCAGTGCGAGAATTGCGGGCGAGAAATTTGCAATATTGAGTAGGGATTAGAGCTAGGAACTAGAACTAGGTACTAGTACTAGTTCCTTTCGTTATGAAAATCGCGAGCTAAAAATCTTCGTCGGACTGACCGGGTGACTATCAATCATTGAACTCAATCGCCAGAAGGCTAAACAACTCGGCGTGAGTTTTTCCGACGTTTACACCACCTTGCAAGCTAATTTCGGCGGCAGTCAAATCGGTGACTTCATGCAAAAAAGCTATGTCCGACCGCTTGAAACTCTCCGGCATTCAATCTGCCGGCTGAGTAGAATTCTAGCAGCTAGTAGCTAGCAGCTAGTCGCTAACAGCTAACTTGCCGCCGACCTTAACTTGGAAAATACCAAACAGCAAATTGTATTCGATACCACTTCCGCCTACTAAAAAAACACTTAGACCAAGTTGAAATGCCGTCCAATCTCTCGGAGGGGCGGGTGGGGGATGGTGATGGAAGTATTTCAAACCAATTATTTCACCGCGCTCAACTTGATAAGGCTATGGGCGACCCCATTGATGTCATGTTATGCGGCAAGTCGACAATTCATTCAAGCGCGGAATTTTTCAAGTAGCAAACGTATTTTCCTGAAATCTTTTGGACGGCGATTGTCCCGACGACGGTAATTTCACTTGCGCCCGTCGGATATTTGCCGCCCCGCAAAACAAATTCCAAGCTTTGAGAGCAACATTCCGCGGCATCACGAACTAAGCAGGCGTGAATAATTTGCGTCGGATCGCTTAAGGAAATATGGTAGGTCGTGTACTCTCCGCGCATTCTCATCGTCTTGCCGACAAATTTTGCAGGATTGTTGACCATGTTGAAAACGGTTGAATAAACCATCGTTGAACTCATTTTCGTCAAGTCAATGTCAACTGCGGCGGCACGTGCAAAACTTGTGCCCGTCATCAAGGCAAAAAGAATCATCGCCACAAAAAATTTTTTCATGCAGATTACCTCCTGTTATATAAAAGTGAATTGAAACTCGAAAGAGTTTTGCTAAAATCCAAGCGGATAGTTTTCTTCTTTCAACC
>JAFRSO010000053.1 GCA_017427545.1 Selenomonadaceae bacterium
ACAACCGATATTTTTTTCGAGATTTCCCGCCGAATACCAATTTAAAATATCTTCAGGCGTCAAATTGCGTTCAGCGAAGGCGCGGAACAAATAATCATGATAAGGATAGTGTAGCGGGTCGCCCTTGCCCTCATCGACGTTTTGAGCGGTCGAAAGCTCCGCACTGGGCACAATATCGATAATTCCCTGCGGAATGACTTCGCGCCCGTAAATTTTATCGTTTAGGTAGCGAGCCAGCTCATAAACTTGAAATTTCCACAAATCAGCGAGCGCAGAGAGGAAACCGGCCTCATCGCCGTATAAAGTGGCGTATCCGACGGTCGTTTCAGCTTTATTGGCGTTGCAAGTGAATCCGCCGCCGATTGAAGCCGCAATCGCCGCCAAAATCCTTGAGCTACGGTCGCGGGCTTGAATATTTTCCTTAACAAAGCTAGAAACGTTCAGTCCGATGCTTTCGAGCTGTTTAACCGTCCAATCGACGGATTCTTGAATAGGAACGACGAAATATTTGCAACCGAGGTTATTTGCGAGTTTTTCGCTAAGATTTTTAGTTGTGGCGGAGTTGAAACGGCTTGGCATGTTTACGAGATAAATATTTTCCGCGCCGAGGACTTTAACATAAATAGCGGCGGCAACAGCCGAATCAATGCCGCCAGAGACGCCGATAACAACTTTTTTCATGCCGATTTGCGCTAGGAACTCTTTTACGCCGAAATTTATCGCTTGATAGATTTTTTCCGTCTCGCTGACTTCCGGAAGAGTAATCGCGGGCATTTTATCGATTTTTTCAAGCTCAACGAAGTTTAAACACTCTTTGAAGGGTTCTGCACGCTGAACGAGTTCTCCGCGTGAATTAAATACTGCGCTTGCCCCGTCGAACGTGTAAATTGTTTTGCCGGTGTTCTGAATGCCGACGCAACCAACGCGAATCACTGGACAATTAATCTTGTCTGGTGATTTTTTATTGAGGCTGAACGGCTCGGAGGAATTTTTTATATTAAAGCCGTCAAATTTTTGTTTATCATCGAGTACGACGCGGATATTTTGATTTGCCGCGATAATTTCTTCCTCGTAAGCTTTGCACTCCGACAAAAAAGTTTTTTGCACCGCGCCGAGCATTTTTCCCGAAATTGCAAGCTCAGGAAAGATTATAATGCTTGCGCCGCCCGCTTTAGCCTCGTCAATCAGCCGCAGAATTTTTTTCGTGTTAATTTCGGGGTGTCCCGCCGCTACTTTCATTTGCGCATAAGCAATTCGCAATTAAATCGCCTCCTTAGTCGTTAAAATCCGTTCCGCGCAGGTTGAAGCCGTGATTTAGAGGTCCGGAACCTTTTCCGAGGTTTAAATCGGTCGACAATGCGCCAGTCAGATAACTTTTGGCTTTTCCTACGGAAATTTTTAAATCGTAGCCTTTAGCGAGGTTCGCGGCGATTGCTGAACTCAAAGTGCAACCTGTGCCGTGCGTATTGGTCGTTTGGATTCTTTTTCCGTAAAACCATTGCCCCGCGCCGTCAAAAAGGAAATCATTAGCGTCGTTGTGCCCGTGACCGCCCTTAGCCAACACCGCACAGCCGTATTCGTCGAAAATTTTCTTCGCGCCGCGTTCCATATCGTCAGTTGCGGCGATTGTTTCGAGTTCGGGCAAATTTGGCGTTAAAATCGTCGCGAGCGGGAATAATTCTGCTTTTAAAGTCTTAACGGCGTCATCATCAATCAATTTTGCGCCCGAAGTCGCAATCATCACCGGGTCGACCACAATATTTTTCGCGCCGTAGAATTTTAGCCGCTCCGCAATGATTTTTATCAATTTCGCTGATGACACCATACCGATTTTAATTGCGTCGGGGAAAATGTCCTCAAAAATTGCGTCGAGTTGGTCGCATAAAAATTCCGGCGTCGAATTCAGCACGGCACGCACTCCGCAAGTATTTTGCGCCGTCAAAGCGGTTATCGCGCTCATTCCGTACACGCCATTAGCTAAAAACGTTTTTAAGTCGGCTTGAATGCCCGCGCCGCCCGAAGAGTCCGAACCGGCTATAGTCAATGCAGTTTTCATGTTATAAGGTCTCCAAAAGCTCCAAAATCTTTTCTACGCAATTTTCGCGGTCGAAATTCAAAAATTCTCCGCTCCGACGTACTTTGACTTCGATTTTTCCGCTTTCAAGCGTTTTCGGGCTAATCGTCACACGCAGAGGATACCCGATAAGGTCGCAATCCTTGAATTTTACGCCTGCGCGCTCTTTTCTGTCGTCAATCAGAACATCGACGCTCGATTTTGTCAGCTCGTTATAAATTTCTTCGGCAAGGGCAAGTTGCTTATCGTCTTTTGCGTTGACAGGCACGATTACAACTTCAAACGGCGCGATTGCTCTATTCCAAATGATTCCGTCCTTGTCGTTATTCTGTTCGATAGCCGCCGCCATAGTCCGCCCAACGCCAATTCCATAGCAACCCATTTCAAAAGGTTTCTCTTTGCCGTCCTCGTCAAGAAAAGTCGCGTGCAATGCCTCTGAATACTTTTTGCCGAGTGTGAAGACTTGCCCGACCTCAATGCCGCGTGTCATCTTAAGCGGTGCGCCGCAATGTGGGCAAGGGTCGCCCTCCTGCACCATGCGAATATCCGCTACGATAATTTTGCCCGCGTCGAAGTCTCTTTTAGGCGTGACGTTAATAAAATGCGCGTCGACCTCGTTGGCTCCGGCGACGGCGTTTGACATCAGCATTACACTTTGGTCGACAACGATAATCGCGTTTGAAATTCCAATC
>JAFRSO010000002.1 GCA_017427545.1 Selenomonadaceae bacterium
AGCTGGGTGTCGAGTGCCAACTCATCGCGATTGCCGCCTGCGATCTGCTCCAGTTCTTCTTCCTTCAAGATTTCCTCTTTCAAAATTTCTTTCGTCATTGTTATCAGTCTCCTTTAATTTTAGTTTTTGATTTTGAATTTTCCTTTCTGTCCCTTATACGAACTGAAAAATTTTTCGTTACTTCAAGTTGATTAAACGTTGATTAAAATTCACAGGTGGTGTTATGGGTAAAAATATTCTTTCGATTGAAAATCTCGACATAACTTTTCGCACCAACGCAGGCAATGTTCACGCGATACGTGGCGTGAATTTTGACTTGCCTCGCGGTAAAACTGTCGCACTTGTCGGGGAAAGCGGCTCCGGTAAATCCGTCACCATGAAAGCCGTTACCGGTCTGCTCGATCAAAACGCCGTCATCAACAGCGGCAAAATTCTTTACGACGGCACCGACCTCCTCACGCTGTCCAAAAAAGATTTGCGTCAATCCATCAATGGTCAGCAAATCGCTATGGTTTTTCAAGACCCTATGACAAGTCTTGACCCGACCATGACTATCGGCGATCAGATTATGGAGGGCATGTTTCTGCACAAAAAAATTTCGGCTTCCGATGCCCGTCAAAAAGCCGTCGAACTTTTAAAGCTCGTTGGCATTGCCGAGGCCGAACGCCGCATGAAAAATTATCCTCATCAACTTTCGGGCGGAATGCGTCAACGCGTCGTTATCGCTGTCGCACTTTCTTGCGAGCCGAAAATTTTAATCTGCGACGAACCGACGACTGCCCTTGATGTCACCGTTCAAGCACGGATTTTGAATCTAATCAAGGACATTCAAGCCGAAATGAATTTGTCCGTCATTTACATAACTCACGACTTAGGAGTTGTCGCGAAGGTTGCCGATTTTGTCAACGTCATGTACGCCGGCAAGGTTATCGAGTTCGGTACCGTCGACGAAATTTTTTACGACCCGCGTCACCCTTATACTTGGGGATTACTCTCCGCCATGCCTGACTTGGAAACTGATGACGACCGACTTTACTCAATCCCCGGCAGTCCTCCGAATTTATTGCACGAGCCTAAGGGCGACGCTTTCGCTCCGAGGAATAAATTTGCCTTGAAGATTGACGAGTTGGAAGCCCCGCCCATGTTCAAAATTTCGGAAACTCATTCCGCGGCGACTTGGCTACTTCACCCCGACGCACCTAAAGTTGAATTGCCCGCCGAGTTGAAAGCGCGGTTGTTGCGGTCAAGAAAGGCGGCGCATTATGGCTGAACCTCTGCTTAAAGTGAAAAATCTTCGGCAGCACTTCAAAATTTCGCGCGACTTCACAGTTAAGGCAGTGAACGGAGTCTCTTTTGAAATTTATCCCGGCGAAACTTACGGGCTTGTTGGCGAATCGGGCAGCGGCAAGACTACTATCGGGCGCAGTATCATTCGGCTTTACGATCCGACCGGCGGCAGAATTTTCTTCAACGGCAAAAGGATTTCCGGCAAGCTCGACAGTCAGACTGATAAAATGCTCCGGCAAAATATGCAGATGATTTTTCAAGACCCGATGTCCAGCTTGAATCCTCGAAAGAAAATCGGCGACATAATCGGCGAGGGTTTGGACATTCACAAACTTTATTCCACTCAAGTGGAACGAAACGAACTTATCGGCGAGATGTTGAAAAAGGTCGGACTATCTCCCGCTCACGCCGAACGCTATCCACAGCAATTTTCCGGCGGGCAGCGACAGCGTGTTGGAATTGCCCGCGCACTCATTATGAACCCGAAACTAATCATCGCCGACGAATGTATTTCCGCCCTCGACGTTTCAATTCAAGCTCAAGTCGTCAACCTCATGAAAGATATTCAGCACGAGACGAAGTGCGCCTACCTTTTCATTGCTCACGATTTGAGCATGGTAAAATATATCTCCGACAGAATTGGCGTCCTGCATAAAGGTTGGCTTGTTGAGACCGGCTCGACCCATGAAATTTTTTCTAATCCCGTCCACCCTTACACGCAAAGTTTACTGTCCGCCGTGCCTCAACCTAATCCCCGCGTTGAAAAAAATCGTCGGCTCATTCCTTACGACTCGGCAAACGCTGACTACGAACATTGCACACTGCAACTCGTCGACGGCTCGCACTTCGTCTTGGCTCCAACTAATTAAGCCGCTCAACTTTTCATCAGCTCGTTATAAATATGCTTCAAATTCTTGAACTGCTCATTGCCGACCCAAAGTTTTCGATAATTTCTCGGCGCAGTCCCGACAAATCGCTTAAACTGATTGTTGAAGTGGCTGACATTATCATAGCCCAGCTCCATGCTGATTTCCGTTATATTCTTGTCCGTGGTGATTAAAAATTTTTGCGCCAAGCCGATTTTCAGGCGAATCAGATATTGAATCGGCGAGAGTCCGAAAACGTTCTTGAAGTGGTGAGCGAAGCCCGAAACGCTCATGTGCGCAATTTTGCTCATGTCCTCGATTGAAATATTTTCCGTGAAGTGCTCGTCGATAAATTCTTTGCAGCGTTGAAAATACGCGTCAGTTTTATATTTCTGCGGCAATTGCTCGTAAACTATTTGATTGCTTAAAATTATCAACAGCGAATTTATCAGGTAGTGACAGACTGAAACGCCCGATATTTTTTTTTGCGATATCTGCTCGTAAATCGCATGAAAAATCGCCCGAACCGTTTCCGCCATGTCAGCAGTGTGCAATACCGGTTTTACTCCTTGCGGCAGAAAATGATTTTCGGGCAGTAACGGCGACTGAAAATTTTTTATCCCGCAGTTGTAAAACGCCATGCCGCATTCGGGATCAGCGCACTCATCATGAAGGACGCCCGCATTGTAAACAATCACATCACCGGCTTGAACGTTGTAAGAGTGACCGCCGATTCTCAAATGTGCCTTGCCGCCGCTTATGTACTGCAACTCCAAATGATTTTTATGCGCGTGCATTGCCGTCGGGATAACCGTTTCCGCTTTGCAGACATAAAGCAATTTAATTTTTTGCTCGCCGAGTGGATTTTCCGAATCTTTTTCGCTGTTGTAGTAGACGACCGCCATTTTTGATACCTCGCCTTCAACTCAAATTTACCCGTTACTTTTACGCCTAATTGTAAAATCCTGCTTAAGTTCAATCAAAATCTGCAAAACTGTTGACAACTTTTGTGGGGTATGATAACGTTGCCTCATCAAAAAATTTTAGGAGGGGTCGTAAATGAAAATAGCTTTTGACGTTGATGTTCTGGCAAAACAGATGAGCATTAACGACTATGTGCACAAGGTCGCCGATTGGGGCTACAAGTACATTGAGCAATCTCCGCACCCGCGCATCAATCCGTTCTACAAACATCCGCTCTTCTCGAAAGAATGTGAAGCAGAATATCGCAAGGCTCTCAAGGAAACGGGCGTTGAAATTTCTTCGTTCATTGTCGTCTATCGTTGGTCGGGACCGACTGAAGAACAACGTCAACACGCCGTCGCGAACTGGAAAAAAATTATTGAAATCGCCGTCAATATGGGCGTGCCCGTCATCAACACCGAATTCAGCGGCGATCCGAATCAGCAAGAAATCTGCAACGGAATGTTTTTCCGCTCAATGGAAGAACTGCTGCCGATTATCGAACGTGAAGGCTTGCGCGTCGAAATTCAATCTCACCCCTACGACTTCTGCGAACTCAACGATGAAACTTGCGACATTGTTAAATCTTTCCGCTCGAAAAATCTCGGTTACGTCTACTCCGCAAGCCACGGATTTTTCTACGATCAGGGCAAAGGCGATGTCCGCCACATGCTCAAATATGCCGGCGATGAATTAACGCACGTTCTGCTTGCTGACACTTGGAATCAGACCATTGACTGCCGCTATATCGTCAACCCGCCTTGGCTCAACGGTCGCGGCAAAGCTGACTACACCATTCATCAACATACCGCGATGGGCGAGGGTGAAGTTGACTTCGACGGAATTTTTGAGACTCTCCGCGAAATGGACTTTGCCAATAAACAACTCAAGCCCGATGCGCCGAAAGTCGGCGGCGATAACATTATCTGCGTCAGCTATTTCGGCTTCCCCGAAAAAATGGATAAGCAAGCTCCCGAAGCTCTCGACCGCATTAAACGTGAACTTCTCAACAAGTAAAAAAGCTCCTACAAAAAAATTTTTCCCGTCAAAAATGGCGGGAATTTTTTTTGCAACAGGGAGTTCAAGTCAGCCCCGTCACCGCGAAAATTGCCAGGCAGATAAATGCCACTGAAGTTTTCAATAATGTCAGAACAAAAACGTCGTAGTAGGATTCTTTGTGACTTAGCCCGCAGACTGCCATCAAAGTTATCAAAGCTCCGGAATGTGGCGGCGTGTCTATACATTCAGAGGCAAGGGCTACGATTCTGTGCAAGACTTCGGGATTCATACCGATTTGATTCGCCATCGCCAACCATTGATCACCGAGCATACCCAGCGCAATCGTTTCACCGCCAGACGCCGAACCCGTAATGCCGCACATAATCAAAGTCGTGATAACCGCCGAACCTAAAGGCCCGTCACCGATTTGAATTCCCAACAAAGCTTGCTTGATAGATTCAAACGCGGGCACTGCCGCCACTACGCAACCGAATGCATAACATGACGCAACATTGAGAATCGCCGCCATTGAACCCGTCGCGCCGGTGTTTATCGGATGAACAATGCCGCCCTTCGACGCCAAACATTTTCTGCCGATAATCGCCGCCGCTATACAACTCAAAATCAATGCCGCATTAATCGACCAGATTGCTTGAACTTTTCCGACACTGCCCGCAAGCAAACTCAAATTCATCGGCGCGAAACTGTCCAAGCTGCTTTGATCCCAGTGATACGCCCAACTCCAGTTGAAAGGATTGCTGATGATTAAGTTCAACGCAATGACCATGACCAGCGGAATTGATGAAAGTTTCCAGTCGGGCAAATCTTCGGTGGAAGAAATTTCCGGCTCATTTTTTAAATTTGTGCCGTAACCTTCGCCCGCCGCTTGAAGTTTTTTCGCACGATAACTTACCCAGCCCCATGCCATCACAAAATATAAAGCCGCGCCGATTAATCCGAGTCCGATGCCTGCCCAAGTCGTCGTTCCGAAATATGCCGTCGGAATGATATTTTGGATTTGAGGAGTGCCGGGAATCGCAACCATGCTGTAAGTAAAAATTCCCATCCAAAGCAGTCCGGGCAAAAGTTTTTTCGCGTAATTGGCTTCTCTGAACAAAATCGCCGCGAACGGGTACATGACAAATGCCACGACGAAAACGCTTAATCCGCCGTAAGTCAACACGCCGCACCCGATTAATATTGCCAGGATTGCTTTTTCTTTGCCGAGAGTTTGCACGATTTTATTTGCGACAGATGCAGCCAGTCCACCCTCCTCCATGATTTTTGCGAAGATTGCTCCGAGCAAAAATACGGGGTAATAAGTCTTCAAATATTCGGCGGCCTTCGTCATGTAAATTTCGCTGAACACCGGCATTGGATCATGTCCACTGCCGATACTCGCCACAACTGCAAATACCGGCGCGATAAAAATTATCGAGTAGCCACGGTACGCAAATAAAATCAGAAGTACCAGGCTGACGATTATCATTGTGAGTCCCAAAATTTTCACCTCGTATCAAAAAATTAAACGGCGCGTTTTTGACCTCAAGGGTCGGCGCACCGTTTTTATTTGCACTGACTTTTAATCAAATGTGAGCTTTTTCGCGAATGTATTTGCGGGCTTTGATTGCATACTCAAGCGGATTCGCCTTTGCAGGATCTTGTTCCGCCTCAACGATATACCAACCGTCATAATCGCTCGCGTTGACGATATCGAAAATCGGCGCGAAGTCAACATCCCCGTCGCCGGGGACAGTGAACATGCCCGCGCGAACTCCGTCAAGGAAGCACATGTTTTCAGCCTTGACGCGGTTGCGGACTTCCATGCGAACATCTTTCAAGTGAATGTGACGGATTCGCGGCAAATACTTCTTGAGGATAGCAAGATAATCTTCACCGGAACAAACGAGATGGCCGGTGTCATAAAGCAGCCACACGAGTTCGGGATCAGTCTCCGCCATGAGGCGATCAATTTCTTCAGCCGTCTGCACGCCCGTGCCCATGTGATGATGATAAGTCATCGTCAAGCCGATTTTCTTCGCGACAGCTCCGAGTTTGTTCAGCCCTTCAGTTAAAAGCTTCCATTGCTCTTCAGTGTTGTAAGGCTTATCGGCGAAAACTGCCTTGTCGAATTTGCCTTGAATGCTGTTGCCCTGCTCGGCGACGTTACAGAATTTCGCGCCCATCGTGTGCAAAAATTCGCAATGGGCAATGAAATCCTTTTCGACTTGCTCATAAGGTTGCGTGAGAAGGAATGAACTGAACCACGCACTTGCAATCGACATGCCGCGGAGGTCGAGAGCTTTTTTGAGGACGTTGGTATCTTTCGGATATTTGCCGCCGACTTCGCAGCCGGTGAATCCTGCCAACGCCATTTCGCTGACGCATTGTTCAAACGTGTTTTCCTTGCCGAGGTCGGGCATATCATCATTAGTCCAAGCAATCGGCGCAATACCCAATTTAATTTTTGCCATTCAAAACCCTCCTAAAATTTTTACTGCAGATTAAGCATTAACCTTGTCGTAATTTCTGAAATCGCGTTCAATTTGTTCAAGGGAACGACCGCGAGTTTCGGGCACGAATTTTATAACAAAGAGTAAGCCGAGAAGTCCGACACCCGCGAAGATAAAGAATGTTGCACTAAGTCCGAAGCTGAAGAGTAATTGCGGGAAGAAAAATCCGATGAAGAAGTTGGTTACCCACAAACACAGGACTGCGCAGCCCATGCCCATGCCGCGAAGTCTGACGGGGAAAAGTTCTGAAAGTAACAACCACGTGACGGGCGAAAGGAATCCTTGCTGGAAGAAAAGGAAAGTGACCGTCAAGCAGAGGACGACATAAGGCAGTGCGGTTGAGCCTTCAAAAATATTCGACGAGATACCGATTGCGCAGAGGCAAGCCATTGTTCCGATTTGTCCCGTCATAATCAGCGGCCGACGACCATGACGCCCCATCATCCAAATTCCGAAGAATGTAGCACTGACGGAGATAACGCCGTTTGCAATGTTACCAATCAACGCAGCTTGAGTTGAAAATCCCGCTTCCGTCAAGATTTGTGTACCGTAGTACATAATCGAGTTAACGCCAGAAATTTGCTGGCAGATTGCAACGCCCATTGCGATGAAAACGATTCTGCGAACCCACGGAACTGCTAAGTCAGAGTAAGTTGCTTGCTGAACGGAACTTTCGAGCGCGATTGTTTCTTTGATTTCGTCCAACTCTTTTTGAGCGCGTTTTTCCTCACGAATCTTTTTGAGGACTTCGAGAGCTTCACCGACTCTGCCTTGAACAATCAACCAACGCGGTGATTCGGGCACGCTCAACATTCCGAGCCACAAGACGATTGCCGGAGTTGAAGCGATTGCCAACATGTAACGCCAAATGCCGCCCGTCGAACCGAAAGTAACACCCATTGCGGCGTTGACGACGAATGCCAGCAACTGACCCGTGACAATCATCAACTCGTTTTGAGTAACCATGCGTCCGCGACGTTCAGCCGGTGCCATTTCCGCCAAAAATGCAGGAACAGTAACTGACGCGCCACCGACTGCAAGACCTAACACGAAGCGGCAGAAGATAAGAACTTCAGCGTTGGGCGAAAGCGCGCAACCATTTGCCGCGAAGAAAAAGATAAATGCCAGATAGAGAATCATTTTGCGACGGCCTGCAGTGTCTGCAATACGACCGCCCATAAATGAACCGATAGCCGCACCGGCCAATAATCCGCTTGCGACCAAACCTTCCATTGCCGGCGACAAGTTCAGCTGATCGGGCATTGCCATAAAGGCGAGTGCGCCATTGATAACGCCCGTGTCATAACCAAACAGCAGGCCGCCGAACGTCGAGACTATCATTACCCGACGAAGGTAGGTTTCATGAGAAATACCCTGAGCCATTTGTTGTAACCCCCTCACATTTCAATGAGTTTTATATATGTACCCTAACCCAACAAATGACTCTATGTTTTAGAAAGTAGGTGATAGAAAGTAGAAAGTAGATTTTTCTATTCCCTACTTTCTACTCTCTACTTTCTTATAATCAATACTTGCGAGCCGCCTCAAGATTCGGAGCCATAATTTCCTTGTAGACCTTTTGAATTTTTTCGGACTTGGAGACTTGAGCCACACCGACTCTCCACCAATCGCCGTAGCCGTGCACCATTGTTTTCGGCAGAACTTTTACGTCAATCAACGTCGAAACTTTTTGCTTCTTCGAGTCTTCGATTGCCGCAATGAGTTCGTCGACCGTGTGGACTGTGTAAGCGACGCAACCATAAGAGCGGGCATTCATCGCGAAATCAACAGGAACAAATCCGCCGTCGAGACCCGTCGGAGTGCGGAAGCGGAATTCTGTGCCGTAACTTTCTTGCCCATGACCAATTTCCAAATTGTTTATGCAACCGTTTGTCATGTTGTCAAAGAGAATAACATTAATCTTGACACCTTCAGCAATCGACTGCGGCAACTCTGAATGCAACATCATGTACGCCGCATCACCGACCATCGCATAAACTTCGCGATCAGGCTCGGCAAGTTTTACGCCCAATGCCGCGTTGACTTCATAACCCATGCAAGAAAATCCGTACTCAACGTGATAACCGCCAACGGATTTTGCACGCCACACGCGCTGAACATCGCCGGGGATTGAACCGCTCGCCGCAACCATGATTGCATTTTCATCAATCGTTTCATTAACCACGCCGAGTGCGCGACATTGCGGCAGACTTGACCCAGTGAGCTTGATGAATTCTTCGCTGACTTTCGCGAAGTCGAGACCGTCAACCACTTCGGGAACGAAATCTTTGCCGGTGTATTCGACGTGGTACACGCGGTCGACTTCCTCATCATATTTTTTCTTCGACGCGGCAACTTCGGCTTTGTACTCGTCGGAAACTTTCCAGTCAGTTTTCTCAAGTTCAGCACTAAGCGCGTCAATACCCGCTTGAGCGTCCGCGACAATTTGTAAGCCGTCGAGTTTATACGCGTGGAATTTTGAAACGTTGATATTGATGAATTGAACTTCGGGATTGTGGAAAATCCACTTCGACGAAGTAGTAAAGTCAGTGTAACGAGTGCCCACGCCGATAACGACATCAGCGACTGCCGCAATGTCATTCGCGCCGCAACCGCCTGTTTCACCAATGCCGCCCAAATTCAACGGATGATTCCAAAGTATCGTGCCTTTACCCGCTTGAGTTTCGCCGAACGGAATGTTGAATTTTTCTGCGAACTTGCGGAAGGATTCTTCAGCCTCAGAATATTTCACACCGCCGCCGAAAATCAGCAGAGGTTTTTTCTTCGTCTTGAGAAGTTCAACGGCCGCTTTTATTGCACGAGCAGCGGGCGCAGTTCTATCAATGTGATGAACTCTCTTCTGGAAGAAATATTCGGGATAATCGTAAGCTTCGCCCTCAACGTCTTGCGGCAATGCAATGCAGACTGCACCGGTGTCTGCGGGATCTGCCAAAACTCTCATCGCATTTATGCAAGCCGTCATCAAAATTTCCGGGCGCGTCACTCTGTCCCAATATTTACAAACAGCCTTGAACGCGTCATTTGCGGTGATTGCCAAATTCGTTGGTTGCTCCATTTGCTGGAGAACGGGATCGGGTTGACGGTCAGCGTAAGTGTCGCCGGGCAAGAATAAAACGGGTATGCAATTCGCAGTTGCCGTTGCGGCGGCTGTCACCATATTCATTGCGCCGGGGCCGACACTTGATGTGCACGCGTACATTTGCTTACGACGTTTTTGCTTAGCGAATCCCATTGCAGCATGTGCCATGCCCTGTTCATTGCGACCCATTCGCATAATCAAATCGCCGGCATCTTCTTCAAGAGCTTGACCCATGCCGACAACGTTGCCATGTCCGAAAATGCCGAAAATGCCTTCAAACATTTTATTTTCGCGGCCATCAAATTCAATGTATTGGTTATTCAAAAACTTCACGAGGGCTTGAGCCACTGTGAGTCGAATCGTTTTTGCCATGAAAAAAATCCTCCTTAGCGGTTTGGTTGCCAAATTTTAGCATCGGGATCGAGGAGCCAAACATGTTCAGGCAAGTCAGTGCGAGTCTTCTTCCAAGGACCGCCTTGTTCTTCAGGCAGATGACGAATCATCCACGAATACCACATTGCATAGCCGGGAGCAGTCACTTGCGGATGCATAAGCCCGCCAGAGATTTCAGACCAGCTGTTGTGCGTAATTTTGAAAGCGTTGTCGCCGATAAATGCCGCACCGAATCCTTGCGGCTTGTCGAATTTGTAAGTGTAAACTTCGGGCTGCGGATGATTGTGCGGAATATATCCCGACCAACGTCCGGGGCTGTTGATGACTTCGCCGTTGACTTGATTTGAAAACGGCGCATTGCTGTAATCAAAAATCGTGCGGACAGTACGTTCAGCCGTCGCGTTCCACAATCCCTGTCCGAAAATATCACACTGCACATCTTCGGGGCGATAAAATACCGGTGCAAAGTCGCGGTCGTTCATCGTCTTTTGAAGCAGGAGTTCACTGTCGACCTTCGCTTTTATCCAAACCTTTTTTGCACGAGGAACTTGCAGGCAGTAAGGATTTTCATCAACGAGGGATTCGCGGCGCATAATTTCTTTTTTATCGTCCCAGCGAATTTCAACTTCACCCGTCAAGATAACAATCGCGCTCTCCTGAAAAGGGTCTTCGAGTTCAATAATTTCGTTCGCGTCCATGACTTGATAGCCGATGTCCATCAGCATATCACTTTCGCGGGTAGTCATTGCGTTATAGCCGTGTTTAAGCTCCGTACCGAGTCTTCCAAATTTCATTGAAAGCCCTCCTAAATTTTCGTTTTCCAATCAATTTCGGTGATGACTTCTTCGGCGGAATGTTCTTTGATGAACGCTTCGATTTGATCAATGGTCTGCATTGCTTCGGAACAACTGTGACTTGCAACCACCATTGCCGCATGAGCTGTTGCATGGCGAAGGGCTTCGGGCACTTCCAACCCTTCAAGCAATCCATGAACAAATGCACTGGCATAAGCGTCCCCGCCGCCGAAACTTTTCAAAAGTTTGACGTGATACGAATCGACTTTGTAAGCGTGACGGTCGGCAGTGTATGCAACGGAACCGCGCTTGCCGTGTTTGATGACGACGATTTTATTGCCCCACGACAAATATTTTTCCGCGATTTCATGATCTGGCGGAGTTTCTGCATCTTCGGGCAACAATTCAGCAAAGTTTACCTCGTCGCGAGATCCGATAATAACATCACTCAACCGCGCCATCAGCGAATAATAAATTGCGATTTCCTCTTTTGAACGCCACGTGTAAGGCCGATAATCGATATCAAAAATAATTTTCGTTCCGTGCATGCGCGCATGTTGAGCGGCAGTCAAACACGCTTCACGACTAGGAGCCGCCGCCAATGCCAAGCCCGAAACTATCAATGCCTTTGAGCCGGCAATATAATTTTCGCTGACATCTTCGGGCGCAATTTGCAAATCCGCCACTTTGTCACGGTACATGAGGATTGAACTTTCAGTTTCACTTTTTATTTCAGTGAATGTCAATCCCATGCGCTCACCATGTTTAGCGCGCGTCATTTGAGTCGTATCAATCCCGCGGGCTTTGAAAAAGTTGATGATAAAATCGCCGAATTGATCATCAGAAACGCAGCCGATAAAGCCGACTTTCTTGCCCAGCTGATTTAATCCGACCGCGATATTGCCCGGCGATCCTCCAAGGTACATGGAGAAAGTCTTCACCTTATCTAACGTTCGATGAATTTCATTCGGGTTGAAGTCCAAAGTTGCGCGCCCAATGATAACAACGTCGCGTTCCCTTTTAAGGTCAAAATCAATGAGAGCCATGAAAATTTCTCTCCTTTATCAGGCACAAAGGAAGAAATTTTTTCTCCCCTTGTACCTTTGAAACTCAAAATCTTACACGACCATGTACTTGCGGACGAGTTCGACAAGTCCGGCATAACTTCCGAGGAATTGATTAATAGTGCGGAGGAATGCGCCGTAATGTTGGAATTCTTCGGGTTTCATGCCGTCAGGTTCATAAGCGCGGCGGAACTCGTCAATGGTCATCAACTCATCAAGCCACTGCTGCGGAACGGGCGTATCCATGTTGTTTTTAATTTCAACCTTCGTGCCGTTGTACTTTTTCTGGAAGTCGCTGGTAATCGTGAGGACGACATCACCGCCGATGAATTGTTCAAAGTGGTGGAGGTTGCGATATGCCGCAAAGAGGAGTTTCGTCCGATAGCCGCGTTCTTTATAAATCTTGTACGCGTTCTTGAAGACTGCGACGCCTGCCCATTCGAGTGCTTCCGGATGCACGATATAATCTTTGCCCTTGAGGTAAGCTTTCAAATAGTCATCAGTTCTGCCGCCCATGATTGTGCAGACCGGGTGCATCCACGACGTGTCTTTACCCTCGGCCTCGCGACGTTTAAGCCCGCGCTCAACTGCTTCAGCTACAGCCAATGCTTGCGGGACGGTGAATGAAACCGTTGCATTAATCGAAACTCCGCGATAGGTCATTTCCTCAAATGCTTCGATACCGGCCTTGCTTGCGGGAGCTTTGATTTGGATATTCGGGGCAAGAGACGCAAGTTGGCACGCGTGCTCAACAAGCTTTTCGGGATTCTGATAGAATTTTGCATTTGCCTGGAACGAAATTTTTCCGCGCTGCCCATGATTTTTTTCATGCATGTCAGCGAGAAGTCCCGCCGCTTTCAAGCCGAGTGCTTCAATCGTTTTCCACGCAACATCATCTTCCGTGAACGTCGGATTGTCGGCGATGATTTTTTTGATGGTGTCTTCCCAATCGGGCAATTCTTTTTTGAGGACGTTGAAGACGATTGCGGGATTGGTTGTCGCACCGGATGCCGCGCACTGTTCGAGCGCATAAGTCAGTTCTTTGCACGAGCACGAGTCGTTCCATACTTCCATTTGCGGAAATGCCTTTACTGCTTCTTGAAGAGTTGTCATTAGTTTTATCTCCCTTCGGAATTAAAAATTTTCATGTGATGTTTAATATTTTCACGTGTTCCGCGAACAATTGCGTCGCTGAAATCGAAAAACTTCGCGTCGGGCTTCGACTCACACACTTCACGAATTTTCCGCGCCGAGTTGTCGTAACTTGCGGTTGCGATGTTGATTTTCTTGATACCGTTAGCGATGCAGTTGCGGAAGTCGTCAGCCGTTAAGCCCGTTCCGCCGTGAAGGACAAGTGGAGTTTTTATCGCGTCGAAAATTTCTTTAAGGCGATCAATGCGAAGTTGCGGTTTGACGGTGTAATTGCCGTGCGCGGTTCCAATTGCGACAGCCAATGCGTCGACTCCCGTTGCCTCCGCGAATTTTTTTGCTTCGTCGACACTCGTAACTAAAACGTCAACACTTTTATAATCGCCTTCCGCACCGCCGACGCGTCCAATTTCCGCTTCGACTGCCGCGCCTTTTGAGTGCGCCAACTCAACAACTTCACGCGTCCGACGGATATTTTCTTCGAGCGGATATTTTGAGCCGTCGAACATTACGGACGTGAATCCGAGACTTAAAGCAAGTTTAATCGTTTCGAGTGTAGCGCCGTGATCAAGGTGAACTGCCGCGGGGACGGTGCATTTTTTTGCGGCAGCGATCATGACCGGTCCGAGTAAATCGAGCGGCGAATACCTCAAACGCCCTTCAGCAATTTGCAAAATCAAAGGCGTGTTGAGTTCTTCGGCGGCTTGAATTGCTCCCCATGCCATTTCGAGATTTGAAACGTTGAATGCCCCGACGGCAAAAGTCGTGTTGTCATGCGGCGCAAACAGTTCTGTCATTTTTACGAGCGGCATTTTTTTACCTCACAAAAGAAATACGCAGTCCCTCAAAAGAGCTTTTTATAAATCTCAATGATTTGTTCTTTCGTGGGAATGCGCATGGTATTTTGCGGACTGCCGCTTTCGAGAGCATCGGACGCCATTTTGTCGAGGTAGGAGAAAAATTCTTCTTGAGTGTGATTGCCCTTTTTGAGCAGGTCGATAACAGGAGGAATGCCGACTTCTTTGCAGAAGCGCGCGACTTCTTTCACCATTGCGACAGCTGCATCATGATCTGCAGTGTTCTCATCTGCGACGCCCATAATCCGTCCGATATGTGCAAAACGGGCAGTGTTTTCTTCGATTGCAAATTCAAGGCAAGCGGGGAGTAAGACCGCATTTGAAACGCCGTGAGCAATGTGGAAAAGTGCGCCGATGGGGCGGCTCATGCCATGAACAATCGTAACCGACGCATTGTTAAATGCGATGCCCGCTTCCAACGCAGCAATCGACATTGCCAGACGGGCTTGTTCATTCTTGCCATCTTTGTAGCAAATCGGGAGATTCTTGTGGATTTTTTGAATTGCGGAGATTGCGAAAGTGTCAGTGAGAGGTTGAGCCTTGCGGGAGGTGTAAGCTTCAATCGCATGGCACAAGGCATCAATACCCGTCGCCGCCGTAACACCTGGAGGAGCCGTCATCGTGAAAGTGGGATCGACGACTGCAAGGGCAGGAATAATTGAAGGGCCGCCGAGGAGCATTTTAACATTGTTTTCAGTGTCGGAGATGATAGTATTTTTCGTGACTTCGGAACCGGTACCCGCAGTGGTAGGAATTGCCACAAGGTAAGGAACGGGCATGTCAATGACTTCATGCATGTAAGAATTAATCTTGCGATCACCGGCCGTGGTCATGAAGCCGATAGCTTTGGCCGTGTCCATGGGACTGCCGCCGCCCAACGCAATGATGAAATCGCACTTTTCAGCCTTGTAAACTTTCAAACCTTCCATGACGATTTTATCAGTCGGTTCAGTGTTCGCCCCGTCAAAAATCACGTAAGGAATATTGACCTTCTGCAGAGCAGCTTCAACCTTGGCAGCGTTGCCGAACTTCACCATAAATTGATCCGTGACAATGAGAGCCTTGGAGCCTTTGCCCGCGATATGGTCGCCCAATTCCGAAATGACGTTGACTCCGGAAATAATTTTCGCCGGAACCATGAAAGTATAACCCATAAAATTCACTCTCCTTTTAATCTTGTATTCTGTTAAGTCTTGATTAACTCATGATAACATTTTAATTCCTTCAAAATGCAATGTCAACATGACGATTCGTGAATTTTTCATGCCCCGTGACTCCGTTGAAAATCTTGTCAGCACTTACATTTTAGTTTAAAATCCTAAGGCAAAAAGCAAATGAGGGGTGTTGTATGAAGGTAGAACGAATCCATCAAGTACACGAATTGTTGAAATCTCGCAAACGCATATCCTTGGACGAGCTTTGCGAAATCTTCAATGTGTCGAAAAATACCATTCGTCGGGATATTGCGGAACTTGAAGACGACGGAATCATTCAAAAGGTTTACGGCGGCATTGTCCTTAGGGAAGCAAATATCACGTCTCTTGAACCTTTTTCAACTCGTGAAATTCGCCATAAAAAAGAAAAACAGAGGATTGCAGAGACTGCCGCCGAGCAAGTAAACGACGACGAAGTTATCTACATTGACTCCGGTACAACGACTATGCATATGATTCCGCACTTAGCCCGAAAGAAAAATCTCACGATAGTGACGGCCAGCGTCTATGTTTTGGAGTTGGCGACGCAGTTTAACAACTTCACAGTCATTGCGACGGGCGGCACTCTTCAACCGCCGATAAAAGCTTTCGTCGGCGCCAGTGTTTTACAGTGTATACAAAGCTATAACTTTTCTAAAATCTTCCTTGCGGGCACAGGAATTTCCGTTGAACATGGCGTTACCAATGCTTCCCCGCTCGAATGCGAAATTAAGCAGTGTCTTGTAAAAAAGCCTTGCCCGAAATATTTGCTCGTTGATAATTCAAAGTTTGATGTTTCATCACTTATGACTTACAGCGATTTTAAATCTTTGGACTTTATCATCACCGACGCGCAGCCGCCCGAAGGATACCTCCGAGAATTTAACGCTGACAACGTTGAAATAATCATCGCGCCCGAAAAGTGACGATGGCAAAAAAAATAACGGCTCACGAAAAATGTTGAGCCGCTTTATAACATTTGTTGGATTAGGGTCAAATAAAAATCACTTGTAGAAGTCGGGACGATCTTTCATGGTGATGGGAACAATTTCGCCGGTCTCCTGCGCTTTCACCAAAGCATCAGCAGTGATTGCCGCGAGATAACCGTCCCAAGCATTGGGGCCGCCGATAACACCTTTTGCCGCCTCGTTTACCCAGTCTTGAACTTCTTCGTCATAGGCGTCATGGAAACGAACGAAACAGTCAGTGTCGATTGTCGTGGCGACTTGTGCACCTTTGCGATAACTTGGGTAGAGCGGTTGCGGCATTTTAATCGCGCCGTCTTCGCAGATAACTTCGCAGTTAATGTCGTAGCCGAACTTGCAGTTGACGAAAACTTCATCATCAACGCAAATGCCATTCTTCGTGCGCAATAACATAATTTGCGGGTCATAAAGGTGATCAGCGGCATATTTCGTCTTGCGCGGGAAAATAACTTGAGCCGAAACAAAATCATCGTTGACCAGCCAGTGAATAACATCGATTTCATGAATCGCAGTATCGTGAACGGCCATTTGCGTTGTATAGCTGTCGGGCACAACAGGATTGCGATGAGTGCAGTGAACGATCAACGGTTCACCATATTCACCGGACTGAATCGCCGCCTTGACTTGACGATAACCTTTATCATAACGGCGCATGAATCCGAGTTGAATCAGGTGTTTGCCCGACTTAATTTCTGCGTCGATAACTTCCAAACAGTCAGCCGCCGTCGTGCAGAGCGGTTTTTCACAGAAGATACGCTTGCCGAGCTTTATCGCTTCGAGCAGGCTTTCTTTGTGTGCAAAGCCGGGGCTGACGATAAAGACCGCCTCAACGTTCGGATCGTTTATGAGATCATTACCGTTTTTATAAATTTTGCAGTTTTCACCGGCGAGGGCTTTACCCTTTTGCGCGAGCGCGTCGACCATATCTGCTACAGCTACTACCTGCGCACCTTGAGTCCGTTCAGTGATTCTTTTAATGTGATCGCGACCCATGCCGCCGCAACCGATAACACCAATGTTCAGCATAACTTTTATCCTCCTGAATGAATCAAGCAAAATTGCGTTTGATGACTTTCTCGGCATGTTCCTTACCGAGTCTGTAAACGTCGTTCGGGTTCATGCGATAATATTCGGGTCTGAAAAGCTCAACGGAAACAACATCTTGTGCCCAGCCGATTTTCTTGAGCGTCTGGAAAATTTCATCAAGGTTAATACAGCCTGTGCCCGGCCAAAGTCTGTCTTCATCGAGAAGCGCGCCAATCGGGAAATCTTCCGTGTCGTTGAGGTGCACAATAAAAATTTTCTTCCCGTCAGCTTTTGCGAGATCTTCAATCTTCGAGTCCATGCCGTGGAAGTGAAAGCAGTCAAGTGTGATTCCGACGTTGGGCAGGTCGACGGCTTGAATAATTTCGTAAGCTTCGCCGAAAGTGTTAATCGAAGCGGCCGGATGACCAATGAATTCTACGGAAACGCGCATATCATAATCTGCCGCGAGCTTGCCCATTTCTTTAAGGCAGGAGATTGCCGACTTGTGAATTTCGCCGCGGGTAACCTTGTTGAGGCTGACAGTCGGAACAGTAATTACAGTCTTGCATCCGATTTTTTGTCCCCACTCGCACATTTGCTTCAATTCATCAAGAATGCCTTGATAACCTTCGGGCGAACGGTTATTGAAAAAGCAGAGTGTGTTGAAGGCAAGCGGCTCAATGTTGTGCGCCTTGAAAAAATCCGCGAGTTCTTCAATCGAGTGAGCAGCAAGGTAGTCACGCATTCTGTCCATCGTTCGCGGCTCAATCATGTCGTAACCGTACTTTTCAGCAAGGAGAATGTCTTGCTCAAGGGACATCGCTTGACAGTTCAAAGCCGTTGCCTCGTTCATGCTGAGTTTCATTTTTTAACCCTCCCATTTCATCTTTTTGCGCGATTATAAACGCAGGTAATGATTTTTCCTTGAATTATTCTGCAGAAATCGTTTTTTATATTAAACTGGCTGTTTATCGAAATTTTTCGCGCGTTTACCCTAATCACGACAAAATAAATCTCTCGTGTAGACTTTCTCCCGAACGTCGTCAAGCATTGGATCGTAGCGATTAACAATAATACAGCGACTTAAAGTTTTGAATTTTTTAATGTCGTTGACGACGAGGCTGCCAAAAAATGTCGACCCGTCGGGCAGTGACGGCTCATAAATTATCAACGTCACGCCCTTAGCCTTAAGACGTTTCATCACACCTTGAATCGACGACTGCCGAAAATTATCGCTACCCTTTTTCATTGTCAACCGCCACACACCTACTACTACCTTGCCTTCGCGCTCCGGAGAAAAATTTTCACTGCCCGTGTAAGCACCTGATATTTCTAAAATTCTTTCCGCGATAAAATCTTTTCGAGTCCGATTACTTTCAACGATAGCAGATATCATTTGTTGCGGCACATCGCGATAGTTCGCCAACAGCTGTTTCGTGTCCTTGGGCAAGCAATAACCGCCGTACCCGAAAGACGGATTGTTATAACCGTCGCCAATTCGCGGGTCAAGGCAAACTCCGTCGATAATTTTTCTCGCGTCGAGACCTTTTAATTCAGCATAAGTATCAAGCTCATTGAAGTATGCAACGCGCAGTGCAAGGTAAGTGTTGGCGAAAAGTTTTACGGCTTCCGCTTCATCATTGCCCATGATGAGAATTGGAACGTCACTTTCCTCCGAGCAGTCACGCAAAGTTTCGGCGAAATTTTCAGCAACAGAAATTTCCGAGCGAGCATCGATTTTTGTACCGACGATAATTCGCGAAGGGTGAAGATTATCATACAAGGCTTTCGACTCACGAAGAAATTCCGGACTGAAAAAAATTTTATTCGTAGAGTATTTTTTCCTTAAAGAACTTGTAAAACCGACGGGCACCGTACTCCGAATCACGATGTTTGCTTTCGTCCTACTTTTTAATACGTCTTCAATCACAGAGCTAACCGCTGTCGTGTTGAAAAAATTTTTCTTCGGATCATAATTCGTCGGAACTGCTATAACAATAAAATCTGCTGATGGATAAACAGATTGCCCGTCACAAGTTGCCGTCAAGTCCAAGTCTGCCGTCAATAAAATTTTTTTCAAAAACTCATCTCCAATTAACGCTTTTCGTTCATTTACGGCCTTAACTTTTTCTGGCGAGATGTCAACTGCCACGACTCGATGCCTTTGGGCGAATAATACAGAAAGTGACAGTCCGACATAACCTAACCCTACTATGACTATAAATTTTTTCAAAGGTATCATTCCTTTCAATATCTCTAACGTTGATTTTACCTTACAGGTCAAGCCTTGAAATAATTTTTTACTTTTTTGTTGACATATTTTTACATAATTAATAACATTTCTTATCATAAATAAAATTCATGAAACAGGGACGTTTTTACAATTACAGAAAAAGAACGAAGAAAAAAATAACTTAGAAAACAAATTTTTTAACCGCAAAGTGTTAACGATGGTCGGCGAAAATTCTGTAGCGTGACGCGGAAGAATTTTTGCGACCCGTTGGGGTCTGGGGCGATTCAGCCCCAGCGCGGCTTAATCGACTTGGCAAGCAACACGATGTTGCGACGCCCTAGTCGATTCCGCGAAAAAAATTTTTTTCCCACTCCTATAGATTCAGAAGGAGGGGTACGTCACCACTAGACAAAACTTGACTTTGAGTTATCAAAAATGATAAACTTTATATCAAATATGATAACTCAAATTTTATGGCGTCAGGACGCGATTTGTTGAAAGGCGGTAATGCACAAATGAGTGACTTTGTCAAGACTTCCAACGAAAAAATTTCCGATACGCAGGAAAAAATATTCATCTTCCCGAAAGAAAAAAGATATATAATGGTAACGGACGAAGAGAGCGGACAAATTAAAGGTTGTTTTCCGCTCAAGTCCAAAAATCTGGGAACGGGGTGGATTGCCTTGTATCAGAATCCTTCTCTTTGGCTCGCACAACAAGATTTAACTGGCGAACAATATAAAGTCATGTTAGTACTTTTTAACAAGCTTGATTTTAATAATTACCTTCGTATAGCTCTCAAAGAAATTTCCGAACTTCTTAACATGCAAGTTGCAAACGTCTCGCGGGCAATGAAGAAGTTAAAGGAATTGGAAATCATAATCGAGGGACCGCCCGCCGGTAAATTCAAAACCTATCGCCTCAATCCTTTTATTGCGCACAAAGGCTCGGACAGAAGAGATACCGTAAAAGATTTTAATAGTGCTCTAGAATCAAAGAATGAAAAAAATTCTTG
>JAFRSO010000054.1 GCA_017427545.1 Selenomonadaceae bacterium
GTGCTATACTCTCGACAGTTCTTTGAAAAGTTGGGATATGCGGTTGGTAACTCGTGAGCGTTGTTACCGTAAAATCCTGAGCGCAGTAAAGATATGCAGGAAGTTCCACCTGACACGGAAACCTGTATGTGTACCCGTACGTTAGCGGGGAATTCAAGCCTGTGGAGCGTCAAAAAAACGTTAGTAGCCTCGGCCAAAACGGACGTGTCGAAGCAGGAATGGGACATAAAAGTTTACAACTTTTTATAAGTTCTCAGTAACGGTGACTTAATGGCAAGATCACTTTCATTGCTGGAAAGGCTTGGCGGTAAAAAGGAAGAGAAACCTCAACCGGAACGTCCGCGATTGTCAAAGCCGGAAGTCAAACCTCAACCTCAACCGCGCGAAATTTATACGGAAACTCAACGTAAACAGGAACGTGAAGCGGCGGTCGAGGCGTCAGCATTCGCGGGAAGACGTGCATTGACTGCCAAAAATGATGTCATGCAGGAGCTGAAACTTGCCGTTCACCGCCGAATAGTCGACGAAATGACGCCTGAAGAACAGCAAGTTTTGGTTCGTGGCGAAGAGGCTCGCGATCAGATAAAAAATATCATTTCGGTTTACAGCAGTCGTGAGCTGGCGGAAGGTGCATACGCGGCAATTTCACGCGGCGAACGTCTTCAACTGGTCGACGATATCAGCAACGAATTACTCGGACTTGGGCCATTGGAACCGCTCCTTCAAGATGACAGCATAACCGAAGTTATGGTTAACGGGCCGAAGCAAATTTTCATTGAGCAGAAGGGCAAGCTGCGATTAACGGACGTGCGATTTTATGACAACGCGCATTTGATGAATATCATCGAACGAATTTTGACGCCGCTGGGACGTCGCGTTGATGAATCGTCACCGCTGGTTGACGCAAGACTTGCTGACGGTTCCCGCGTCAATATCATAATCCCGCCGCTGTCATTAGTCGGCCCGACAATCACTATCCGAAAATTTTCCAAAAAAGCTCTGTCGATTGATGATTTGGTAAGTTTCGGGACGTTAAGTAAGGATATGGGCACTTTCCTCGACGCTTGCGTTAAGGCGCGGTTGAATATTTTAGTCAGCGGCGGTACAGGTTCGGGCAAAACTACGACGCTCAATGTGCTGTCGTCATTCATTCCCGCAACGGACAGAATCGTTACGATTGAGGACGCGGCCGAACTTCGACTGCAACAAATTCACGTCGTGACACTTGAATCACGCCCGCCGAACTTGGAAGGTCAAGGCGCGATAACAATTCGCGATCTCGTGAAAAATGCTTTGCGTATGCGTCCGGACAGAATTATCGTCGGTGAGGTTCGTGCAGGTGAGGCGTTGGACATGTTGCAGGCGATGAATACCGGTCATGACGGCTCCTTGACGACCGCTCATGCCAATGCTCCCCGCGACGTTTTGAGCCGCCTTGAGACTATGGTTTTGATGGCGGGCATGGAATTACCGGTTAGAGCTATTCGCACGCAAATTTCTTCCGCGCTTGACTTGATTATTCAGCAGTCCAGAATTCGTGACGGCTCAAGAAAAATTACTTACATCACGGAAGTTCAAGGCATGGAAGGCGACACGATTATTTTGCAAGACCTTTTCCGCTACGTTCAAGACCGCATTGACGATAAGGGCAAATCAATCGGTCATTATGAGAGCATGGGATTTTTGCCGAACTTCCTGGACAAATTCCAGCTCAACGGAATTGAATTACCGAAAAACTTTTTCACGAGCGGACGTGATTGACATGGGCATTTTACTTGTCGCATTACTGGCTTCAAGTTTTTTCGCAGTGGCAGTAGGATTCGGGGCAATGTATTTCAAGCAAAATCCTGAAGCGCAACTTAGGAAACGTCTGCACGATATGATTGACATTGCGGAGGCGGAGCGTGCCAAAAATCCCAAGCGTAAAAAAAATCGGACGCCTTCGGTTATTCAAATGGCACCGAGTGCCGCAGTTAAGGAAGTCGTGCCGCGAAATGTGAACAGCTTTAAAGAGCGCGTGATTCGTCCGATTATGCGGCGTTGGGAAGAACGTTTTCAGAGATTCACGCCCGCCGAAATCAAAATGCAGTTGGAAGATAAAATTTTCCGCGCAGGCAAATTGGGCATTTGGAGTGTCAAAAGGCTTGTAACGCTTTGGTGTCTGTCAATCGTCGGCTGTACATTGCTGGCACTCATTTTGGTTGAAATATCCGCCCTCCACCCAATACAAGGATTATTTTTCATCTTGCTGGGAATGTTCGTTGGCGCGGCATTGCCATTTGCAATCCTCAATCAGACAATCCGCAAGCGGCAAATCAGTATTCGCAAACAGCTGCCCGAATTCCTGGATATTTTGTGCGTAAGTGTTCAAGCGGGCTTGTCTTTTGACGGCGCAATCGGTAAAATGGTAAAGCGCATGAGGGGTCCGCTGATCGACGAGTTCAAGCGCATGCAAAATGACGTTTCATTAGGCATGACTCATCAATACGCGCTGACGAATTTGGCGAAGCGTTGCGACATTGAGGAAGTCTATCTTTTTACAACGTCGATAATTCAAGCAGAAAAATTAGGTACGAGCATGACGCGGACACTTCAAGTTCAGGCGGATAACATGCGTGACCGGCATCGTCAAGCAGTCAAGGCGGAAGCTTTGAAGGCTCCGGTTAAAATTATTTTCCCAATGGTTATGTTTATATTCCCGTCAATATTTGTAGTCTTGCTTTTCCCGGCAATGCTCACACTCTTACGAACCTTGGGTGGAGGTTGAGTACAATTAGGATTTATGGGTTATGGGTTAGGAAAGATTTTGGGCGTCAAGTCCTAAAAGAATGTCATGGAAATTAACAAGGGTATTCGAGCAAAAATATTTTTTCTGTTCGTCATTATGGGCGCGGTACCGTTTCTAATTCTCATCACTGCCGGCGCGATTAATACAATTTCCGAGTTGGAAGAGTCCGACAAGCAGAACGGTTTACTTAGAAATGTCATCATCTCCGAACATATAACAGAACTTATCTCAAAAAATCAGGCCGTGTTAAAATCGCTTGCAATGAGTCCGACGGTTATAAGGTATCTTCAACAACCGACTGATACTGGCAAGGAATATGTCAGAAAGATTTTGCACGACGCGGACGAAATTTTTGCTGACGGCAATTTAACGGCTTTAACGGGTGCTGACGGCTGGCAAATCATACGCACGGACAATGCTACCCTCGTGAACTTGAAAAAGCGTCAACACTTTCAAGAGGCGATGAAGGGCAGAGCTTACGTCTCCGATATTATTTCCAGCATGTCGACAGGCAAAATGGTTATCGTCATTGAAACGCCTGTGCTTGACGCGACGGGTAAACCTATCGGCATGATTCAGAGGAATTTTGATCTGGCCGCCCTGCAAGATTTTGCCATGCAGTTGGACGACAGCGAGGTTTATGTTGTCGTAATGGATCGCACCGGCCGAATTATCGTAAACTCCGACACCGACGGCGGCATTGGTATCAGCAGCGACTACGCCATTGACAACAGCTATAAATTTATTTTGGACAGAATTTATAACAGCAAGGGCGTTATTCGGATTGATATAAACGGCGAGGACTCATTGGCGACGTATTCGCGAAACCTTGATACCGGCTGGATGATTGTCACGATTCGCCCGTATCATTACATTATGGACAAAGTTTACGATAAGGCTGCCAAGGCCGTTATCTTCGGAATGGTTATGCTTTTCGTCGGAACTTTGGCGGCGTATTTGTTGACGATTCGCGTTACGAAACCGATTGTTGAGATGACGGAAGTTGTTGACAAGATTGTCAGCGGCGAGGCTCCCGCAGAAAAAATCGAAGTTTCTTCCGACGACGAACTTGGACAAATGGCGGCGGCCTTCAACAAAATTCGTTCAGAGCGCGACGCCTATCAGCTTGAATCCGAGCTGGACAAACTCACCGAGCTTTTCAACAAGAAGACTATGGAAAATCTTTGCAAGATGAAGCTCAAGACTTTCAACGAAAATGAAAACTCGAATATCTTCATGGCGTTTTATGTGATTGACCTCGACCACTTCAAGGAAGTCAATGACCTTTTAGGGCATCAATTCGGCGATAGAGTTCTTGTCGAATTTGCAAAGGGCTTGAGGAAAATTTTCCGTCCGAATGATTGTATCGGACGTTTCGGCGGTGATGAATTTGTTGTCATCGTCGACAGTCTGCCGAATATGGAAGTTGTTATCCGCAAGGCCGAACAGATTAAGCAAATCGCGTTCAACCTGTCGATTGACGGCAAGGGGCATTTCGTCACGGCGAGCATTGGCATTGCGATTGCTCCGCAGAACGGCCGCGATTATGACAGTCTTTTTGCTTCGGCGGACAAGGCGGTTTATCACGTCAAGAACAATGGCAAGAATGGTTACTATTGTGAGCTGTTCGCCAATGAAGATGATGACGATTAAAAAATTTTTATTACAACTTGCAAACAAAGTCCGCTTCAGAATTTTGAGGCGGGCTTTATTCATGTCCAAGGCTAATCCGTCGCCTCTGCAACTTGATATTTGATTCGCAACGTGTTAAGCTAAAAAAAAATTCGTGGAGTGATTGACTTGGAAAAATTTATCGGTGCGAAGAAAATTCTTGATAAGAAACGCGAATATATTATGCCTTGCCTCGGACATTTTTACAGCGACCCGCCGCAATTTGTGCGCGGTGAAATGCAATATCTTTTCGACAGCACGGGCAAAAAATATCTCGACTGTTACGCGGGAGTTTCCGTGATTAATTGCGGTCATTGCAACCCGTTCATAACAGAACGCATGATTGAGCAGATTAAAACTCTTCAACACGTCTGCAATATTTACTTGACGGAAAATTTTGTAAACCTTGCCGAACGTCTTGCCGAAGTTGCGCCGGGCGATTTGCAAAAAAGTTTCTTCTGCTCGACAGGCACGGAGGCTAATGAAGGTTCACTTCTGCTTGCGTCGATTTATACCAAAAGTTCAGAGTTTATCGCCTTGCAGAGCGGCCTTCATGGTCGGACGAAACTCACAATGAGCTTGACGGGTATCGGCATGTGGCGCACTGATCCTCAACCCGTCGGAGGAATTAATTTCGCGCCGAATCCTTACTGCTATCGTTGCCCGCTCGGAAAAAATCCTGCGACTTGCGACTTGGCCTGCGCGGACAAAATTGAAACTATAATTCAATCGGCGACTTCAGGTAAGCCCGCCGCACTCATTGCTGAACCGATTCAAGGTAACGCCGGAATTGTCGTGCCGCCCAAAGGTTACTTCAAGCGCGTCAAGGAAATTCTGCAAAAATACGGCGCGTTGCTGATTGCCGATGAAGTTCAAACGGGCTTTGCTCGGACGGGTAAAATGTTCGCGATTGAAAATTTCGACGTGACGCCCGATATCATGAGCGTTGCAAAAGCTCTCGGTAACGGTCAACCTATCAGCGCGTTCATCTCCACGAAAAAAATTGCCGATACTTACACACGCCCAGGCGCGTCGACACTCGGCGGCAATCCCGTTTCATCGACGGCAGGGCTTGCAGTTCTCGATTACATTGCCGAAAAAAATCTTATGGGCAATGCCAAGGTTCGCGGTGAACAACTTATGAGCGGCTTGAAGACTCTGCAAAAAAAATTCCCGATAATCGGCGATGTGCGCGGTATCGGGCTAATGGTCGGCGCGGAATTTGTTCATGCCGATAAATCGCCCGCCTTTAAGGAACTCGACGAACTTTTGGAGGAGCTGAAAAATCGCGGCTTTATCGTCGGCAAAAACGGTGTCGGCAGAAATGTTTTGGCATTCCAACCGCCGCTCGTCATCACCGAAAAAGATATTGACGACGTGCTCAACGCCATTGAATTGATTTTGGAGAGCAAGCATGGACGAGGATAAAAAACCTAAATCCTTCACGGAGCAAATTTCAAGCAGTTTCTTCAAGGGGCTGCTGATTGTCGTACCGCCCGCGATAACGATTTTCGTAATTACGTGGCTGTTCGATTTGACGGAAAGCACAATCGGAAAATATTTGCCCGCAAAAATTCCCGGCGCAGGATTGGCGATTGTCCTGGTGGGAATTTGGATTGTCGGAGTGCTCAGCGGAAATTACTTGTCCGAAAAAATTTTGTCGTTCTTTGACGGCATAATCGGAAAAATTCCCGTCGTTAAATTCATCTATAAATCAGTCAAGCAAGTTTCAAAGGCAGTCTTCGAGTCGGATTCGATGTTCAAAAGCGTCGTGCTCGTGCCATATCAAAAATCGTATGTGCTGGCGTTTCAAATGTTGACGGTGCCTGAACCTGTTCGCGAAAAACTCGGTGACGATTATGTTTGCGTTTACATGCCGTGGAGTATGAACATGACGGCGGGCATGAATTTTTTCGTCAAAAAGTCCGACGTGATAAAACTCGACATGTTGCCGCAAGACGCCTTGCAATTCATTTTGACGGCCGGCACAATTTCAACGGCGGGGCTTGTCCCGACAGATTTGGAGAAACTCAAAGCAACTGGGCAAAGTGATTAAGCATTGAATAATTTTTATGATTGAAACTTCCTTTCTTTGCGATTAAAACTTCCTTTCTTTGCTTGTCCATTTAGCGGGAGAGCTGTTAGCTAGTAGTTGTTAGAATTCTACTCAGCTAACAGCTAACAGCTAGTAGCTAATTCATGACGGCCTCAAGAATTTCGTTATTAAACTCTACCCGGTAATTTACCGCCATTGAAATTATTGGAGATAAAAATTTGGAAACATTCAAGGTTGAAGCTGTCGTTTTGAAGACGGACGATTTCGGCGACTCTAACAGGGTCGTCACGCTTTTCACGAAGGAATACGGCAAGATTGAGGCGAACGCTTACGGCTGTCGACGGGCACGAAGTCCGCTTTCAGGTACGTTGCAAATGTTCAATCACATTTCGGCGCAACTGACACGCGGCGCGCAAGTCGATACAATTCGTGAGGCGGACATTTTGCATTTTTACGACGAGCTGACAAAAGATTTAACGCGGCTGGCTTATGCGTCATTTTTCTTCGAGATTGTCAACCGAATGACTTTTCCGCGACAATCGGAACTTGAAACTTTTTCACTGCTGACGAACTCATTGCCGGTCTTGAGCAAACGAAATCCGAAAGTTGCAGCATTAATCGGGGCGTGTCAATTCATGGAGACGAGCGGCGTGCAGTTGAATTTTGATCGTTGCGTTCATTGCGGCGTTGAGATTGACGGCGACGCGGCGATTAGTCTTCTTGACGGCGGGGCAGTTTGCATGAATTGTGTTGACGCCGTGCAGAACGTTCGCCCATATCCTGAAGCCCTGCGGAAAACTTTTGATACGATGCTCGGTTTTAATTGGCGCGACGATACGAAATTGACTTTCAACACGCGCCAACTCAATGCGGCGGAAAATTTTTTCGTCGATTACGTTCAATCAGTCCTCGGCAGCAATTTAAAATCCGTGCAATTCATCCGCGAATTCATAAATTAAACCGCCCAAGCTCTCAACTTGGGCGGCTTAAAATTTTTCAAGCAATTATTTTTGACGACCGAAGCTCGCCGCGCTCAATCCTCCCGACGCCCAAAAATTTTCCGCCCGAAATGATTCGCAAAACTTTTTCGTCGGGTAAATGAATCGTCGTCGGCAAACCATTCATGAAGGCGCGAATTCTCCGCTCGTCAAGTTCAAACGTCGGCAAATGTTTCAAGCAATCTTCAATCGGCAGGAGACAATCCTCGCCGAATTTTTTTATTTCATCAAGCGTCAACGAAGATTTTAAATCGAAGTCGCCGACCTTGAGCCGAAGCAAATTTTTCAGCGTCGCGGGAAGGTTGAGCCGTTCGCCAATGTCAATCGCCAAACTTCGGATATAAGTGCCCTTGCCGCAATCAATTTCAATCGTCGCGGAATTTTCATCAATGGCGACAAGTTCAAGCCGAGAAATTTTCACGCGTCGAGTAGGCATATCGAACGCAAGATTTTTTCTGGCCAAGTCGTAAGCTTTTCGCCCGTGAATTTTTATCGCAGAGAATTTCGGCGGCGTCTGCTCAATTTCACCGACAAAATTTTTCAACGCCGCGTTGAGTTCATCGGCTGTCGGCATGTAAAAATTTTCTGCGCGGGCAATGACTTCACCTTCAAGATCGCCGCTGTCAGTCGCGGTGCCGAATAAAATTTCCGCGCGATAAGTCTTGTCGCAGTCGGCAAGATATTCGATAAACTTCGTCGCTTGATTAATCGCAATCGGCAAAACTCCGCAAGCTTGAGGGTCAAGAGTTCCGGCATGACCGACTTTGCGCGTCGAAAAAATTTTCCGCACACGATTAACCGCGTCATGACTCGTCATACCCGACGGCTTGTTGAGATTTATAAAACCGTCAATCATAATGCGAAATGCGCAATGCGTAATGCGCAATTAAAAATTTTCATCAGCAATTCCTAATTCCTCATTCCTAATTTCTAATTGCAGTTCCGATTGCTTCGACTAAAATTTTTTCAGCATCGGCAAGCGTCGTCTTGAGTGTGCAGCCTGCCGCCCGAATATGTCCGCCGCCGCCAAGTTTATCGGCAATTTTCGACACGTCGACGCCCTTTGACCTCATGCTCACGCGGCAAACATTCGGAGCCTTTTCCGTAATCAGAAACGCCACGTCGACAGTCTCAATCACGCGAATCTCATCGATAAAACCTTCCGTCGAGTCAAATTTTTTCGCAGTTTCATGGTCGAGAATCATGCCGGCAACTTTGTCGTCGTAAAACATTTTCAGCGAATTTAACGCCGCACTCAAGCCGCGAACTTCCGCCAAAGATTTTTTCTCCAGCTGTTCGGAAATAAAATGCGGACTGACACCGTAAGTTATCAGCTTCGAGGCAATGGCAAGAGTTTCGGCGCGCGTGTTTGAAAACTGGAAAAAACCTGTATCCGTCGCAATCCCCGTGTAAAGGCACGTGGCGATGTCGGGCGTGATTTCAACGTCGAGTTCTTTGGAAAGCCTGAAGATAATTTCGCAAGTTGCAGCGGCTTCCGTATCAACGCAAAGTTCGTAACCGTCGCCCTTGTTCGTGACGTGATGATCGATATTCAAAATCGGCGCGTCAGTCAACTTGCTCACGTTGCCAATTCTGTCGGGTGAAGTGTCGAGAATCAGCAATAAATCCGCGTCAAATTTTTCTGCTGAAGGTCGGCGAATCTCTTCAAAATGCGGCAGGGCGTGCAGATTTTTTCGGACGCTGTCATCAATGAAAACCTGCGCAGTCTTGCCGAGTGAACGGAGCATTTGCATTGTCGCAAGTGTCGAGCCGATAGCGTCGCCGTCGGGCTGAACATGCGCCGTTATCAAAATTTTATTCGTGGTCTTGATTTTCGACGCCGCTTCCGATAGCGTTATCAGCATTTTTGATATCTCCTTCCACCTGCAACAAAAGCTTCTGAATGTGGTCGCCGTAGTCAAGTGACGTGTCGAGGGCGAAAGAAATTTCCGGCGTGAATCTCAAACGAATCCTCTGCCCGATTTCACGTCGAATAAATCCCAACGCGCTGTTCAAACCTTCGAGAGAACTTTTGACTTGATCCTCTCCGCCCATCACGCTGACATAAATTTTCGCCTCACGAAGGTCGCCCGTCATCTCAACATCAGTCACCGTCACGAAACCGATTCGCGGATCTTTAAGTTCCTTCAAAAGCATTTTGCTCATTTCCTGCTTAATGAGTTCCTGTAATTTTTCTATCCTAAGTTGCTTAGCCATATTAACTCCTTTGTAGGGAAATGGGATTAGGTTTTTAACTCCTAACTGAAATTGCACCACGGTTCGCCGCTCATGAAGTCGCCGCCATTGTAACACGCCGCCCTTGCACGACACCCGCCGCATTTATTTTTGTACTTGCAGCCGCCGCAATTCCCGCTGTATTCGAGAGTTCGCAGCGTCTTCAAGATTTTGTTCGACCGCCAAATTTCGTCGAAGGGAATTTCTCTCACGTCGCCCAATTCCATGTTCAGATATGCGCAAGGCTGAACTTTTCCGCGCGGGCTGATTATGCAATAGCTCAATCCCGCCAGACACCCGCGCTTAAATCGAGTCTTTACTCCGAGTTGATCGGCGATTCGTAAAAATTGCGGCGCACATGTCGGTTTGAGTTCGATAGAAACTTCTTGTTGCTTGCGCATGATTCTCGTCAAAACATTCTCGTAACCTTCGGCGCGCAGTGATTCTTCCTCAATCGTCGCAGCTCGTCCCGTCGGCACCAGAAAGAAAAAATGATGCGCCTTTGCTCCTATTTCAACCGCAAAATCCGTCAACGCTTCCAGCTCGTGTTGATTCCAATCCATTACCGTTGTATGAATTTGAAATGGCAATCCCGCCGCCAAACAATTTTTCATGCCGTCAACCGCACCTTGCCATGCTCCCGCGAATGACCGAAATTTATCATGCTTTTGAGCGTCGAGTGAATCGAGTGAAATGCCCATGCCCTTTGCACCGGCCGATTTTAAATCGCGTGCCATTTGCGGCGTTATCAATGTGCCGTTCGTCCCGAAGACCGCGATTAATTTCAAGCGCGTTGCATGTTCGACCAGCTCCAAAATGTCGGGGCGCATTAATGGTTCTCCGCCGGAAAAAATCATTATCTTGAATCCCGCGCGGGCAATCTGATTCAAAAGTTCTTTTGCCTCGGCAGTCGACAATTCCTCTTGAGCCTTACAGCCCGCGTCACGATAGCAATGGGCGCAATACATGTTGCAAGCGTTCGTCGTGTTCCATGAGACTATCAAATTAAATCCCTCCCGCGCAAGTATACTTGCCACAGGAAAATTTTACAAGCTGTAAAAAAAATGAACGCCGCCTTGAAAATTGACGACGCTTGTTTTATAATCAGCTTGCTTGTTGCCTTGCGGCAAATAGGCGGTTTCAATCCAAAAGAAAGCCCCCGGAAAGGGGGTGGGATTATGCGTATTATCACGATCATCATCCGTGTGGTACTTATCACCGGCGCGATCCTCTGGTTTACAGCAAAGACAGCCGCCTGAGCCCCAAACTCAAGCGACTGTTCTTAGTACCATTTGTAGCAATCCTTAAACATGAGGGGCTAAACCGCCTTCAAGCAACCTTCGCCTCGCAAGTTCGCGGGGTATTTTTTTACAGCCACCTAAAGCTTTCCGAGGGCTAGCGACGGCTTGAATTTTAGTTTTAAATCAGCTTTCCTAAACATGAGGAGTTAAACCGCCCTCAAACATTTTGCATCCTTGCGATTGAAATTATAATCGACGCGGAAAATTTTTGCAAGGGATATTTTCAAGGTAGCGGGTCAATGATTTTTCACCTTGCCCAAATTGAAATTCTCCGCTACAATAGTTAAAAATTTTTCATGAGGGGGAGCGATTTTTTATGAAAGTACGAAAGGCCGTCATACCGGCGGCAGGATTGGGCACGAGGTTTTTGCCGGCGACAAAATCCCAGCCAAAAGAAATGTTGCCAATCGTCGACAAGCCTACAATCCAATACATAATCGAAGAGGCAGCTGCGGCGGGCGTAGAAGATATAATCGTCGTGACGGGGCGCAATAAACGTTCGATTGAAGATCACTTCGACCGCTCGATTGAGTTGGAACTTGAGCTTGAGCGCACCGGTAAGGAAGAAATTTTGCGTATGGTAAAGGCAATTCCCGCCATTGCAAATATTCACTTCATCCGCCAAAAACAACCGCTCGGACTCGGACACGCCGTGTTGACTGCCAGCCATTTTATCGGCGACGAACCTTTTGCAGTTTTGCTCGGTGATGATGTCGTCGTCGCCAAAAAACCCGTCCTCCAACAAATGGTCGAAGTTTTCAACGAATACAAAACTTCGATTCTCGGCGTGCAAGAGGTTTCTGAAGAGGTCGTTCACAAGTACGGCATTGTTGATTGCAAACACGTTGAGGACGGCATTTACAAGGTCAAAGATTTGGTTGAGAAGCCTGCGCGTGAAATGGCTCCAAGTCGGATTGCAATTTTGGGCAGATATATTTTAACGCCGTCGATTTTTTCATACCTTGAGACTCAAGAACCCGGTGCAGGCGGTGAAATTCAGTTGACGGACGGGCTTAAGCGTCTGGCTCAAGATGAGGCAATGTACGCGTATATTTTCAAAGGACACCGTTACGATGTTGGCACGAAGATGGGATTTTTGCAGGCGAATATTGAATTTGCCCTGCGCAATCCCGAAATCACCGACGACTTGAAAAATTATCTTGACGCCCTGCATGACAATATGGAGCAAATGTTGGATTATGATTGACGTAAAAATTATGCCCAATCATTGCGCATTACGCCTTGCGCATTACGAATTACTCGACACGTCAGAATATTCTTTCGCCGCAACGGAACCGATCCGCAAGCTGCATAAGTCCTTGAGCGTTTACAATGAGACGCCGCTGATTGAGCTGAAAAATTTTAAGGGCGTCCGCTCGATTTTCATCAAGGACGAATCTCAACGCTTCGGGCTGAAGGCGTTCAAAGGTCTGGGCGGAGTTTGGGCGATTTACAAAGTCATCAGCCGCGAACTTGGCTTGGACAATCCGACGCTCGAAGAAATTTTTACTCACCGCGACGAACTGGCCGAAATGACTTTTATCACGACGACGGACGGCAATCACGGCAAGGGCGTTTCATGGGCGGCGGGACTTTTCGGTTGCAAGTCATATGTTTACATGCCGCGCGGTACCGTTGAAGTTAGAGCACAGGCGATTCGTGATGCGGGTTCGGCGACGGTTGAAATAACCGATATGGTTTATGATGATTGCGTCAAGTTCACGGCGAGTCTTGCCGAAAAAAATCATTGGCATTTGATTCAAGACACGTCGTGGGCGGGCTATGAAGAAATTCCCGCGCAGATAATGTTGGGCTATTCGACGCTGGCTTATGAAGCGTTGCGGCAGATGAATTATCAACGGCCGACGCATATTTTCTTGCAAGCGGGCGTAGGTTCAATGGCGGGCGCGATAGCCGCAGTATTCGCCGAAGTCTTCAAGGAAAATCCGCCGCGAGTGACAATCATTGAGCCAACGGAAGTTGCCTGTTTTTATGAGACGATGCGTATTGGTGACGGGCAAATTCATTCGGCGACAGGCAACGGTCAAACTATGATGGCGGGCTTGAATTGTGCGACGCCCTGCGAACTTGCCTGGAAAATTTTACGTCGATATGCCGCTGACACCGCGACGATTTCCGACGATGTTGCCGCCGAGGCCATGAGAGTTTTGGCGGAGGAAAAAATTATTTCGGGCGAATCAGGCTGTGCAGGATTTGCGTTGGCAAATGCCGCGTTGGATTCTGACGAACTTCGACGCGCCCTTGAACTCGACGAGCACTCAATTATTTTTGTCATCAACACGGAGGGCGACACTGACCCGATTAACTATCAATGCGTAATTCGTAATGCGTAATGCGCAATTAAATTCCTCATTCCTCATTCCTCATTCCTAATTGATAAAGGAGGCTGATTGTTTTGAAAAAAATTTTACTAATCTTGTTCCTTATTCCTTGTTCCTTGTTCCTTATAACAGGTTGCGGCGGTGAAAATTCTGCAAGCAAAGCAGTTAGATTCGGCACGGGCGGTACCGGCGGCATGTATTACGCTTACGGCACCGAGCTTGCCAAAATGTTCCAATCCAACGGCAACGGTCATGCTCTCGACGTGAAAGTTACGGCAGGTTCAGCCGCCAATCTTCGACTTTTGCGCGAGAAATTTCTTGACTTGGCGATTGTGCAAAGTGACACGCTCTCCAACGCAATTAACGGTCGCGGAGTCTTTGCAGCGGCAGGCCCCGGCGTAGGTTATGCGGCAGTCGCGGGACTTTATACCGAGGCTTGTCAAATTGTCGTCGCTAAAAATTCCGGCATTAATGTAGTTGATGATCTCGTCGGCAAAAGAGTTTCAATCGGCGAACGAGAATCAGGCGTCCTCCAAAATGCCGAACAAATTTTGATGGCGCACGGTTTGACTTTCGAGATGATTGAGCCGCTGTATATGTCGTTCAGTGACGCGGCGGAGGCTATGGAGAAAGGTCAACTTGACGCGTTCTTTATCACGGCGGGCGCACCCACTGCAGCTGTTGCCGACCTTGCCAATCGTAAAGAAATTCAAATCCTCTCAATCTCACCCGACGTTCAAAGCAATATGATGAAAATGTACAAGGGCTACACGCGTTGCACAATTCCCGCCAACACTTACAAAGGCCAAACTGAAGACGTTCAGACTATCGGCGTCAAGGCAGTTTTGGTAGCGAGCACTGATTTAAATGCCGACGAAGTTAATTACATCACCGAATTTATTTTCAAGAACGCCGAAAATCTTCCGCACAACACCGGCGACAAATTGACTAATGCTTATGCCGTTCAAGATATACCTGCGAGCTTCCATGCAGGTGCGGCGAAGTTTTACGATATGCAGGGCGTCAAGGTTAATGTTTACAGCGGCAAGTCCGGCGAATCCGTCAAGGCCAGTCAAGATTAGGAACTAGTAATTAGGAACTAGGAACTAGTAGGGGTTAGGGATTAGTTTACCTAGTTCCTAGTTCCCAGTTCCTAGAAAAGGAAGTGACTTTATGTACACGGTTGAATTCAACATGTATCAAACGCTGGCGGTCGCAGTCATCATGCTCTACGTCGGCACACTCCTCAAAAAGCGTATCCAATTCCTCGAAACTTTCTGTATCCCGTCACCGGTCGTCGGAGGTTTACTCTTCGCCATAATCAGTTGCATTCTTTACACGTCGGGAATCCTCGGTTTTGCCTTCGACGAGACACTCAAGACCGTTTGCATGGTTGCATTCTTCACGTCGGTCGGCTTCCAAGCAAATATCAAAGTCCTCAAGAGTGGCGGCACAAGTCTTTTAATTTTCCTCGGATGTGTATGTGCGCTGATTTTCGCTCAAAACTTTTTGGCAGTAGCATTGTCGGGAGTTTTGAATATCAGCCCGTTCATCGGACTTTGCACCGGTTCAATTTCAATGGTCGGCGGTCACGGTACGGCAGGTGCATTCGGCCCCGTCCTTGAAGATTTAGGACTTGTCGGCGCAACGACACTTTGCACGGCGGCCGCTACTTTCGGATTGGTTGCCGGTTCACTCATGGGCGGCCCTTTAGGCAGAAGATTAATCCTCGGTAAAGATTTACTCAAAACCGCCGTTAAAGCTGACGACACTCCGCTTGTCGAAGAGGAAAAAAAGCATGAACGCTCCGTCAGCATGTACGCCCCCGCCGCATATCAACTGGCTATCGCAATGGGCTTGGGCACCGTCGTTTCAATGCTCCTTTCCAAAACCGGCATGACTTTCCCGATTTATATCGGCGCAATGATTGTCGCGGCGATTATGCGTAACTGGAGCGAATTTACCGGCGCATTCACCGTTCATATCGGCGAGATTAACGATATCGGCGGCATTTGCTTATCACTCTTCCTCGGAATTGCAATGATAACTTTAAAACTCTGGCAGTTGGCGGAACTTGCCCTGCCACTCGTCGTATTATTGGTCGGTCAGACGGCATTAATGTTCCTGTTCGCGTACTTCATAATTTTTAACGTCCTCGGTCGAGATTACGACGCGGCAATTTTATCGGCAGGTTCATGCGGATTCGGCATGGGCGCAACTCCAAACGCTATGGCCAATATGCAAGTCCTCACCGCAAAATTCGCCCCCTCCGTCAAGGCCTATATCCTCGTCCCGATTGTCGGTTCAATGTTCGCCGATTTCATAAACAGCTTGACGATTACATTTTTCATTAACTTTATTTGAGGTGACTTAAATGTTTGACAGAGGAATGACTAACGAACAATTCAATTCGCATTTGGAGACGCTCGCCAAACTTATCGAATCAACCGCCACGACCGTACCTGAAGCCGCTAAGATTGTTCGCGACGCAAAAGTTGATACCGCTAAGGAAGAGCATGTAAATATGGTTTTGAATTTCGCCGCGGAAAATCTTGCATTACCGGAAGTTCACGTCGAAGAAAAAGTCATGGACGAAATCGAAAAGCATAAAGATTTTTAAACCGAATCACCTGCAACGAAAATTCCCCTTGCAACTCGGAGGGGATTTTTTCATATTGGCGCGGTATAAATTCTCGAAAATTTTTCTTGACAAGATATAACTTCAATGCGGTATAATGTATGAAATTTTATTTGGGAGGGATTCTTTTATGGCATCGGTTCCGAAGAAAATTTGGCAGGACACCTACCAACTCTACATCAATGGCGAGTGGCGCGACGCTGAAGGCGGCAAGACTTTCGACGTGTACAATCCCGCGAACGGCGAGTTTATGTGCAAAGTTGCGGCCGGCAGTAAGCAAGACGTTGACGACGCTGTTAAAGCTGCGTGGAAGGCATTTCCCGCGTGGAAGAAAACTTCGCCCGTCGAACGCGCAACCATTCTCCTCAAAATCGCCGACATCATCGACGCGAACCGCGATCATCTTGCAATGATTGAAACTCTCGACAACGGCAAGCCCATTCGCGAGACAATGAACATTGATATTCCTATGGGTTCCGACCATTTCCGCTACTTCGCGGGCGTCATTCGTGCTGAAGAAGGTTCCGCCAGCGTGATTAACGAAAACTGCTTGAGCCTTATCCTTAACGAGCCGATTGGCGTCGTCGGACAAATTGTCCCGTGGAATTTCCCCTACCTTATGGCGGCGTGGAAATTGGCACCGGCTCTGGCAACGGGCAACTGCATTGTCTTCAAGCCGTCCAGCACGACAAGTTTGAGCGTCCTTGAGCTTATGAAACTCATCGAAAAGGAATTGCCCGCGGGCGTGCTTAATATCGTGACGGGCAGCGGCGGTAAAACCGGTCAATATCTCCTCGACCACCCCGACATCAGCAAGCTTGCGTTCACCGGTTCGACTGAAGTCGGCTACAGCGTGGCTGATGCGGCGGCTAAAAAACTTATCCCCGCGACGCTTGAACTCGGCGGCAAATCTGCCAACATTTACTTCGACGATATGCCTTGGGAAAAGGGCATTGACGGCGCGTGTATGGGTATTCTCTTCAATCAGGGGCAAGTGTGCTGCGCGGGTTCAAGAATTTTCGTCCAGGATACGATTTACGACAAATTCCTTGCCGCACTTAAGGCGAAATTTGAAAGCGTCAAAGTCGGTCTGCCTTGGGAAGCCGATACGCAAATGGGCAGTCAAATTGACAATCGCCAGCTCGAAAAGATTTTGAATTACGTCGAAATCGGCAAGGCTGAAGGTGCGCAAGTCATCACGGGCGGTGCAAAGGCTGTTGTCGAAGGCGGCGAAAATGGCGCGTTCATGCAACCGACACTCATTGCCGACGTCAATAACAAAATGCGCGTGGCCTGTGAAGAAATTTTCGGCCCCGTCGCAGTCGTCATCAAATTCCACGATGAGGAAGAAGTCGTCAAAATGGCCAATGACAGTGAATATGGCTTGGGCGGCGCAGTCTGGACGAAGGATATCAATCGTGCTTTGAGGGTTGCTCGTGCTGTCGAAACTGGCAGAATGTGGATTAACTGCTACAACGAATTGCCCGCAGGCGCACCTTTCGGCGGCTATAAAAAATCCGGTATCGGTCGTGAGACGCATAAACTTATCCTCAACGCTTACACGCAGAAGAAAAATATTTACATCAATCTTAGCGAGGCTCCCAGCGGGCTGTATTAATTAGGAACTAGGAACTAGGAACTAGTTTTAACTCCTAACTGTTAAAAATTTCCCTCCCGTATGATATAATTCACGCGGGAGGGATTTTGCTATGAGAGACGACGACTTTAAAACTTATTACGAGGAACAGCGGGAACTTCTTCGCGAGGCATTTTCCGAAATCGGTCAGAAGGCTGAACTTATTTTGACGGTCGGACAACTGCTTATGGAAAACGGCGCGGATACCAGTCAAATTGTTCGCGATATGAAACGTGTCGCCGCGTACATGGGCATTCCCGCTGAAAAATTTCACTTGCACATAATGTACACAACACTCATGCTCAACATAAGTGACGAGCACCATTCGCACACGTCGTTCAGAAAATGTCCCAAACACGCAGTCAACATGCGAATTATTTCCGCTGTAAGTCGGTTGACGTGGCGGGCACTTCGCGAACATTACACTCTTGACGAATTCAAAGGCGAACTTGAAGCCGTCAACAAACGTCCGCGCTATCCTCATCTGGTTTCAATTTGTGCGGCAGGTTCAGGTTGCGGAGCGTTCTGTACATTGTTCGGTTGCGACTTCAACGCGGCGATTTATACGGCGATTGCGGCGATTATCGGCAAGATTGTTCAAATGCAATGCGCCGAACGATTCGGAATCAATCCTTACGTCTCGATGACTTTTGCGGCATTTTCGGCAACGATTGTCGCTTACCTCACTCACCTTTTGCCCACGACTACACCTTGGCACCCGCTCATCGCCGCAGCATTATTCCTCGTTCCCGGCATACCGATGATTAACGCCCTAAGCGACATACTCAACACGTATTTAATCAGCGGCGCGGCTAGAATTATGCACACCGTGGTTATTATCGGCGCAATGACTTTCGGACTTGTCTTCGCAATCGGCATGGCGGACTTTGATTCCTTCACGAATCTGCACATGCTCCCCGACAGCAATTATCTGTTATTCGCGGCGGCGGCAGCTATCGGCGCAACCAGCTTTGCAATTTTTTTCAACCTTCCGCCGAGATTGTTATTTGCGGCGGCTTGTGGCGGAATAATTTGCGTTTGCACGAGAAATTTTTTCGTCTTTGAATTGGGTATGAGTTCTGCGGTCGGAACATTGGCGGGCGCATCTTTGGTCAGCTTGACGGCAATGAAAGCGGTACATTGGCTCCACACTCCGTCACTTGTCCTGGTCGTCCCGGCAGTAATTCCACTAGTCCCCGGCGTATTGATTTATCGATTCCTCTTCGCCGTGATAAATATCCGTCGCTTAACCGTTGACGAACTTTTATCGGCGATTCAATCGGGCGTCGACGCGCTGTTGATAATTTTGGCTATCGCAATCGGCGCGGCTATCCCGAACATTTTCGCAAGTCGATCCTTCGCGCAGGCCAGTAAGGCTAAGCAAGAAAAACTTCTCAACGAAATTTACGAAACCGATTTAAAGGAGTGAGGAAGGTTAGCTGTTAGCGACTAGCAGCTAGCTACTAGCAGCTAAAAATAGGAGGCGATTGTCATGGCTGATCCAAGGTTTGAAAAAAGATTAAACGTGGTTGAAAACAAAGTTACGGCTATTGAAACGAAAATTGATATGTTCATCGGCGAAATGCGGCAACAAAATCAAATGCGCGCTGAAGAGATTCGCGAAATTCGGGAGAGTATAAGCGGTATGGGAAATCGTATCGACGACATGGGCAAGCACGTCAGAAATTTAACCGTTGCGGCTATGGTCGGTATGGGCACGATGACGATTGCCGGCATTGCCATTGCAATTTCCATTTACTTGAAATGATTTTTGGGAGGCGATAAAATGCATGAGCTGACAAAAAATTTGCGGCATAAGGGCTACAATCCTTGCGGCACGTTGACGGGCATTGAGCATGAACTTTGCAACCGCGCACTTGACGGATTTTTTGCGCTGTCTTACGAAAAAGTCATGCGCACGATTTTGGCTAAGGGGTTAAGTGACCTTGAGCAGAAGCAAAATTTCAGGAACATTGACGCGTTGGAGAATTGGGCGGCGTGCAATCTCAACGACATTGAACAGCGAGTTTGCATAACTTTTGAGGATTCGTCGACGCTGCAAATCGGGCTGGCTAAATATTTGACGCACGTCCTCTACGAAAACCGCTACAACATTCACTACAACGAGCTTGTGACTTATTGCCGCAAATTTGACGACAGAACTTTGAACGCGGCACTTAAGCGCGGTGTGACGGCGGACGCTCTCGAAAAGAAAATTAATTCAATCGCGCAGGAGGCTGACTTTTCGGCGACATATTACGGCCTCAACGAGAAGCTTGCGATTTTCATCACGGGCACGGAGAATAACGTTAGCATTATCGATGACATGTTTGATGTCCTCGGATCAATTATTCGCTGAAAAATTTTTTTGCGGGCTTGCATTTTAAAAACGCGGCTGTTATAATTGCAAGCGTTTCGGGTTGTGGCTCAGTTTGGTAGAGCACCGTGTTCGGGACGCGGGGGTCGCAGGTTCAAATCCTGTCAACCCGACCAATAATTGACATTTCAGGCGGAGGCCAAGAGCTTTCGCCTTTCGCGTTTAAGGAGTACATCATGAAAAAAATTTTAATAGTCGCCGTGATAATTCTTTTAATCGGCGCGGGATATTTCGTCGGAAATTATTTTGTCGACTTCGCATTAAAGCGCGGTGACGATTTATCGCCGCCCAAGGCTTGCGCGAATATTGCCGACCCGAATTTGAAGGCACCGCCCATACCCAATTTTCCCGCCGAAGATTGGACGCTTGAAAGTTTCGACGGCCTCAAACTTCACGCCAAAAAATTTTCTCCTGCTGAAAAAACTGACCGCTGGGCAATCTTGGTTCACGGTTACGGGCGCGACGGCACTTACGCTTACGATTACGCCGATGAATATCTCAAACGCGGCTGGAATGTTTTGGTTCCCGACTTGCGCGCGGCCGGTGAGAGTGAAGGCGAATTTATCACGATGGGTGCGTTGGAAAGTCGTGACGTTTTCGATTGGGCAAGTAAACTTCCGTCCGACGCGAAAATTATTTTGCACGGCGTTTCAATGGGCGCGGCAACTGTGATGATGACTGCCGCCCTTAAGCCGAAAAATTTAGTCGCCGTCGTTGAGGATTGCGGCTACACTTCCGCTTACGAAATGTTTACCGCGCAGCTCAATAAAATTTTCAGTCTGCCCGAATATCCCGTCATGCCCTGCGCTAACAATGTCTGTAAACTCAAAACCGGCGTGAAAATTTCTGACGCCGCGCCGCTTGAAGTCGTCGACGAAATTACTGTGCCGATACTTTTCATTCACGGCGACGCTGACGGACTTGTTCCTTTCGAGATGATGGGCAGACTTTATGACAAGGCCGTTGCTCCGAAAGAAAAATTTGTCGTCAAGGGCGCGGGTCATGCTGACGCTAAACGCACGAATCCCGCCGCTTACTTCGATAAAGTCTTTACATTTCTGGAGGGGAGCTTATGAAAATTTTCGTCGGATTGGGTAACCCCACTGCCGAATATGCCGCGACTAAACATAACGTCGGATTTATGCTGGCCGATAAACTTGCCGAAAAAATTTCCGCATCCGAGTGGCGAGAAAAATTCAACGCGCTCATTGCCGAAAGTTTTGTTGACGGCGAAAAAATTTTAATCGTCAAGCCGCAAACTTTCATGAACTTGAGCGGCGAGGCTGTCGGCCCGATTATGAATTTTTACAAGCTCGACACGGAAAATTTAGTCGTTGCTCATGACGATATGGATTTGCCGCTGGGAATGATTCGTTTGCGTCCGAAAGGTTCAGGCGGCGGTCATCACGGCATTGAGTCGATTATTCAACATCTCGGCGGCGAACAAAATTTCCCCCGCGTAAGAATCGGTGTAGGTCGTCCGCCAAAAAATTGGACGGTCAATCATCACGTCTTAAGTCCTTTCACTGTCGAAGACGCCGAAAAAATTTCCGCCACGATTGATGAACTCGTCCCGGCAGTGCTTTGCATTTTCAGCGAGGGAATCAATAACGCCATGAACAAATTCAATCCCAGGAAGGTCAAAGCTCATGAAGAATCCGATAACGGCGTTGATAGCTGACGAGCGGGGAAATATTTTTGACGTGCCGAATGTTGAGGGCGTCGGTCGCGTCGGAGAAAAATTTTTCAAGCTCAAGCCCGAAGATTTAATCAAGCTCCCCGAATCAGCCGATTTAATGTTCTTGCCCAAGCGTCGAGCAATCGGTTTCAGTCGCGGAGAATTTATCACGCTTCAAGGGCAGGCAGTCTCGGCGATTTTGCCGCAAGGTTACACTCGGACGCATTTGCCAGCCTTCAAGAAAAATTCCCGCGCACAAATTTTGCCGCTGTACGGTTACACGGCCGTCGTCCTCTACAAAGATGAACTTCATGCCGCCGCGCTTTACACTGACGAAAATCACAAGTGGAATCCCGAACATTACAACACGTCCGCGCTGAAAAAATTTATTCGTCGTGTCAAGAAAGATTTGCCGGATAATCGAATCGTCGCGCAGGTTGCAAAGTGTTCGTTGGAGTGGCATTGTTTGACGGCGCAAAATTTATTTTATCGGCGTTGGGAATGTGGCGTGCCGACTTCCCCGACATGCAACGCGAATTGTTTAGGTTGCATATCTTTGCAAAGTTCGGAGTGTTGTCCCAGTCCACAGAGCCGAATCACTTTCAAGCCGACTGTTGAGGAGATTGCCGACGTTGGGATTTATCATCTGAATCACGCGGCGGAAGGGATTATCAGTTTCGGGCAAGGTTGCGAGGGTGAGCCGAGTTTGATGGCGGAAAATATTTCTGCGGCGATAAAAAAAATTCGTGCGACGACTTCACGCGGGCAAATCAATATCAATACCAACGCGGGCTTCACTGCCGGCATAAAAAAAATTGTCAACGCGGGCTTGGATTCAATGCGAGTTTCGATTATCAGCGCGGACGCCGAAAATTATCAACGCTACTATCGTGCCGCCTATCAACTCGACGCCGTGAAAAATTCTATCCGCTACGCCCTTGACAAAAATATTCACGTCTCGTTGAATATGCTGTACATGCCCGGCTTTAATGACCGCGAATCGGAGTTTGCCGCGTGGAAAATTTTTTTGACTGAATTGCCCGTGCAGATGATTCAAGTCCGCAATCTCAACTACGACCCCGACGAATTTTTTGCCGTCATGCCAAACGATGAAAATTTTCTCGGCACAAAAAAATTCTTGCGCGAACTTAAAAAAATTTCCCCCGCGTTGACGATTGGAAATTTCAGCCATTACACGAGGAGTGATTAAAATTTTTTCACTTGAAAATTTATTCAGCGACTCCACGCACAAGAGTACAATTTTTGAGCCGGCACAAATTGCGGCGATTGAGGCGGCAGTTTATACAAAAATCATTCGCGGGAAAATCACGCCGTTTATAAAATGTCTCGTCCGCGGCAAAGAAATTCGCCTCACTCCCGAAGAAGCCGTCCGCCAAATGTTTATCCGCAAACTTATCGACGATTACGGCTACTCAACCGCTCAAATGGCCGTTGAACACGCAATTCATTTCGGACGCGAGACTAAGCGCGCCGACATTGTGATTTTTGAAGCCAATCGCCCGACCGTCGAATATATTATTGTCGAAGTCAAGAAACCCAAGCTCAAGGACGGTAAGGAGCAACTCAAATCTTACTGCAACGCGACCGGCTCAACTATGGGCATTTGGTCGAACGGCGAAAAAATTTCTTTCTATCACCGCAAAGACCCGAATTATTTTGAGGACATACCCGACATTCCCCGCGCCGGTCAAAAGCTCAAGGATATTCTCCGCGAACGCCGCACCATCGCAAATCTTATCGACGAAGATAAACTTTTGCGCGAAAATAAAACTCTGGCCGATCTTATCCGCGAACTTGAAGACGAAGTTTTGGCCAATGCCGGCGTTGACGTCTTTGAAGAAGTTTTTAAGCTCATTTACACGAAACTTTTTGATGAAATGCTTGGCGGGCGTGATAAAAATCGCGTGCTGGAGTTTTGGAATTACGGCGAGACCGATTCAGAACTTAAAGATACGATTCAAAATCTCTTCGACTGCGCAAAAAATAAATGGGCGGGAATTTTTGCTGACGACAACAAAATCAAACTCACGCCTTCGCACCTTGCAATTTGCGTATCATCTTTGCAGAACGTCAAACTTTTTAACTCGAATCTCGACGTTATCGACGACGCCTTTGAATATCTGATGAGTAAATCTCAAAAGGGCGAGAAGGGGCAATTTTTCACGCCGCGTTACGTGATTGATATGTGCGTCAAAATGCTCAACCCGAAAATTAACGAAACCATGATTGATACGGCAGCAGGATCGTGCGGCTTTCCCGTCCACACGACTTTTTTTGTCTGGAAAAAAATTCTCGACGCCAAAGGTATTCCGCAAAGTCATCAATTCAGTCTCGAACCTAAGCCGCCCGAATGTGAAGATTATGTCGGCAGAAATATTTTTGCGATTGATTTTGACGAAAAGACCGTCCGAGTTGCTCGCACGCTGAATTTGATTGCCGGCGACGGTAAAACCAATGTCCTGCACCTCAACACGCTTGACTATGAACGCTGGGACGAAATTATCGACGAGGATTGGCTTGATATTTACAACGACGGCTGGAAGGGTTTAAGGAAACTTCGCGCCGTCAAAAATGATAACAGCCGCTTCAATTTTGATATAGTAATGGCTAATCCGCCGTTTGCCGGTGACATTAAGGAGAGCCGAATCATCGCCAAATACGAACTCGGCAAAAATCTCAAAGGTAAATATCAATCGAAAGTCGGCCGCGATATTCTGTTCATTGAGCGCAATTTGAATTTTCTAAAATCGGGCGGACGCATGGCGATTATTCTGCCGCAAGGGCGTTTCAATAACTCAAGCGACAAATATATCCGCGATTTCATTTCCGAACGTTGCAGGATTCTTGCAGTTGTCGGGTTGCACGGAAATGTTTTCAAACCTCACACCGGCACTAAAACCAGCGTGCTTTTCGTGCAGAAATGGGACGACGAACTTTGTCCGCGCCGTGATGATTATCCGATATTTTTTGCGACCATGCGCGAACCGTCAAAAGATAATTCCGGCGAAAAAATTTTTGAAACTGTCGACGGAAAGCTTCTGCGCGATAAACATAATCACACAATCGTTAAGCACGACCTGTTCAATCATGACGGCAAAACTCGTGACGGTATTGCTGAAGCTTTTATTGAGTTTGCCAAACGTGAAGGCTTAAGTTTTTTTGAGCAAGGCTCCTTCGACGCTGCTAAATATAAAATTTTATCGGAGGAGCTTGAATGTACGGAGATTTTTTTATCAACCTGCGCGGCGGCTACGGATTATTTTCGACTTGAAGCCGAATATTTCAACGCGGGGACTTTTTCATATGCAAAACTTTTGCGCGGCAAAGATGTTGTCAGCGAAATTCAATACGGAACGTCAAAATTTTGCGATGAGAATTCGACAGGCGGCTATCCTGTTTTGAGATTGAACGAATTGCAAAACGGATTTATCGGCACGCCGCAAAAATTTTGCCACATTTTGATAAAAGCTGAATTTGAGACATTGCGCTTGCGAAAAGGCGACGTTTTGATAATCAGAACGAATGGAAATCCTAATTTGGTCGGGCGGTCGGCAGTCGTCATGAAAGATACAAAATTTGCCTTCGCCTCGTATCTGTTCAGAGTTGTGACGAACGATTTAATCAATCCCGAAACGCTGACAACGTTTTTAAATTGTCGTTACGGTCGAATTGAGATTGATAAAAATTCAATGAAGGGTAATCAAACAAATTTCAGCCCCGCGAAGTTTTGCGATATTAATATTCCCGCGTTCGGAAAATATTTTCAGTCACAGATAAAAGAAATCGTTCAAGCGGCGTTCAAATTTAGTGAGCTTGCCGACGACAATTATCACGCGGCGGAAAAAATGTTGTCCGAGGCATTAGGCTTGGAAAATTTTAAGCCGTCGAGTGAAAACGTCGCGATAAAAAATTTCAGCGCGTCATACAAAGTCAGCGGACGCCTTGACGCCGAATTTTATCAATCAAAATATGAGGACATTGAATCAAAAATTTTTGACTGTGATCCGAACGCGAAAAAACTTGCTGACGTTGTTGAATATATTTTCACCGGCGAATACAGCGAAGAATATTACGACAAAAACTTTTCTGCGCCGAATTTGCGATATTACATTCGCGGAACAGATATAAACAATGGACGAATTATTGCTGACGATACGCATTGCGTTAGCGCGCAAGGATTTTCTAAATTTGTTTCGACAGGTGACATTGTAACCGGCAGAGTAGGTACAATAGGAAATTTTGGTGTCGTCGACGTTAATTTAAAAGGTTCCGTTTGCTCCGACAATATAATTTGTTTTCGGTTGCCGAAAAATTACAATCCAAACGTCTACGCGCTTTATTTTAATAACAAATTTATAAAAGATTTGTGTAAAAAGCTTTCTCGTGGTTCAGTTCAGCAACGATTGAATCAAGAAACTTTAACAGATTTAATAGTTCCGTTTATTAACGAAAAAATACAAGAAAAAATCGCCGCGCAAGTTTCGGAATCGTTCAGACTGCGTGGCGAATCGGAAAGACTTTTATCCAAGGCAAAAGCCGCCGTCGAAATTGCTATTGAACGTGGCGAAGAGCCAGCAATAAAATTTTTGGAGGAATGAATCATGCCGATAAATCCGAAACATGCCGCCGACGAATCAAAGCCGGTCGCTCAACCCGTCGAAGAAGTTTTTGTCCCCGAAGAGCCGAAATGGTCGCTGGACGAAATAATTTTGCCCGCCGAAGTCAAAGCGCAGATTTTGGACGTGGCGACATATGCGGACAATTCGCACAGAGTTTTTGAGTTGTGGGGATTCAAGCGCACGCATAAATTTTCGCGACGAATCGGAATAAATCTATACGGCGCGCCCGGTACAGGAAAGACTATGGCGGCGCACGCTATTGCCCGCGAACTCGGCAGAAAAATTTTAATCGTCAACTACGCGGACATTGAATCGAAATATGTTGGTGAGACGCCGAAAAATATTCGTAAGGCGTTCGAGGCTGCGAAGAATTCAAACAGCATTTTATTTTTCGACGAGGCGGACGCGATTTTAAGCAAGCGTGTTACGAACATGACGCAGGCGGTTGATGTCAGCGTGAATCAGACGCGCTCGGTTATGCTCATGCTGATGAATGAGTTTCAAGATTTTATCATCTTCGCGACGAATTTTATTGAGAATTTTGATCCGGCGTTCATGCGGCGAATTTCAATTCATGTAAAATTTACGTTGCCGGACGAGGATTGTCGGAAAAAACTTTGGCGCATGTACACGCCGCCGGAAGTGCCGAATAATTTGGACTTCGACGAGCTGGCAAAAAAATTCGACGGTATCAGCGGTTCGGATATTTCAAACGCCATGTTAAACGCCGCGTTCAAAGCTGCCCGCCTCAAGGTTGACGAGCTGGACAAAAATTTGGTCTTCGAGGCCGTGGAAAATATTTTGGCGAGCAAACGCGCCAATTTAGGTATTAGTGGTTAGTGGTTAGAAACTTGTTCCTTGTTCCTTGTTCCTTAACTTGATATAATGACGGAAAATTTTTCAGAGGTGACTATTTTGAAAGCAACTCAACTTTACGCACCGACACTTCGCGAATCTCCCGCAGAGGCCGAACTCGTCAGCCACAAGCTGATGTATCGCGCGGGCTTGATTCGTAAGGCGGCGGGCGGATTGTATTCGTATCTGCCGCTGGCTTGGCGCACGATGAAAAAAATTATGCAAATCCTTCGTGAGGAAATGGACGCCAAGGGCGGTCAAGAAATCATGATGCCGATTGTGCAGCCGGCGGAAATGTGGAAGGAGTCGGGACGTTGGGCGGTTTACGGCGATGAAATGATGCGTCTCAAGGATCGTCACGGCAGAGAATTTGCACTTGGCCCGACGCATGAAGAAATGGTTACAACTTTGATTCGTGATGAAGTTCGCTCCTATAAGCAACTGCCCGTCATGCTCTACCAAATCCAAAATAAATATCGTGATGAAATTCGGCCGCGCTTCGGATTGATGAGGAGCCGCGAATTTGTCATGAAGGATTTATATTCTTTCGACCGCGACGTTGAGGGCATGAATATTTCCTACGACAAAATGTACGACGCTTACAGCAGGATTTTTACGCGTTGCGGCTTGAAGTTCCGCGCAGTCGAGGCGGATAACGGTGCAATCGGCGGCGGTCATTCGCACGAATTTACGGTTTTGGCTCCGAGTGGTGAAAGCAGCATTGCCTACTGCGAGAATTGCAACTTTGCCGCCAGTGATGAGAAGGCTGAACTTAAAATCATTCAAGCCGAGCCTGAAGAACTTCGCCCGCTTGAAAAAGTCAAAACTCCCGACTGTCACACGATTGAGCTTGTCAAAAATTTCCTCAACGTCCCGATTGAAAAGACGATTAAAGCCGTTGCGTTCATGGACGACGAAGAGCGATTGATTTTGGCATTTGTGCGCGGCGATCACGAAGTCAACGAGATTAAAGTTATAAACGCCGTCGAGGGCGCGAATCATCTTTACATGGCGGGCGATAAGTTGATTGAGGACGCGGGCGGCTGCGCGGGATTTATGAGCCCGATTGGCCTCAACGACAAGGCAATTATCGTCGTCGATCAAAGCGTTATGCTGATGTCAAATGCCGTCGCCGGAGCAAATGAAGTTGACACGCATTTTATCAACGTCACGCCGAAAAGAGATTTCGACGATGAGAAAATTATTGTCGCGGATATTCGCATGGTGCAGGCGGGCGATCCCTGTCCACATTGCGGCGCCCCCTTGCAAATGACACGCGGCATTGAAGTCGGGCAAGTCTTCACGCTCGGCAAAAAATATTCCGAAGCTCTTCACGCGACTTTTCTTGACGAAGACGGCTCGACGAAATTTTTTGAGATGGGCTGCTACGGAATCGGCGTCGGGCGGACAATGGCTGCGGCGATTGAGCAGAATAACGACGCTGACGGAATTATTTGGCCGCGGACGATTGCGCCGTTTGAAGTCGTCGTCGTTCCCGTCAATGCAAAGGATTATAATCAACTTGACTTCGCGAAAAAAATTTATGCCGACTTGATAGCGGCGGGCGTTGATGTTTTGCTCGACGACAGGAAAGAGCGTGCCGGCGTCAAGTTCAAAGACTGCGACCTTATCGGCTATCCTTTGCGCGTGACGATCAGCCCGAAGACTTTGGACAGCGGCAACGTTGAAGTCAAAGTTCGTCGGACGGGAGAATTTTTCAATTTTGCTCGCAGCGAATGTGTCGAAAAAATTTTGAAACTCTTGGAGACGTTGTGACAAGCAATTAAAAGTTTGGAACCGGGTATTGGCGAATTTTAATCAATGCCCGGTTCCTAAAGTTTTTTTTTGAGCGGAAGGATTCAAAGTAATGGAAGATTTAATTTCAAAATTTGGTCTGACATTGATTTGTATAATTTTAATGGCCGGGTGGGCTTGGCAAGCCTTTCCAAAATTTAAACGTTCAGTTAAAGAAAATCCATTCGGAGATTTTGAACAGCCGAATACAGCATCAGTTTTGGGAGTTTTGGGCACTTTCATAGGAATTGCGTGGGGGCTTTTTAATTTTAATCCTTCGCCAGAGGCAATGCACAACAGCGTTACAAATCTTTTGGGCGGAATGACTACAGCCTTTTTCACTTCAATTTTGGGCATGGGAATTACACGAGGAATTTCTGCGACTACAAACACGGCTTTAAGTAAAATTAACGATACAACCAATCAAACAATTGCTTCGATGAAGAAAATGTCCGAAGAAATTAGTAGCGAATCATTTAAAATAACGTCCGAAACTGTCTCAAAAATGGAAAAGATGATGGCGGCGAACGATAAAAACTTTAGAGAGCCGTGACGCGTCAGCAAGAATATTTGAACAACATGGAACTTTCGCAATCGAGAACGCGAGCGGTTTTGGTTTACGCGATAAATATGCCTGCCTTACAAGAAAATTTGGAGTGGATTATTCGCAGAATCACCGCGAACGGCTTATCCTCAAGTCAACCCGTGATTTTCGACGGAAAGAAAGTGTAGAAAAATTGCACGTTTGCAAGCATTGTTTGCGGCGATTGAATCAACAAGGATATAATTTTACTTACGAGAATTTTTCTATCGAAGAATTTTTCAGGATTATGAACGAAAATAACAGCGGAAATTTTCAAGTTTTACCTGATGAAAATGATTTAACTGCCCCGCTAAATGTTTATCCGAAGAATTGGGACGAAATATCTCGTCGTTTGAAGGAAAAATATAATTATACTTGCCAAGAATGTCACAGAAATTTTTCTAATAATAAATCGCAGGTGCATGTTCATCATAAAAACGGACTTAAAAACGACTGCAGAGAATCGAATTTGGAAGTTTTATGTGTTGATTGCCATCAATCGAAGCACAATTACAAAATAACGAGGAAGTGACGCTATGAAAACTGCATTGACGATTGCAGGTTCTGATTCATCGGGCGGCGCGGGAATTCAAGCCGACTTGAAAACTTTTTTGGCTAACGGCGTTTACGGCATGAGCGCAATAACTGCTTTGACTGCGCAGAATACTTGCGGCGTAAGGTCTGTTATGAACTCAACGGCGGAATTTTTGTGCGACCAACTCGACGCCATTTTTGAGGATATTTTCCCCGACGCAATTAAAATCGGCATGGTATCCTCGGCGGAGCTGATTGAAATTATCGCGGCGAAGTTAAAATTTCGTGGCGCAAAAAATATCGTCGTCGACCCGGTGATGGTTGCGACGAGTGGTTCACGATTGATTGATGAGGACGCCATTAAAACTTTGGAGGAAAAACTTTTCCCGCTTGCGACGGTAATCACGCCGAATTTGCCGGAACTCGAAACGATTGCCGCGACTGATGACATGGAACTTGGAGCTAAAAAAATTTTTGAGCAATACGGCTGCGCGGTCTTGGCGAAAGGCGGTCACGGTCACAACGACGCAAATGATTATCTCTTCGACGGCGCGGGCAAATGGTTTTACGGGCGGCGAATTGATACGACCAATACTCACGGCACCGGTTGCACGTTGAGTTCAGCAATCGCCGCAAATCTCGCAAAAGGTTACAACTTGAAAGTTTCAATCGGACGAGCGAAAAGTTATTTGACGGGCGCATTGTCGACGGGTTTAAATCTCGGCAAAGGTTCAGGCCCTCTCGACCACGGCTTCAATCTTCGCGGCAGTGACTTCAACGACTAAAAAAGTTTCCGCAAAAAAAATTCCCGTCAACACTCGGCGGGATTTTTTTTATCATCAATCAAAGTGCAAGCTTACAAATTGTTAGGATTGGTCAAACGTTTTTTGGCAGCATTGTATTTATCGATAAATGCCGCGTAATCGTTTTGGACTTGACTATCCACATCCTTAGCGGCATTTTCTTTTTTCATGCGGTCAGCATGATAATTGTTGAAGCCCAAATTCGCCGCCTCGCGCATGAGTTCGCAATAGCTTATCGAACTGTCCAGCACGCCGCGAAAACTCCGTTTTAAATCTTCGGTTCCTTCAGGAGCAGTAATATCGCTGACAACATTCCTTATGCCCACTCGCTCGGATTTTGCGCGGTCAAGAACATTAAAATAATCCGCCCAAATCATACCGCTGGTTTTATTGCTGTCCAAAATTTTTCCAAGGTCGAGTTTTGCGCCATCATAGCGGTGAATTGCGTCGTCCATCTGCCGGAAAAATTCTTGATTGGCGGAAAGCTTTTCCATTTTAGCTTCGTTGATTTTCTTTTGCTCCGTGACGAAAAGATTAAGTTGTTCGGGGACGGCTGACAAATTCACATTTGAAACGAGATTTGCATTCGGAACTTTTATCTGCTCGCTTAAAGTTTTCAAAGCCGCAATGTTATCTTTCAGACCGTTAATTGAAGTTTCGGTGTTGGCGTCGAGAGGATTTGAAATGATTTGAATAACTTGCCCGACAATTTCGTTCTCCTTATGTATCAGTGCAATAACGTCGGCATGTTGCTTTTCGTATTTCTTGAACGGCTTCATCTCCGAAAAAATTTTTTCCTGCGAATCCAAAATATTTTTTTGCGCCTTCATCTGTTCGGCAAGAGTTTCAGGTTTCGTCGATTTGAGCGTATCAATTTTTATGTTACTCGCAACAGCCCCGTTGACTTCGTTGAGGTCGCGGGCGACGGCTGCATAATTTGTCAAATATTTATCTTCATTCACGCCGGTGAAATAAAAATATGAACCCAGTCCGCCAATCAAAGCTACAGCGATGACGGCCAGCGCGTATTTAAATTTCGCGGAATAAATAAATTTCGTTTGCTTATCGTGACTTTCGCCGCAAGATTTGCAAAAGGTCGCTTCGGCAGGATTTATTTGCCCGCAATTTTTGCACGTCCAATCCTCCGAAATCGTTTGAAGATCCGCGCCGCATTTCGGACAAAATTTCGCGGCGGCATCTTCAATAACATTTTTGCACTTGGGGCAGATAATTTCTTTCATATCAAATTCCTTTCGACTCATTGAACAAATCGGATGCTGATATAGTCAACCCTGTTTTCTTCGTCACGCACGGCAAAACGTAACCAACAAGGCGTCCCGTTTTTTGAAGTGATTGTGTATTCGTAAAGCGTCGTGTTTTCGTAAGAAGATTTTTCATAATCCGTGCCGTACTCGTCGAAAACTTTTTGTGCGGGTGACCCGTCATGAATTCCGCGCGGTGTAGAAACTGCGGAAGTTTGTGAGACGAGCGCAGAAACTTTCCCGTTACGCAAGACAACTTCCAACGTATCGAATTTGAGACGCGTGCCGTAGTCTTCTACTTTTTTGTCGAGCGGTTCGCCGAGAGCTTGACGAACTTTTTCTTCGGGATCGTCAATCGTCAAAACGCCGAGTGATAAATCAAGCGCGTTGAGTTGACCGGTTTGTTTTGGCGGCGGAGAAATTTTTTCCGACTCACCGGCAGATACGCTTGACGATTCGGCAGCCGGTTTAGTCGAAGGTTCAGCAGCCGGTTTAGTCGAAGATTCAGCGGGCGACGCAGTGACATTTTGTGAAGACTCTGTGCGGGCTGTATTTACAGGTTCGTAATTATCATTTTGTCCCACAAAAAAATATCCCACGCCGACGGAAATTATCAGCATGATAACCAATCCCGCTATAAACGGTAATTTTGATTTCGTTTAAATCATCCCCTTAAAACATAATTTGCGAAATTTTATCATGTGACTTTTTGACTGTCAATGAATTTGCTGTTTGACAGGAGCCGCCTCCGTCATTACAATAAAAAAAATTTCAAGGAGGCGATTGGCTTGCCGAAGATAGCTTATGCGCAAATGAAAGTTGTGGCGGGACATCCCGACGCGAACACGAAAAAAATTTTGCAATTCATTGACGAGTCGCGCTCAAAAGGTGCGGACATGGTAATTTTTCCGGAACTTGCAGTACCCGGCAGAATGGTTGGTGAAAATTTCTGGGCGCAACCTTTCCTGCTGGAATGCATATCTTGCGGCAAAGAAATCATTGCGGCGAGTAAAAGCATTACCGTGGCTTTCGGCAACGTCCATGTTAAAGATCCCAAAGATTCGGATTCGCCTATATACAATTCGATTTTCTTCGCGAAAAACCGCAAATTGCTTTGTGAGCCTTTGTGTAAAGAATGGCTGATTTTAGATGAGGAAAAATATTTTTATCATTCCGGTTGTCCGCCGTTGCCTATCAGCATTAAACTCGGCAGAAAAAATTACAGCGTCGGGATTATAATGGGGCGTTATTACAGTAGATATTCTGCCCAAAAAGACTTTTATATAAATTTTCTCGCGGAGCCTTTCTGCCAATCTTCCCGCTACCAAAAAGATTACGGATTTAAATACAAGGTTAACTTTCCGATTATTTATGTCGGTTGCGTCGGCATTCAGAATACCGGCAAGACGATTTACACTTTCGACGGGGCAAATGCAGTTTTCAATTCACGCGGCGAAATCGTTCAATATGCCGAACCGTTCGCGGATTGTTTGAATATTATCGAGTTTGACGAGATTGACGAAATACCCGCGCTTGAAATTCCCGAAGTCAGCGAGACTGAAAAAATTTATCGCGCGATAAGCTACGGCGTGAAAACTTTCCTTGAGCAAATCGGCATGAGCAAGGTTGTTATCGGCGTGAGCGGCGGGATTGATTCGGCAGTTGCTGCGGCAATTTACACCAAAGTCCTCGGCGCGGAAAATGTCGTGCTCGTCAACATGCCCAGCGTCTTCAACTCCGCCACAACTAAAAATCTTAGTGAACAGCTTGCAAAAAATCTCGGCTGCAAATATTACGTTGTGCCGATTCAAGAATCTGTTGATTGGACGGTTAAACAGCTTGAGGAGCGCGGCATTGCAGTTTCGAGTTTCGTCAAGGAAAATATTCAAGCCCGCGACCGCAGTTCGAGAATTTTGGCGGCGATTGCGGCATCACTCGGCGGTGGCTTCACTTGCAATGCCAACAAAGCTGAATCAACCGTCGGATACGCGACGCTTTACGGTGACGAGGCGGGATTTTTGAGTGCGCTGGCTGATTTGTGGAAATTTCAAGTTTACAATCTTGCGCGCTACTTGAATGAAAAAATTTTCTGCCGCGAAGTCATTCCGCAGGGGATTATTGACATTGTGCCCAGTGCAGAGCTGTCGACTGCGCAAAATGTTGATGAGGGTAAGGGCGACCCGCTCAAATATCCGTATCACGATTATTTATTCCGTGCCTTCGCCGAAGATAATCAAACTCCCGAAGATATTTTGCGTTGGTATGCGAACGGCGAGCTTGAAAAAAATATCGGCTGTGAAGTCGGTCTCGTCGAAAAATATTTTCCGACGTCCGAAGACTTCATTGCCGATTTGGAGCGTTGGTGGAAACAATTCAATGGTATGGGCGTTGCCAAAAGAATTCAATCACCGCCGATTCTCGCCGTCACCAATTCACCTTACGGAGGACGTGCCGAATCTCAAAACGGCGTTCACTTCACGGAAAAATATTTTGAGCTGAAACGAAAATTAACGGGGACATGTTGAATAAATTTTATGTTTTATATCTACTTTTTCTTTGCGCGTCAATTTAGCGTGAGAGCTGTTAGCTACTAGTTGTTAGAATTCTATTCAGCTAGCAGCTAACAGCTAGAAGCTAATCCTTGACGGCCTAATAATTCGTCAAATTATTTTCTTATACAACCTAAAAAACTTTTGCCGGGTGTATCAAGTTCGACGGAAAAAATTTCGGCAATCGTCGCGGCAATGTCAGCAAAACTTTGGAGCGTGCCGAGATTGACGCCTGCGCGAACTTTTGAGCCGTAAACAATCAGCGGGACATTTTCGCGAGTATGATCGGTACCTTTCGCGGCAGGATCGCAACCGTGATCGGCGGTTATCATCAGCAAATCATCTTCGCGCATCACGCCTAAAAATTCGCCTAGTTGAGCGTCAAAATCTGTCATAGCTTGCGCGTAACCGTCAACGTCGCGTCGATGACCGAATTTCATATCAAAATCAACGAGATTGACGAAACACAGTCCGCGAAAATTTTCATTCATGAGGCGCAGAGTTTTATTCATGCCGTCGGAGTTGTCGACATTGACGTCGAGTGAACGATTGACGCCTTGCCCCGCAAAAATATCATGAATCTTGCCGACGCCGATTGTCGCAAGATTTTTTTTGTTGAGCGCGTCCAAAATCGTTTCAGCGGGCGGCTTGAGTGAAAAATCATGACGGCGGGGCGTGCGTTCATAGTTGGGAAATTCGCCGATAAACGGGCGGGCAATAATCCTCCCGACGCCGTGAACGCCCTGCATAATCTTCCGCGCCGTCCGACAAAAATTATACAGCTCGTCGACGGGAACAATTTTTTCATGCGCGGCAATTTGTAAAACGCTGTCGGCGGAAGTGTAAACGATTAAATCGCCCGTAACCTCGTGAGCCTGCCCGTAATCGTGAATAACTTTCGTGCCGGAATACGGTTTGTTGCAGAGAATTTTTCTGCCGAAATTTTTTTCAAGTTCGGCGACAACTTCGGGCGGAAAACCTTCAGGGTAAGTCGGCAGCGGTTGAGCTGAAATAATTCCGGCAATCTCCCAATGCCCAATCGTCGTATCCTTGCCGTTAGACGCCTCAACAACTCTTGCGAACGAACTTTGAGGATTTTTTTCGCGCGGACAAAAATTTATTCCGTCGATATTGAACAGACCCAGCCTTGAAAGATTCGGCGTGTGAAAATTTTTCGACGCGGCGATTGTCTTCAAAGTGTCGGGATTATCGTCGCCGAAAATTTTTGCGTCAGCCGCACCGCCAATCCCGCAACTGTCCAATACGATTAAAAATACTCGATTAATCAAACTGAATCACCTCGATAAAATATTTTGACGGGTGAAGGTTACTTCCTTCAAACTGTGATATAATCGGAGAAAAATTTATAAAGGAAGCGCGTCATGTGTTTGCGGGAAAAATTATTTTAATTTGTTTTGCAAGCTTGGCTTTAAATCTGTTTGGTTCGTTGATTGCGGAAGTTTTCGGCTTGAATGTTTATCTTGACACGAGCGGCACAATTTTTATTGCGGCACTCGGCGGATATGCACCGGGTATAGCCGTCGGATTTTTTACGAATCTGCTTAAAGCTGTCTTCGACCCGTCGGAAATGTATTTTTGCTCCGTCAGCGTGATTGTCGCGATATTCACGGCATTTTTTGCGCGAAGGGGATTCTTCGACAACTTCCTCAAACTGCTGATTATTATTCCTGTGCTGACTTTCATAACGGGGACGCTTGATTTACTTATCTCTGATTTTTTGAACTCGACGAGCTTTATTAAATCCGTCAACGAATTTGAAATGGGCTTCACGGGAAATATCTTAAACGAGTGCCTCGACAAAAGCTTTTCGGTTATACTGGCATTCGTCCTGCTGAAATTGACGCCGCCGCGTACAAAAAAATTATTCAGTGTGTTGGGTCAGAAGCAAGCACCGCTCTCCGACGAAATGAAACGCGTCATCAATGAAAAAAGGTATTTGTCATCTTCCCTGCGCACAAAGACGCTTGCAATTTTGATGTTGAGTTCGCTTTTCGCATCATTTTCTATCGCGCTGATAAGTTACCTGCTCTTCAAGGACGCCGCCATTGATGAGAGAATCAAAACGGTTGACGGCATGGTTACTGTTGCCGGCAGTGAAATCAATCCTTACCGCGTCGACAGTTATATCAAGCTCGGACGTGAGGCGGAGGGTTACAAGTCCACCGAAGAAAAACTTTATTCGATTAAAAACAGTGCGCCCGATGCCAAATATCTTTACGTTTACAGGATTTTGGAGGACGGTTGCCATGTCGTTTTTGATTTGGATACGGCGATGGTTGAGGCCGATAAGCCCGGTCAAGTCATTGAGCTGGAAGAAACCGTCAAGCCTTATCGCGAAGATTTACTTGCCGGCAAACCCATTCCGCCGATTATTTCCGACGACGAATACGGCTACCTGCTCACGCTTTACAAGCCGATTTATGACGGTTCGGGCAGGTGTCAATGTTACGTCGCCATTGATTTTTCTATGGAGCCGCTCGTCGAATACACGCACACTTTCATTATCAAGCTGCTGGCATTGTTCGCAGGATGTTTCATTTTCATTTTCGCAATCGGCTTGATGTTCGTCGAGAACAATATCATTTTGCCGGTCAACACGATGGCCTATTGCGCCCGAAATTTTTCCTACGACAACATGACGGCTCGCGAAAAAAATATTGAGCGAATTAAAAATTTGAAGATTCACACGGGCGATGAGATAGAAAATTTATATCATGCTCTGCTTCGGACGACGGAAAATTTTTCGAGATACCTTGAACATTTGCAGCGGGCGAAAACTCAAGTTGCCGACATGCGCGTAAAAGTTTTTGCAATGGACGAGATCGCTCACAAGGATTCATTGACGGGCGTGAAAAATAAAACCGCTTACACCGAGGAAATTGCCGAGTTGGACAAAAAAATTTCTGCTGGCGATGCGGAGTTTTGTATCGTGATGGTTGACGTGAATTATCTTAAACGCGTCAACGACACTTACGGTCATGAAATCGGCAACACTTACCTCAAAAATGCTTGCCGTCTGACATGCGCGGTTTTCGGTGAGGAAAATGTTTATCGCGTCGGCGGAGATGAATTCGTCGTGATTTTGGAGGGCGAAAAAGTTTCCTTGAGCAAATATTTCGTGGCGCAATTCAAATCCGAAATGGAGCACAAACTTTCTAACGAATCGCTTGCCTTGTGGGAAAAAATTTCTGCGGCAGTCGGAATTGCCTTCTACGAACCTGCAAAAGATAAAACTGCCGACGAGGTTTTTAAGCGGGCTGATAAGGAAATGTACGCGAACAAATTAGCGATGAAGGCCGCCAGAACCGATTAAATTTCTTTCGTGCCGCTGTTCAAGAAAAAACTTTCCGACCATTCGGAAATGATTGACTTGCATAAATGTTTGTGTTATGCGAATTCTACAAAGACTTTACGGCAGTTGCAGGCATTGAGGGCATGTCGAAAGATGCGGTCAAAGCTGCGGTCGGTGCCAATCAAAACATTTTGCAAAGAGCGGCGGCGATTGCGGCTGAAATTTTCGCACCGTTAATTCCGGCGATTATCACAGGCGGTCTCATTCTCGGTTGCAGAAGCCACATTAATTCATTGTATATATTCGAGTACGGAACGAAAACACTGGTCGAACTCAGTCAATTTTTGGCGGGCATGGATCACTTCCTTTGGTTGATTGATGAGGCAGTCTTCCACGTCGGTATTCCGGTCAGAATTTGTTGGTCGGTCGTGCGCAAGATGGACGGTACTCCAATTTTAGGTATCGTGCAGATTTCGACGGCTTTACGGTGAACTAATCAGCGTATTGTCAATGATAGCCGCCTGCAGTACGGTTACTTTTACCGACTGCAATACTTAGAGTGGAAAAATTAACCTTTGCCCATTTAGCCGCTGCTTTTATAGATTCAAAAGCTTCATTAGTCTCGATACAACGTACGGGGCATTTATTTTTACACTTTGCCGACAACTTGCGGCGTGTTTCTTCCGAATGTGGCTTTCTTTTGGTGCCGCGTTGTCTCTCGGAAATATTTCTGCAATATTCTTCAGAACGTTTGACTCCTTTGTTTGCAAGTGAAATTTTTTTGCGATGTTCTTCGCTAAGAGGCTGAAATTTGCGTCTTGTGCGTGCTTCGGATATTTTTTGCGCGTTTCGTCAGAGACAATACGCCCTGCAGTGCCTTCGCCACCGTCGGTCAGATTGTAGCCGTTCGGAAACTTGGTCTTATATTCGACGATACTTTTTCTTTCGCATTCGTTAAGCTCTTCGATAGTTTTGCACACTGCAAGAACTTCAACCGTAAAATTTTTCCAACCATGCTTTTTAATGGCTCGGTCGACGTAAGAGTTGCGGCTGTTGCGCAGGTGTTCTTTGATGCGTTCGTCAAGTGAACGTGTAGTTTTGCCGACGTAGCTCATGCCGTTAAGTTTGCAGGTGATTTTGTAGATAATCATTATCCTTACCTCGCTTTTAATTGACACTCACGGGCAAGACTGCTAGAATCAGCAAAGAAAAATCTTGCACGTGACTAATTTGACTTTTAGCAGTTCAAATTCTATTACGAGCAAGTTTTTTCGTCAATATGGCTTTTTTTTGCGTAAAATTTCTCGGCGGGTATGGTCGGACAAGGTTTGGCGATTAAACCTGCTAATGAAACTGTCTGCGCTCCTGTATCGGGAAAAATTACCGTGCTGATGGAAGATTCAAAACACGCGGTCGGCATGACGCTTTCAAACGGCGTCGAGATTTTGATTCACGTCGGGATTGATACGGTGTCAATGGGCGGCGAAGGTTTCAGTTATCTTTGCAAGGTCGGTGATGTTGTTAAAGCTGGAACTCCTCTGCTCAAGTTCAGTCGTGTGGCAATAAAAAAAAGCCGGTCACCCTGACACGGCAGTTTTCGTCGTCGCCAATCCCAACGGCGTTGAGACGTTCAAATTTATGAGCGGTCAGCAAGGCAAATCGAATGAAACGGTTATCGCGACTTATTGAGGAGGGTTTTGCATGAAGTTCAGCGACAAAGTTGTTTATCAAATTTACCCGAAAAGTTTCTACGACTCGAACAGCGACGGCATTGGCGACATACACGGCATTATTAATAGGCAGAACCGTCGATGTACTCCCAATGATAACCGCCCGACCGTTTTGTTTTTCCATGAAGTGCCATGCTTATTGCGTTGACGGTGACGCTTGCCCATTCTGACGCGGCAGTTATCGAATCGAAAATTTCGTTGGTTTCTATGCAGCGAACAGGGCGTTTTAGTGGCGAATTAGCAGATAATTTGGCTTTGGTCTCGTCTGTTACCTCGTGCCCTTTCCAAGTTTTCGACATTTTCTTTCGAGTAGCGTCAGAACGTTTTTGACCGCTGTTTGACTTGGAGATCTTTGCACGATGTTCAGGCGGCATAATTCGCCCCGAAACACCTTCGCCACCGTCAGTTAAGTTATAACCATTCGGTTTCTTACAGTTAAGCTCACGAATCCAAAATTTTTCGCGTTCATTGAGTTGTTCGAGCGTCTGGCAAATCTCAAGAACCTCTACTGTAAAGTTTTTCCAGCCGTACTTTCCGATGGCGTTATCAATGTAAGATTTATTGCGACGAGTGCGGCTGTTATACAGATGTTCAGTAATACGTACTTTAAGCGAACGCGCTGTCTTGCCGACATAACTCTTTCCGTTAAGTTTGCAGGTAATTTTATAGATAATCATTAGCCTTACCTCGCTTTTGATTGACACTAACGGGCAAGACTGCTAGAATCAGCAAAGAAAAATCTTGCACGTGACGAATTTGACTTTTGACAGTTCAAATTTTATTACGAGCAAGTTTTTTCGTCAATATGGCGTTTTTTTTTTTGCGTTGAAAAAACTTTTCGAGACGTGGCAAGTAGGCATGGCAAAGGCGAATGGTTGGAACGCAGTCTTCTGGTGCAATCACGACCAACCGCGAGCAGTCTCTCGTTTCGGTGACGATAAAAATTATCACAACGAGTCGGCGAAAATGTTGGCGGCGGCGATTCACTTCATGCGCGGCACGCCTTATATTTATCAAGGCGAAGAACTCGGCATGACTAACGCCGATTACATTTCGATTGAGCAGTATCGCGACGTTGAAAGCTTGAACTACTACAAAATTTTGCTTAAGCAGGGCAAGAGCAAATCGGAAGCGTTGAAGATTATCGGCGAACGTTCACGCGATAACGGGCGCACGCCTATGCAATGGTCGGCAGAAAAATACGCAGGCTTTTCAAGTGTCGAACCGTGGATTTCATCTCCCGACAACTTCACGCACTTTAACGTTGTAGTCGAGGAACGCGACGAAAACTCTGTGCTGAATTTTTACAAGCAACTCGTTCGTCTGCGCAAGAGTAAAAAAATTATTTCTGACGGCGCGATTGATTTTCTTGAGCGCGACAATCCTAATGTCCTTGCTTATCGCCGAACGCTTGGAAATGAAGAGCTGATTGTTATTTGCAATTTCCTCGGCGTCGAATCAAAACTTGCCGAAAAAACTTTGGCTGATTACTCCGCTCAAGGCCATAAAAAACTTCTCGGCAATTACGACGGGCTTGCCGAAAATCTTCGTCCGTTTGAAGTTGTCGTTCTCGAAAAATAATTCACTTCTCCCAATAAATTTTCTGTCGCTTACGGGCGGCAATTTTTTTGTAAGCAAAAACCCGCCTCAATTTTCCGAGGCGGGCTTTAATCTTCAAGCTGTCATTTCAAGTTCAAATATTTATCAAGCCAGGCGGCCACTGCCTCACCGATAATTTTTTTGCCTTCAGCGTCGGGGTGCAGTCCGTCAACCGATAAACTTTCCAGCAAATTGCCATCGTCGTCAACAAGTTTTTCGTTCACGTCGATAAAAAATTCCTGGTCACAAATCCAATCGCAAATAAATTTTCTATGCTCCTGCCAATCTTCGGGCGGCCGGTCGATAAAATTCAGTTTTTGAATTTGCGCGGGATTGAGCGGTGTCGGCGTAAGGAAGACCGGTTTAATGCCGTTGTTTATGCATTTGGCTTGAATCGCCTGCAAATTTTCAACCGACTCCCAGCCCATGATATTTGCGCGGTAATCGTTGACACCAGCCATGATGAATAAAACTTCGGGGCGGAACGGTAAAACGTCGTTGTCGAAGCGCGCTAAAATTTCTGCGGTAGTGTCGCCGCTCCTGCCGAGATTTTTGACGGGAATCGCGCAGTAAGTTTCCCAGTTGTAAATCACAGTCGACGGTGGAACGGAAATTGAGCCGCCGCCATGAGTTATGCTGTCACCGAGCGCGCAGAATCTGACTTTGTGCACGACCTCGAAACTGTTTGAAGCGTCCTTTACAGACCACTGCGTCAACGGCTGATTGTATTGATTGAGCGCACGCACTCGCCAAAAATATTCGCCCTCATCAAGCACCGGCTCCTTGTCGTAAAAATCAAAATTATCATCATGCGGCTGCGACGGCGTAAAATATCGACGAATAATTTTATTGTCCTTAATGAGTTCAATTTCATAATGATCCGCGCCACTCGTCGGAATCCACGAGTACACGGGATAAATCGGAGGATAATTCATCTTGTCGAATTCGGTAGTAGTTCGCGGGGCAACAGGATTCGTGTCAATGGCGACAATCGGCAATTTATTTTCAAGCGTCGTGCCTTCCAAAGATACGGCGTTGACTTGAAATTTCGCATTGACATTTTCGACGGGAATTTCAATGCCGTTAGTGTAGGCGAAAAGCGAAGTGCCGCTGATGAGAACTTCATACTTGACGGCGTTGGGGACAATATCCCAGCATAGCCGCAAAATATTTTGTTCGCGCGGAATAATTTCTTCATTGGAACTTTGGACGGAATTAGCGGTCACGTCCTCAAACTCGTAAATTTCATTAATCGTGGCGGCTTGAGCATTTTTATCTTGCGTCAAATGATTGTGCGGGGCGTGAGCGTCGGCAACCTTAACCGAATCATTTTCGGTCACGTGTCCGCCAAGATTGATGAATCCCAAATTTGAAAAGCAAAGAATTACGGCGAGGATAATCGGCACAGCTCTCAACATTGCAACTCCTCCCACCTAAGATAAAATTCGTCAATCTCCGCCAACTTCGCCACATGCGCCGCAGCCAACTCCGTCAATTTGTCCGGCTCGACTGCGGAATTTATCTCATGTTCTATCATCTTCAATTCCATCTCCGCCATTTTTATTTGCGCTTCGATTTTGTCCAATGCTTGCGTGTTAGGTTTGAGCTTTGAGCTTTGAGGTTTGAGGGGTTGAGGTTTTGATTTATCCCTTTTCCCATATCCCTTTTCCCTTTCGACGAATTCTATTATTCGCGAAGTTACTTTGTCAAGCAAATATCGGTCGTGCGTGACGATTAAAATTGTTCCGTCGAAGTCGTTTAAAGCCGCCTCGATTGCCTCACGCGCCGGCAAGTCCAAATGATTCGTCGGCTCGTCCAGGATTAAAAAATTTGCGCCCGTCAAAATTAATTTCGTCAACGCCACGCGAGTTTTCTCACCTCCCGACAAATCGGCAATCGGCTTTTCCACGACTTGAGCAAACAAATTTAATCGCGCAAGTTCGGAGCGGGCTTGACCTTCCGTCAAACCGAATTCGTAATTCAATTCCTCAAGCGGCGTCCGATTCTCGTTAAGTTCCTCGTGCCCTTGAGAAAGATAGCCGATTTTTACGCGGTTGCCAATTTTTATTTCGCCCGAATCAGCTTTGAGTTCGCCGACGATAATTTTCAGCAACGTAGATTTTCCGACGCCGTTGCGCCCGATAAGTCCGATTTTTTCGCCCTTGAAAATTTCCGCGCTGAAATCCTTGATGATGTTCTTGAAAAAAATTTTCTCCAAAATCAACACGCGGTTTGCTGACTCGGCAGCGTCGCCCAATCTGATGTTGGCAGTTTCATTCGACGGCGGCTTTTCCAATCGTTGCATACGGTCAAGCAAAGTCTGACGCCCGCGAGCCTGTTTAGCCTTGACGCCCGCTTTATTCCGCCGCACAAATTCTTCCAGCTTCGCAATTTCAATCTGCTGCTTTTCATAAGCTTTAAGTTCCGCCTCATGACGTTCCCGCTTAAGCCGAACAAATTTTTCATAGTTGCCGGGATAAAGCGTCGCCCGAAAATTTTCCATGTCCAAAATTTTTTCAACGCAATTTTGCAGGAAGTGCCGGTCGTGCGTGACGGCAATAACCGTGCCGCGATAATTCTTGACGAACTCTTCCAGAAATTCAATCGAGTAAATGTCCAGATGATTTGTCGGCTCGTCGAGAATCAAAATCCGCGGTTCATTTAGCAGAGCCTTAGCCAGAGAAATTTTCGCAGATTCGCCTCCGCTGAAGTGATTCGGATTTTTATCAAGCTCCGCCTCCGAAAATCCCAGCCCGAATAAAATTTTTCTCGCCTGAAATTTTTCGACGCCCTCAACAGTCAACATTTCGTTGAGGAGTGTCGCGGCAGTGAATTTGGGCGTCTGTTCAACACAGCCGATATCTTCCGCACGAAGTCCGCCGATTGTGCCGGCCTCAAAAGGTTCCGCGCCCGTCATAATTTTAATCAGCGTGGATTTACCCGCGCCGTTTTTGCCGACGATACCGACCTTTTCACCGTCGAAAATTTTAAAGCTCACGTCGCGGAAGATGAGCCGTTCGCCGTAATATTTTGTAACGTTTTCAAGTTGAATCATTGCTTCTCCCCAAAAATTTTTTTCACATGATAGCAGAAAAAATCCTTCGCGTCGACAAAATTTTTCGGCGTGATATAATTCGTCCGAGGTGATTTGTATGCGAAAAATTTTTATAGCTTTACTTGTCGCGTTGATTGTCAGCGTCCAAAATTTTTGCGGTGCGGCAAAGATTGAGTCCGCCAAATTCAACGGCAATGAAACTTTGATTTATCCCGTGGTGCATGTGGATAATCCGGCCGTCGAAAATCGGATCAACGCTAAAATCGAGGAGGAAATTTCAACCTTCATCAAGGGGTTGCATTATGCCGCGCAATACGATAACCGCAATGTTCTTGACGCCCGCACGAGTTATGAAATCGGTTCAAATGAATCGGGCGGCACCGTGATTTTGAGCATTATCATAACGGAAAGCCAATATTTTGAGGGCGCGGCACATCCTGCGACTTGGCAACACACGCTGAATTTTAACACATCGTCGGGCGAGTTGATGGGCATGAATTATTTGACGGAAGTCGGCGAAGGTGTCAGCCCCGATGAATTCAAAAGTCGGATTGAGCGCAAGCTTCGTGAAAAGGCTGAGCGTGAAAAATTATATTTTTTCCCCGAAGCACTGCCGCTGAAACATCTTCCCGAAGATTTTTATTGGGACGAAAATCTTCACGTGCATTTTATCTTCCAGCATTATGATATTGCGCCATATGCGGCGGGCATTATCGACGTTGACATTGACGCATAAAAAATGAGCCGCCCGTTTTCAGTTAGGAGTTAGGAGTGAGGAGTTAGGAGTTTTTAAACTTGTTCCTTTTTCCTTATTCCTTTTTCCTTAACAGCGGCTCTGATTTTTTTTTGCAAAGCTTCAATCAATAGAGGTTGTGTTTAACTCTGTCATGCTCTTCTGATTTTTTAGCGTCATTCCAACGGTCTGTTGTGCCGACAAGATACTTTAATGGACTGTTTCTTGCCCCATAGGGCGGACACGTGCAGTCTCTACAATTGGTAAATTAGCTGGATACTCAACGTCATAACCGTAAACGTGCGAACGGTGCTTTTTGAATTTGGCGCGGACATGTTCAACAGTCTTGCTCATTTGTTCAGCCAACCAACGAGCGGCAGCGGTTGCGGATTCAAAATTATGCCTTTCGTCGCCCTTAATCAGTGCAAGCGGTTTCATTCTCCGACGTCGAGCCGCTTCAAGATTCGCCGAACCAATTTTGCTAATGCCGCTGTGGTCACGATTTTTCATTTGTTCACTCTTAGTCACGTAGCGTAAATTTGTCCAGTGATTATTTAAGCTGTTGCGGTCAATGTGATCTATCTCATAACCTTCAGGCTTAGCTCCAAGCCAGCATTCGGCAACTACGCGAGCTATGGGTATTCGTTGAACTTTACCTTTGCGGCAAATAAAAGTGAAACAATATCCTGCGGGCGAATGATGATAATCGATGATAATTTTATTTTGCTTCTTCGACTTAACGTTGCGGAAAATCCGCCCGTCTTCGCTGACTTCGTATAAAAATTTCAGTGACGGTATCTTTCTAAATACTTTACCAACCTCGCGATCAGTCATATTAATGACCTCCCCCGAATCATGTACGTTATTTTTTTACTTCTGACCTCTATCGAAGTCCGGCGTACATAACGGCATTTCTGCCACAGTGTCACTTTGCGGGCTATCCTTAATCGGTACCCGTTATTCTTCTGATACGTTCAAATTTCTCACCGCGAGCAGTATAACTCACGTCAACCAAACCGTCGTCACAAAGCTTAACGGAAATGGTTTTGACAGGTACCGAGACGCGTCCGCGAACATAAGCGACGTAGTTGGCAGCCTCGTCACGGGTGGCGTCATCAATGCCGACAAAATTTACCTTAACGCCGTCAACAATCATGATAATCACTTCCTTAAATTGATTTTTGTATCATCAGGCAAATCGAGCGTGCGAATCGGGAACGGAATATTAATGCCCTCTTCGCGATAACGCTTCGTGATTGCCTTGATGAATTCATGCTTCAAAATATATTGATTGGTGAAAGTTTGGACGTGCATAACCGCGTTGAAGTCAATCGACGAATCGTTGAATTTTTGATAGCGGACGACGGGTGCGAGAGGATTTCTGTCGACGCCTTCCGAATCGATTTTGGGTTGATAGCCGTCAATCTTCGTCTGAAGTTCTGTGGCAACCTCAACCGTCACGCGCTCGACAAGCTCCAAGTCACTTTCATAGCCCACTCCGATTGGTACGACCAAAACTATATCGTCGTGCGGCTGGGAAAAATTCGTCGTGACTGCCCCGGCAATGACTTTGTTCGGAATGACGACGACGCTGCTTTTTGACGCCGGCATAACCGTAATATATCGCCAGTTAATGTCGGTAACGCGCCCTTCGTCGCCCGACGAAAGTCTTATGTAATCATTAACGCGAATTTGTTTTGAAATAATAATTTGCAATCCCGAAAAAATATTTTCTAAAGTTTCCTTCAAGCCGAGACCAACTGCCATACCGCCGACACCCATTGCCGCCATAATCGGCGCGATTGAGATATTGAAGTAGTCGAGGATAATCAATGCGCCCGAAGCGTAAATTGCCACTCGGAAAATCGTATCGAGCAGAGTTGATTGCGTCATGTCGCTTGAGTCGGAAAATTTCAGCCTGATAAATCCCGACAGCGTCCGCTCACAAACTCGCGTTATTGAAAATACGATCATTGCGAACAGGACATATGAAAAAATTTTTTCGAGACCGGCGGGCATATCGGAAGTCGTGACGCTCCAATAAAGACCGATTACCAAGCACAAGGAAATTGGTACGCCCTTCATTGCGCGGAAGAAAATTTCCATGAGTTCCGATTCGCTGGCCTTAACGTGACGTGCAAGTTTTTTCGTCAACAGCTGGTTGAGTGCGATTCCGACGAACAATGAAAATGCCAAAATGCACGCCGGCACGATGAGCTTTTGTCCCAATGCCCACCAATCAATATGTTGAAAATATTCCAAATAAAATTCCTCCCCTTGAAAAATTTTTTATAGCTGATATATTTATCGTGAAGGAGATGGTTTCATGAATGAAATTTTGATCGAGGGAAAACGGTTGCGCCTTAGGCGGGCGAACGCTTCCGATTTAAACTATATAATAACGCTGCAATATGCGCCGGAAAATTTGAAATTTGTCGTGCCGTTCGACGAAAATTATCACCGCGAGATTATCACTTCGGACGGTTCGGAAAAAATTGACGTGATTGTTGAGGAGCTTGAAACGGGAAATTCCGTCGGATATTTCATGCTCCGCAAATTGGATTCGCCATGCGCCGAGTTCACTCACGTTATCATCGGGCGCAAAGGTATCGGCTACGGTCGAGAGGCATTGCAACTGCTCATGAAGTGGACGTTCGAGGTTAAAAATTTTCACCGCATTTGGATTGACTGCAAAGACTACAACAAAGTTGCGCTCCACCTATACGAAAGTTTAGGATTTGTCCGCGAAGGTTTCTTGCGCGAATATCTTTTGACCAACGGCGTCTACGAAAATTTGATTGTGCTGGGCATGATTGACCGCGAATATTTAGGGATTAGCTGTTGCTGTTAGAAACTAGTTCCTAGTTCCTAAAAAATATCCCCGCTCTGATGAAGACACGGGGATTTTTTATTGCATGGGAAAAATTTTACACAGCCTTAGCCAAATCCTCACCGAGCTTACGGCATTCGTCAAGGGCAGTATCGTCGGGCGCATTTTCAGCGATCACATTGCCGACGAACCTTGCACCGGCCTCTTTGGTACGCTCACTCCAATTTTCCATCCACGTGCCGCCGCCCCAACCGTAACTGCCGAAAAGTCCGACGGGTACGCCGTTGAGTTTCGATTCAGCTTCGGTGAAGAAAGGCTCGAAAGAATCTTCTTCCAAAACCTCGTCGCCCATTGCCGGGCAACCGAACAGGAAGCCGTTATAATCCGCCATGTCAGTTGCGTTGAAGTCGTCGACCTGGAAAACTTCAACGTCCGCGCCGGCAGCTTTTGCACCTTCAGCTACAGCTTCCGCCATTGCCTCGGTATTGCCGGTGCCGCTCCAAAACACGACTGCGATTTTACTCATCAAGAATCGCCTCCAAAAAAATTTACTCTTAGCCGCGCACATATTATCACAGCGTTTTTTGCCCGTCAATAAATTTGTCAAGATAAATTGCACAAAGCCCTAATCGGTTGTATAATCGCGCTAATGATATTTTAATTTTGGGAGGTCGATTGAATGCGGGAATTGTTGAGCCGAATGCACGCGTGGATGGCGGCTTACATGAAAAGTTTTTATTCGGACGACGCTCAAGTTCAGCAGGGAATTTTAATCAAGGAGAAGCATACCGGCTACGTCACGGCAAATTGTGTGGAGCTTGCAAAATTCTTGAAGTTGTCGACGCATGACACCGATCTTGCCGAAATTATCGGGCTTTTTCATGACGTGGGACGCTTCCGCCAATACAGCATTTACAAAACTTTCAACGATGCCGATTCCGAAGATCATGCCGACCTTGCCCTCAAAGTCATTGACGATCTGGAATTTTTCAAGGAACTTTCCGCCGAAGATTATGGCCTTGTGAAATTTTCAATTCAGAATCACAACAAGAAAATCATTGCCCCGACTGACGACGATAGAAAAATTTTATTCGCCAAACTGATTCGTGACGCTGACAAGCTCGACATTTACCGCGTACTTGAACCTTTCCTTGCGCAGGAGAATGCTGACAAAATGCCGCAGTTCATTAAGTCGACGAGCAGATTGGTTGCCGACATAAGCCCCGACTTTGTGGAAAATTTCGTGACGGGTGAGCAAGCCGACTACAGGAAAATTCGCACGAACGGTGACAGGAAAATTGTTCGGCTCATGTGGATTTACGATGTCAATTTTTCGTGGACGATGCAAAAGATTGTTGAGCGCGGCTACATTGAAAAAATCGTTTCAAATCTTCCAATGGACGAGCGCGTTGCTGAAGGTGTTCGCCGCTTAAAACTTCACGTCAAGGAGAAACTTGCCGATTAAGGTGGTGTTTGACATGACCGAACAAGAAAGAATTAACGAATCACTTCAAAGACAGATTGATGCGCAAAATGCACGGATTGATAACACACTGATTAAAGTCGACATGGTAATGGAAGAAATTCGCGATATTCGTGCAGATATGCGCGAAATGAATCAGCGATTTTACACAAAGGTTGATAGCCTAGACAAGAAAATTGATGATAAATTCGACCGTTTAAGCGATCAAATTCACACGATGACGATAGCAGCGGTCGTAGGTTTCGGAGCAATCGCGGCGGCAGTCGGAGGATTGGTCTTTGCGGCTTTCAAGTGAAATAATTTATGACGCAGATAAAAATTAAAGGAGTCTTGATATGATAAATTTTATACAGCAGGAAATTGAAAACGATTTGAAGGCGGGCAAGTACACTGACGGGATTCATACGCGATTTCCGCCGGAGCCGAACGGTTATTTGCATATCGGTCACGCAAAATCCGTTTGCTTGAATTTCGGACTTGCCCTTCACAACGGCGGCTTGTGTAATTTGCGTTTCGACGACACCAATCCGACTAAAGAGGACGTTGAATTTGTCGATTCGATTCAAGAGGATATTAAGTGGCTGGGCTTTGATTGGGGCGACAGAAAATTTTTCGCGTCGGATTATTTCGGCAAGTTTTATGATTTCGCGGTTGAGCTGATTAAACGCGGGCTGGCTTATGTCGACGATTTGAGTGTGGAAGAAATTCGAGCTTATCGCGGCACTTTGACTGAACCGGGTAAGGAAAGTCCTTGGCGCAATCGCAGTGTCGAAGAAAATTTGGATTTGTTCACGCGCATGAAGGCGGGCGAGTTTCCTGACGGCTCAAAAGTTTTGCGGGCGAAAATTGACATGGCAAGCCCGAATATCAACATGCGCGACCCCGTCATCTATCGAATCACGCGCGCACATCATCATCACACCGGCGACGATTGGTTGATTTATCCCATGTACGATTTTGCGCACCCGCTTGAGGACGCGATAGAAAATATCACTCACTCGGTCTGTACGCTGGAGTTTGAAGATCATCGCCCGTTTTATGATTGGCTGTTGGATTCTCTCGGCTTCGACGTGAACAGCCGCCCGCGTCAAATAGAATTTGCCCGCCTTGACTTGACGAACACCATCACCAGCAAGCGTAAACTTCGGCAGTTGGTTGAGGAAAATTACGTTCGCGGCTGGGACGATCCTCGTATGCCGACACTTTGCGGACTTCGGAGGAGGGGCTTTACTCCCGCGGCGATTAAAGATTTTTGTGAGCGTATCGGCGTCGCCAAAAGTAACAGCGTCGTCGATATTGCAATGCTTGAACACTGCGTCCGCGAAGATTTGAACGAAAATGCCGATAGGGTTATGGCTGTCCTTGAACCGCTGAAAGTTGTTTTGACGAACGTGGACGAAAATTCTGTTGAGTATTTGACGGCTGAAAATCATCCCAAACGCGGCGGCAGTCGATTTGTTCCCTTCACGCGAGAAATTTTCATTGAGCGCGAAGACTTTATGGAAGACGCTCCGAAAAAATTTTTCCGACTCAAACCCGGCGGTGAAGTTCGACTCAAGCACGCTTACATCATCAAATGCGAGGAGGTTATCAAAAATTCTGCGGGCGAAGTCGTCGAGTTGCGTTGCACAATCGATCCGACTTCAAAATCAGGCGGCGCGACTGCCGGACGTAAAATCAAGGGCACGATTCATTGGGTCAGCGCGAAATTTGCACTCCCCGCCGAAGTCAGATTGTATGATTATCTTTTGACGACCGACGCTAACGGTAACTTGCCGGAAGATTTTATCGCCGCACTCAATCCCGATTCGCTGATTGTCAAGCAAGCGTTGATTGAACCTTCCGTTAAATGGACGGGCGCGGGCAGTCATTACCAATTTTTGCGCCTGGGATATTTTGTCGTCGACCCGGACACTACCGCCGATAAATTGGTTTTTAATCGCGTTGTCGGCTTGAAGGACACTTGGGCAAAAGTTAAAGCGAGGTGATTAATTATGCCGAAAATCCCGCGCGGCTTGACGGATAAAGATATGGTAAAAAATTATGTCGAGGAGGAGACGATTGAGCAGCAACTCCTTTCCGCCGCGAAAAAAGCTGAAAAACTTCGTGCACTTGAGGCGGCTGAAGCTCCACCCGCGCCGCTTGCAAAGGCAGGATTTACTCCCGAACTTACCGACAAACTCGGCAGGGAACTCCTCGCCTTGAGGATTGAGCTGTCGAACGCGGGCGTCAAAAGCTACAACTTCAAGATAAAACGTGACGGCGAAAAAATTACTCTGACCGTTACTGATAAAAAACTTTACTGATTGCACTTGTAAAAAAATTTTTTGACCGAAAATTTTTTGAGAGGAAGGTAATTTAATGGAAACCATGACGATTGTGGCGATTGTGATTTTCATAACCGCCTACGCGCTGATAATTTCCGAAAAAATCCACCGAACGGTTGTCGGACTTTTCGGCGCAATGCTGATGATTCTTTTGGGAATTATCGACCAGGAAACCGCCGTGCACCATATCGACTTCAACACAATCGGACTTTTAATGGGCATGATGATTGTCGTCAACATCACGAGTGAAACGGGGCTTTTCAACTTCCTGGCAATTTGGTCGGCAAAAAAAGTTAA
>JAFRSO010000055.1 GCA_017427545.1 Selenomonadaceae bacterium
CAATTTTTGTTTTTCAAGGTAAGTTTCGCTGTCGTAGTTGAAATTTGAGCCGGGGCTGGTGGTAGTGTTGTAAGTGACGTTGACAGTCAAGCCGTTTTTCGTGAAAGAATTATATTGGGCGTCAGTGAGCTCAACGGCGGCAGCAGTTTCGGGTACGATTGATTCAGCAGTCTTGGCAGTCCGACTATATCCCGCGTCCGAACCTGTGATAGCTCCCGTATCCTTATTGTTGAGCCGAATCCCGCAGACTTGCTCCAGAAAATCTTGATTGGAGTAGCCTTTCTGCGCGGCGGAAAATGCAGACTTGAACGCGGAATAAGTCCCCGCTCCAACAGATTTGAATGCCTCATCGGCAGCCTCGGTACCTTGCTTAGATGTCGTGACGAGTACGTTGACAAATTTTTTTAATACTTCAATCGGTGTTGACATGTGAATTCCCCCTTTTAACGCATGATAACATTGAAAATTTTTTGGCGCAATAAGGAAATAAAATTTGCAAGATAAAGGGCACTGTGTTATATTTTTGCCGCAAAATATTTCAGATACGGAGAATGATAAATGTCCAAACATAAACTTCAGAGCAAAAATCTACCCGCGAATGTCCCGCGATTGCCGGTAGTGTCAGTGATTTTGCCGATGTACAATGCGTCGCGATATATCAAAACCTGCCTGATGAGCGTTTTAAATCAGACGTTCAAAGATTTTGAGGTTATTTGCGTTGATGATTGCTCGACTGATGACACGCTTAAAATCGTCGCGGAACTTGCTCAACATGACGGGCGGATTAAAATTGTTCGGCATGCAAAAAATTCGGGTGGCGCAAGTGAACCTCGCAATACCGGAATCAGATTGAGTCGCGGAAAATATATCGCCTTCCTTGACGCTGATGACATGTACACCAAAACTGCATTGAGCGAACTGGTCACTGCCGCTGAAAAATGGCGGGCTGATGTCGTGCACACCGAGCAAGTCTACTTCCCCGAAAATCAGATAATCGACGTGACGCCCGAAACGAAATTTACGACCTTCAGCAAGGAGAAGGGCGGCTTTTGCAAGGAGGCAATGCTTGAGACCGACAATCTTGCCGAACGCGTGAAAATGTTTTGCAGGAGCAGATTTTTCGGCTGGGTGCACAATAAACTTTACCGCCGCGATTTAATCATGGAAAAAAATCTTCACTTCGACAAGCTGATAACGTCCGAGGACATAATTTTTTATTTCCAAGTCATATGCACTGCGCCGAGGATAGTCCGCGTCCCGAATATAATATACATATACCGCCACAATCCCGATTCGATAACGCGTCGAAAAGTACCAATCAGCGAATCACTGCACGCGCTGACGCATTTGATGATTGAAGGCTCGAAAGTGCTTGATGATTTCATGAGCGGGATAGAATTTTTCGCGAAGAATCCCGCATATCGACAGTTGCCGCTTGATTATATAATTCAGCAGCATTTGCTTTGGACGCAGAGATTTTACGACAAGTTCACGACGGCGCAACTTGACAAGCTGGTGCGCAAGGAGCTGAAGAAATATTGCGGGGAGTTCACGCCATTTTTCGCGTACATGTTCGGAGCAATTCACGTTTACCGCCGACGCATAACCAAACTCCAATCGGGAGGTGAGCAGGGTGGAAAGTAAAATGCCGCTTGTGAGTGTCGTAATCCCAATGTACAATTCAGCAAAAGTTCTGCCGCAGACGTTGGAGAGTTTGCTTTATCAGACGCTGAAAAATTTTGAAGTTATCGTGATTGATGACGGCTCGACTGATAATTCCGTTGAAGTTGCCGAGAGTTTTGCGGAGAAATTTGGCGGGCGATTGCATGTCATAAAGTTGCCGAAAAATTTTGGTATGCCGGGTATCCCGCGCAATGTCGGGATTGAATTTGCTCGCGGAAAATATATTGCCTTCCTCGACAGCGACGACCTTTTCACGAAGAGTGCGCTTGAGGAGTTGACAACGCTTGCCGAAAAATTTCAAGCGGACGTTGTGCACATGCAAAGAAATTTCGTTTTATGGGGCGGCAAGCCGAAATCAATCGATGATCCTGCCGTTACGAATTTTGATGAGTTGACCAATCCGAAGAATTTCAGACTGCAAACTTATCGGAAAGAAAAATTGACTGCGCCGACTTTGGAGCCGCAAGACATTTCCGCGCGCGTGAAGAAGTGGATAACTTCCGCTCCGAATTCATTTTGGGCGACATGGTTATTATTTTATCGCCGCGATTTTCTGATAACCAATCAAATTTTCTTCCCAGAAATGGAAACTTGCGAGGACGCCTCCTTTGCATTTGAGGCACTCTGCACGGCTAAAAATTTCCTCAATGTTCCCAACGTCGTGAACATCATCAGACCGATTGAAGGTTCAGTTTCGCGAGAAAATTACACTACTGCGAAATATTTTGCCAAGAGGATTCGCGCCATTAGGGACGGCTTCAAGGCCTTTGAACGCGTCATGGACAAGATAAAATTTTTTGAGGCGCATGAAAATTATCGTTATGCGGTGCTGGACTGGTTCGCCAAGTTCAGAATTTCCGTCACGCTGAATTTTTATGCCAAAATCCCCGCGTACAAGTTGAATGCTCTGGTAAAGTCCGAACTCAACGACGACCCGCTTGCCGCATATCTTTTTAACACGGTCAGCATTTATCGTCTGCTAGGAACTAGTAAATAGGAACTGGGAACTAGTAGGGGTTAGAAATTAGTAAAAACTAGTTCCTAGTTCCTAATTACTAGTTCCTAAATTGACTTTCAAGCGGCGGCAGTTTATTATTGAAAAAATCTCACGTTAAGGAGGGAATAGGACAGTTAGGAGTTAGGAGGTAGGAGGTAGGAGTTAAAACCCTACTTTCTACTACCTACTTTCTACTTTCTAATACGAATGAGCAATATATCGAAGACTTACGAGCCGCAACAATTCGAGAAAGAAATTTACGCGGCATGGGAGCGAGATAAAAATTTTCATACGACGGCAGAGGCAGAAGGTGCGCCGTATTGTATCGTGATACCGCCGCCGAATGTGACGGGGCAGTTGCACATGGGTCACGCGCTTGATGAGACGTTGCAAGATATTTTGATTCGCTATCATCGCATGAAGGGCGACAATACCCTTTGGATGCCGGGTACAGATCACGCGGGCATTGCCACTCAAGCTAAGGTTGAAGAATCACTGCGCGCGGAAGGCACTAACCGTTACGAACTCGGACGCGAAAAATTTTTGGAGCGCGTCTGGCAGTGGAAAGAAAAATTTGGCAATCGAATCAGCTATCAACTGCGGACGCTCGGTTCAAGTTGTGATTGGGAACGCGAACGCTTCACGATGGATAAAGGCTGTTCTGCGGCAGTCAGAAAAGTTTTCGTCCAGCTTTACAACGAGGGCTTGATTTATCGCGGCACGAGGATTATCAACTGGTGTCCGAAGTGCAACACTGCGCTAAGTGACATTGAGGTTGAGCATGAAACGGAGCAGGGGCATTTGTGGCATTTGCGCTATCCCTTCAAGGACGGCAGCGGCTACGTTGAAGTTGCCACGACGCGTCCCGAAACTATGTTGGGCGATACGGGAGTTGCCGTTCACCCTGACGACGAACGCTATAAAAATCTCGTCGGCAAAACCGTAATTCTGCCGCTGGTAAATCGTGAAATGCCGCTCTTCGCCGACAGCTACGTTGATAAAGAATTCGGCACGGGCGCGGTTAAAGTCACGCCTTCCCACGATCCCAACGATTTTGAAATGGGATTGCGCCACAATCTTGAGCAAGTCAAAGTTATCAACAATGACGGCACGATGGCTGAAGGGCTTGGGAAATATTCGGGGCTTGACCGTTACGAATGCCGCAAACAGATTGTTGCCGACTTGGAGGCGGGCGGATTTTTAGTTCGGGTTGAGGATTATGAACACGCCGTCGGACATTGTTCACGCTGTCACACGACCGTTGAGCCGCTTATCAGCAAGCAGTGGTTCGTTAAAATGGAAACTTTAGCCGCTCCCGCGATTGAGGCAGTTAAATCGGGCAAGTTGCAATTTGTTCCCGAACGCTTCACGAAAATTTACGTCAACTGGCTGGAAAATATCCGCGACTGGTGCATAAGTCGTCAGCTGTGGTGGGGACATCAAATCCCTGCGTGGTATTGCGACGACTGCGGCGAGATGACGGTTTCGGAAACTGACATTGACGAGTGCCCGCATTGCCACGGAAAAAATTTGCGGCGCGAGGAAGATGTTTTGGACACGTGGTTTTCAAGTGCGCTGTGGCCATTCAGCACGCTCGGCTATCCCGAAGAAACTCCCGAACTCAAAAAATTTTACCCGACAAGCGTCTTAGTCACCGGCTACGATATAATTTTTTTCTGGGTAGTGCGAATGGTGATGATGGGTTTGAAATTCCGCGGCGAAGTGCCCTTCAAGCACGTTTTCATTCACGGATTGGTTCGCGACGAACTCGGACGCAAGATGACAAAATCCCTCGGCAACGGCATTGACCCCGTTGAAGTTATCGATAAATACGGCGCGGACTCGTTGAGATTTATGCTCGTTACCGGCAACACTCCCGGCAATGATTTAAGATTTTATTGGTCGAAGGTTGAATCCGCCCGCAACTTTGCGAATAAAATTTGGAACGCCTCAAGATTTTTGCTGATGAATTTGGAGGGCTTCGACGCGACATTTAAGCCGACGCGTAAGGATTTGGAGTTCGCTGACGAGTGGATTATCAGTGAGCTGGCGAAAACCATTGAGGCCGTCACGAAAAATATTGACCGCTTTGAGTTGGGAGAAGCTGCGCGGTTCTTAAATGATTTCATTTGGTCTGAATTCTGCGACTATTACATTGAGTTGACAAAAGCGCGGCTTTACGGTTCGGACGCAAGAGCTAAGGCAACGGTATTGTTCATGCTGTCGACGGTCTTGGAGTGCACGTTGAGATTATTGCACCCGTTCATGCCATTCTTGACGGAAATCATCCACCAAAAACTTCCGAATACGCAAGGCTCAATCATGCTGGCACCTTATCCGACGGTTGACGAACTGAAAGATTTAATGTCCGACCGCGACAATATCGACGAATTGGCGAACGTGATTTTGGGCGTCTTCAGAACGATTCGCAACTTGAAATCGGAGCTGGGCATTGATTCGCGCAAGAAAGCTGCAGTCGTCTTGAAGGTTACGCGCGCGAAGTATGCAGAAATTTTGCATGAGTGCACGGGCTACATAACCGCGCTGACATTCGCGGAACCTGTAACTTTCGCCGAAGAAAAACCTGCTCACGCGATGAGTGCCGTGATTGACGGCGTAGAAATTTATTTGCCGCTGGAAGGATTAATCGACACTGAAAAGGAAATTGCGCGTCTCCAAAAAGAACTGGACAAGCTGAAAAAATTTGCGGCGTCAACTGCGGGCAAACTCAATAACGAACGGTTCTTGAGTAAAGCCCCCGCCGAAGTCGTTCAATCCGAACGCGAAAAACTTTCCGTCACTGAAGAAAAAATTTCGTCGCTTGAACAGAGGATTAACCAGCTTGAAAACTTATGATGACGCGCTAAAGTATTTGAATCAGCTTTGCCAATTCGGGATAAAGGAAGGTCTTGAGCGGACGAAGAAACTTGCCGCCGCATTAGGCAATCCGCAGAATTGTTATCGGACGATTCACGTTACGGGCACAAATGGCAAGGGTTCAGTCTGCGCCATGCTCGCCGAAATGCTCAAAGCTCAAGGGTTGACGGTCGGATTGTTCACGTCGCCGCATTTGGAAAGTTATTGCGAACGAATTAAAATCAACGGTGTGAACATTCCCGAAGACGACTTTGCCGAAATGATTTTCCGCGTCAAGAACAGCAACGTTTCCGCCACGCATTTTGAAACTTTGACGCTGGCCGCCTTTGAGTATTTCAAACGCCGCAAGGTTGATGTGGCAGTCGTTGAAGTCGGTTTGGGCGGGACGTTTGATTCGACGAACATAATCACGCCGGAATTATCGATTATCACGACCGTTGCCCTTGACCACGAAAATATTTTGGGCGACTTGAACGGTATCGCGCGCAATAAGGCGGGCATTATCAGACCGAACGTTCCGACGGTTACGGGTGTGACGGGTGAGCAGCTTGAAATTATTCGTGCCGTTGCCAAAGAAAAAAATTCTCCGCTCCACGAAGTAATTCCCTGTTCCCTGTTCCCTGTTCCCTGTTCCCTAAAAGGCGAATATCAGAAATTCAACGCGGCGATTGCAATCAAAGCGGCTGAAGTTTTAGGCATTGACGACGCGGCGATTGAGGCGGGCTTGGCTCATGTGAAATGGGCGGGACGTTTTGAGGTAGTTGAAAATTCTTCGGGACTCTTCGTGATTGACGGGGCGCATAATCCTCACGGGGCAGCGGCCTTGCGTGAAAGTCTCGACAAAAATTTTCCCCGCGGCAAAAGAATTTGGCTGTTCGGCGTGCTTAAGGATAAACGTTTCGACGAGATGATTAAGATTTTATTCCGCGCAGAAGATTTTGTTATCGTGACGAAAGTTCCCTCCGAACGCACTGCCAATCCCGAAATGATTTGTGAAATTCTGCGTGGACGCGGCGTTGAGTGCGTTGCGATTGAAGATAATTTTGCGGCAGTTGAGCGGCTGAAAAATTCCGGCGGCGACGTGAAGATTATCGCAGGTTCGCTGTATTTAATCGGTGCCGTCAGGAAAGCAATCTGTAATTTGGAATGAGGAATTGAATTGGATAGGGTCAGCGTCTTTGCCAGACGACGACGAATTAAAAATCTTGAAACTTGGACGCTTTACGCCATATTGACGGAAGCATTCTTTCTTGCGCTTTCACCGGCAGTGGCGTCGACGGCGGTAGTTTTCGGCGTGATAACATGGTTCCTGCGCAGTCGAATTGATTCGCATTACAAAATTCGGAGCTTGCCCTTTGATGTACCCGTCACGATTTTTCTGCTGATCGGCGGGATAAGCGTCTTTTTATCATCGGCGCGGAGTTTCAATCTGATTTACAATTATTGTTCACTCGTCGGAATTTACGCGCTGACTTATTTAATCGTCGGTCAAACAATCCGCACGCCCGAACAAGTCAAACACGTTGCACAAGCTCTGGGCGCGTCGGCAGTATTGGTAGTGCTGTGGGGATTTTTTCAATTTGTCTTCGGAGTTGACGCGGCGGACGTGAAATGGACTGACCCGGACGCTTTCCCCGAACTCAAAAAAAGAATCTTCTCGACGCTGGAAAATCCGAACGTGTTGGCGGGTTATCTGGACGTGATGATTTGCTTGGCATTGGGATTGTTGACTAAGGCCGAACGTCGTGCGCAGAAAATAATTTTAATCGTCGCGATAATTTTATTGGCCGCTTGCCTGGCAATGACTTATTCGCGCGGCGCATTCATTGCAATAGCGGTAGTCTTCGCAGTCTATGGCGTGCTCAAGGATTGGCGGATTTTAATTTTATTCGCGGCGGTAACGGGATTGATTGCTTACAGCGATTCATCATTCCTGAACAGAATTTTATCGGCGTTCAACATGGGCGATTCGTCGGAAGGAGTGCGCATAGGAATTTGGGTTAGTACAACCGCAATGATTAGCGATCACCCATTTGCAGGTATCGGTTGGGGTGCTTATCAATACGTCTACCCGCAATACAATTATTACGTTGCCGACCCGAATATCATCATCTATCACGCGCACAACATTTACCTCAATTACGCGGCGGAAATTGGTATCGTCGGGGCGTTGGCATTTTTCTGGTATTTTTTCGGGACGATGTTTATTTCTTTCGGAGTGAGTGAGCGCGGTGCTCAAAAGTGGTTTAGCGAACACATGGAGAAAATTTTTTCGTCGAGTGATTTTTTGCAGGAGCTTGTAGCTCTCATCAATGAGAAGCTCGCGGATTTTTCCGAAAGATTTTTGGACTTGTTCGGCAGGAAAAAGACTCCCACGCTAAAAAAAGTTCGTCGTTCAGATGTCATTCATCACGAGGACATGAACTTCAGCGAACACACTACCAAAAAATTTTCTGACGAGGAGCAAGTTGCTTCGGTTGAAAAAATTTCTGTCGGCGGCGAAAATATTTCCGCAAAAATCGTTAAGCTTCCGGTCGAACCTGAAGAAAATTCTTCGGTTGAGTGGGGCGAGGTGACGAAAATTGACGATAAAAAATTTTTGGAAGGAATGAGGCTGGGAATCGGGCTGGCGTTTTTATCAATGGCTTTGAACGGCTTGACGGACGATTTGCTTTTCAATATCCCAAGCTCAATGCTGATGTGGATGCTCGGAGCCTTGAGCGCAGCGATTAACTTAGTTAGGAGTGAGGAGTTAGGAGTTAGGAGTTAAATCTCTTCTCCCATTTCCCTTTTCCCTTAAAAAATACATTCGGGGGTGATGCATTTGAAGAAAATGATTTCGCAGGCGACGATTGACCGCTTGCCGCTGTATTTCAGGACGTTACGGGTCGTCGAAGATGAGGAGATGGAGATAATTTCTTCCGATGAGTTGGGGCGACGGCTTGACATTACGCCGGAACAAATTCGCAAGGATTTGGCGACGTTCGGGCAATTCGGGCGCAAAGGTATCGGCTACGACGTTCACGAGTTGAAGGAACGAATCAGCAATATTCTCGGTCTGCAAAACAAATGGCGGCTGGCTATAGTTGGCGTGGGACATTTGGGTGGCGCGCTTGCCAATTACGTCAACTTCGCGTCGCTGGGATTTTCGGTAGTTGCGCTCTTCGACAAGAACAAAAATATTGTCGGCTCGGAAGTCAACGGAATTAAAATCAATGCCTTAACTCAAATGAAGCGCGTTATTGATTCGGCGGCGGTCGACATTGGCGTTATCACAGTTCCGGCTAGTGAAGCTCAAGGCGTTGCGGATAAATTGGTTGCGGCGGGCGTCAAAGGCATTTGGAATTTCGCGCCGATTAAACTTTTTGTGCCGCCTGAAATCCCGCTGGTCAACGAAGATTTATCGGTCGGGTTGAGCGCGTTAAGCTATCACATGTCCAGTAGAGAGTAAGCAGTGTTGAATAACTGTTCCGTGGCGGGTAATGGCTTTTATATTTTAAATCTACTTTTTCTTTGCTCGTCCATTTAGCGTGAGAGCTGTCAGAATTCTACTCAGCTAGTCGCTAGCAGCTAACAGCTAATTCTTGACGGCCTCTAAAGTCACCATCAACTTTATTCAAAACAACTCGGAAAGTAGGCAGTTAAAATTATGATGACGGTTTTAATGGTTTTGGACGCGATAATTTCAATCGCGCTAATTGCGGTTATCCTCGGACAAGAGGCCAAGTCCGGCGGCATGGGCGGTATGGACGGCGGCTCGGACGCAGTTTTTTCCGGCAAAGCTCGCGGCATTGACGCTTTGCTTGCAAGGTTGACGGTAATACTCGGCGTTTTGTTCGCGATAATCACTTTGATAATCGCCAAGCTTAGCATGTAACGGAGGCGAGAATTTTGATTCAAGGTGGAGAATCTTTTTTACTCGGCGGCGGCAACAAAGGTGTTTTGCTGATTCACGGTTTCACAGGCTTGCCCGCCGAACTTTTTTTACTCGGACAATTTTTGAACCGCGAAGGCTACAGCGTCCTTTGCCACAGATTAGCCGGTCACGGTACAAGCGAACGCGATTTAATGCGCACGACCAAAGACGATTGGTTTAATTCTGCGCTTGACGGCTTTGATATTCTGCGCGGGCTTTGCAAAAAAATTTTCGTCGTCGGACACTCAATGGGCGGACTTTTGACGCTGAAACTTTCGACTGAACGCGACGTTGCAAAGATTGTGACACTTGCCGCACCGATTTTTATTGATGACGGAATGGGCTTGAAAAATTTGCCGCCGAAAGAATTTTGCTCCGACGCCGCCATTATTCAGCCGCGAAGAAAATTAATCAACGTGCCGCCCGAAGTCAACAACGTTTATCAGAAAACGCCGCTAATCAGCGTTCATGAACTCGTTGAATTGATTGACGATGTGAAAAATCTTTTGCCGAAAATTACTGCGCCGATTCTCATCATGCACGGCGAGGAAGATCACACTGCTCAACCGCGCAGCGCACGTTTCATCATGGACAATGTCGGCTCGTCGATAAAAAAAGTTATCACCGTCCCGAACAGCGGACATCTCTTGCCGCTGGCTGAAGAACGCGATTTTGTCTTTGAGGCGACGTTAGATTTTTTGAGGAGCTGATAAAATGAAAAAAACTTTTCAAAATGAACTGATGGCCGGCAAGAACAAAACTTTAGACAAAAAATCTTTTGCTTTACAGGGAAAAATTGTTAATAGAACTGCGGCTGGAAAAATGTTCGATATAGTAGCGACAACGACAATTAGAAATCTTACGGGCATTTACGATCGTCCAGCGGCTATTCTCGTCCAAAAAGCTTGCTCGTTCACATCTAAAATTCAATTCAAAGCTAAAGGCAAGGTCATTGACGCGAAAAGTATTTTGATGATTATGGCTATGGGGCTTCGTTGCGGTGACGAAGTTACTATTCTTGCTGAAGGTTCTGACGCAAGGCAAGCTGTCGACACGTTGATTGCATTGATTGATTCGGGCTTTGGCGAAGTAACGAGGAGCTGATTTAAATGGCGACCGAAATTTTCCGCGAAGTCGACGACGACTACGAAATTATTGGAGGCAAAAAATTTATGGCACCGAGTGCAGACTCATGGCACAATAACACGGCAGGAAAATTATATTTGCTTATCGGAATGTACGTAGCGACTAATAAGCTGGGTTTGGTCTTCACGGACAGCTTAGACGTGCACTTCCCCGACGGTAATATCTTTAAGCCGGATTTTATGTTTATCAGCGCGGCGAACAGTAAAACCGTCGTCGACAACAAACACAGAACAATTTATGGCGTGCCCGATATGGTTGCTGAAGTTTTTTCACGCTCGACTATGAAACGCGACATGGGCATTAAAAAAGACATTTACGAACGCAATGGCGTCAAAGAATATTGGATGATTGATCCTTGGCGTGAGACCGTTGAAGTTTATCTTCTGCGCGACGGCAAATTTGAATTCAGCGGGCTGTATCAAAATTGGACGGAAGATGAATTGTTACGCCTTCCCGAAGATGAACGCGCTCAAGTTGAATTTGAAGTGCCCGTAAATGTTTTGGACGGCTTCAAAGTCAAAATCAAAAATATTTTCGGCTGGTATATCGAATTGTAAGGAGTTGATTTAATGGCAGATGAATATTGTTTTGCTTGCGGAGAAAAAAATCCGATTGGCTTGCATTTGACATTCGACTTTGACGGCGAGAAGATTACGACGAAAAAAATTTTGCCGCGAGAGTTTCAAGGCTACGACGGCACCGCTCACGGCGGGATTCTTTCGACCATGCTTGATGAGACGATGTGCAAATTTATCAGCGCGAAATATAATGAACGAGCTTTGACGGGGCGATTGGAAGTCCGCTACAAATTTCCGACGCCGATTGAGCAGGAACTTAAAATCACGGCGTGGCAAGAAAATCAGCGGAAAAATATAATAACAATGCGTTCGACGGTTGAGACGGTTGACGGCGTGATAACTGCGGAGGCGACTGCAAAATTCGCGGTCGTGGCGTTGGCATGAAAAAGAATAAGCGTCAAGGTATTAAGGATAAGATTGTCGGCAAGCTTAGCGTCAATCAGCGGGGCTTCGGATTTGTCGCGCCTGAAGACGGTGGCAGTGATATTTTTATCGACGCTCAAAATTTGGGCGGCGCGTGGAATGGTGACCGCGTTAAGGTTCGGCTAACCGATATTTATAATGGTCGGCGTGAAGGACGCGTCGTCGAAGTTTTGGAGCGGGCGAAAGATATTTTTGTCGGCACGTTGACGCAGATTAATAATAAAAATTTTGTCAAGCCCGATGATAAACGCATTGCCGGAGAAATTGTCGTTACGAAGCTCAACAAACATTTTCCCGCCAAAACTAAAGTCGTCGTCAAAATTATTTCGTGGCAACCGTTGCGAGGTGAAGTCATTGAGGTTTTGGGCAAGGAAAATTCACCCGGCGTCGAGATTCGAGGGATTTTGCGCAGTCACGGCATTGAAGAAAATTTTCCTCCTGAAGTTCAAGCCGAAGCGTCACGAATTGAACTTGAGCCGAGTGCCGAAGAAATTTCATGTCGACGAGACCGCCGCAATTTAAAAATCGTCACGATTGACGGCGAAGATGCCAAAGATTTGGACGACGGAGTTTACGCCGGCGAAATCAACGGCGAATTTTTTTTAGGCGTGTACATTGCCGATGTCAGCTGGTATGTTCGACCGCACACCGCCCTTGACCGCGAGGCCTTCAATCGCGGCACGAGCATTTATCCCGTCGACAGAGTTGTTCCCATGCTCCCTACCGAATTGTCCAACGGCATTTGCAGCTTGAATGCGGGCGTTGACCGATTGGCGATGGCTTGCGAGATGAAAATTGATTCGTCCGGTAAAGTCGTCGACTATAAAATTTTCCCGACGGTGATTCACATTTTCAGGCGGTTGAGTTATACGCAAGTCAATAAATTTCTTGACGGCGACAGGGAGCTTGCCGACTGCGCAGAAAATCTTAACGCGCTGAAAAAAATTCACGACTTGCGGAAAAAAATTCGTGCTGAACGTGGCGCGATTGACTTCGACCTGCCCGAAATGAAAATCATCTTGAACGAGGCGGGCAAGCCGATTGAAATTACGAAACGGATTCAAACCGTCGCAGAATCGATTATTGAAGAGTGCATGCTTCTTGCTAATGAAACCGTTGCCGAACATACCCTACGCAAAAAAATTCCGAGCCTCTATCGCGTGCATGAACTGCCCAGCCCCGATAAAGTTTTGACGCTGAATAATTTGCTGGCGCATTTCAGCTTGCATATCGCGACATCAAAAAATCGAGACTTGGAGCCGCGAGACTTCCAAAAAATTTTATCGAAGGTCAAGGGCTTGCCGGTTGAAAAAATCATCACAAGCTACGCACTTCGGACAATGCAGCAGGCGCGTTATTCGCCGGAAAACCTCGGACATTTCGGGCTGGCGGCAAAATTTTATACGCATTTCACGTCGCCGATAAGACGCTACCCCGATTTAATCGTCCACCGAATGTTGCGGGCGAGTTTCGAGGGGAAAAAATTATCGGACAAAAATTTGGAGGAAATATCGCGGCAAAGTTCGGAGCGTGAGCGGCGGGCGATTGACATTGAGCGCGAGGCGTTGGACTTGAAAGCGGTTGAGTTCATGCAACGATTCGTCGGACAAAATTTTGACGGCGTGATTGACAGCGTGACGAATTTTGGATTTTTCGTGGAGCTGGAAAACGGCGTTGACGGTTTGGTTCGAGTGGCGGAGTTGGGCGACGATTATTATACCTTCGTCGAGCGGGAATTTGCTTTAATCGGCAATCGGACGGGCAAAAGTTTTCACATCGGCGACAACGTCCGCGTCAAGCTGTCGGCGGCGAGCACAAAGCTTAGGCAGTTGAGCTTTGAACTTATCGACGACGTTGCTAACCGCGACTTGATAGCGAAAATCTGAAAAAAACTCTCAGGCGATTGCTTGAGGGATTTTTTTGTCTTGAAAACGATTTTGACGCGAAAAATATTTTCAAAAGGTCTTGACAGGCGTTTTTTTTTTTTACAATACTTGCGAAGTTTTATGGCTTATATGTTTTCCAAGTTAAAATAGGAGTGATGTCTATGATTCGTCGTAAACGTCTAATAAAAAAGCTGAGTTTTCGACGCTTAATAGTAAAACGTCCGTGCCCTAATTGCGGCAAAATGTATCCTGTATCTCAGAATTTACACAGATGTAGTGAGTGCGGAACGATTTATTGCGGTGCTCATGATTGCAGAGGAGAAATCGGAGAAGGTTCTTGCCCAAATCCAAATTGCAATAGTAATTCTGCGTCGCCGGCTGTTTTTGACGATGCAATGAACACATGGGTTTAATTTATGGAGGTCATTACAATGATTAAAAAATCTCTGACCGTTGTTGCTTTGGCTTTCATGATTATTTTTGCCGGAAGTCAAAGTAACGTCGCTGAAGCTAAAGAAATTTATATGGGGTATTTCGAGTTTAGGAGAGGACCTTCTCCTACGCGTGAAAATCTGCCTCTTCGTGGCGACTTATATTTGCTTTCTGACACCGTACAAGGAAACTCTAATATGATAGTTTGCCTAACAAATTTTTACCAGGAAGGTAATCTTTCTGGTCGTATACGGTTCACTTTTAAAAAGGGACTGAAACGTTGGGCTGTTAATAGAAAAATGGGCAGTTATAAAAATGATGTTTTTACTTATGATCTTACAGACATGGACGAAAAGATACTCAACTACATTCTGAATAATTATGAGTAAGCTTCAGTGTAGTTCATCTTGGCAGTTAAACCGCGGCGCATGGTCGCAATCAGCAATAAAAAATCCTTCGGTAACGTGTCGGAGGTTTTTTTTTGTGTTTTGGCAGTCGAAATGGTAAAATCGACGTCGGAGGCTGATGACATGGACATTGCGAAAAAACTTTTGGCGGCGGGCAAACCGTTTGAGGCATTGGAACGATTGAAAAAAATTTTGCCGAACGTCGATGCCGATAATAAATGGCGCGTGCACGAGCTGATTGGCGCGGCATTTCACGACCTTTGCGACGCAGACGGTGCCGCGCAGGCTTACTTCAACGCGGCGACGACCGACAAATATTTGCGCAGTCAACGGACGCACTACTCAAATTATTTATTCGCCCTGCATTATTTACCACAACTCGACGCGCCGACGCTGATTAACGAGCTGGCGATTTACAATTCACTTTATCGCGACACTACGCCAATTAGGAATGAGGAATTAGAAATTAGGAATGAAAAAATTTCTGTGGCGTATTTGTCACCTAATTTTTATGACTCGTCAGCGGCAAGATTTTACGAGGCGTTGTTGACGGATTACGACCGCGAAAAATTTTCTGTGACGGCGTGGAGTTTGTCGAGTGAAGAGGATTCATTTACGGAAAAAATTCGTCGGAACGTCGACGGCTACTTTGACATTTCGGAAGTCAGCTTCGAGGAGGCGGCCGAAAAAATTCGTGACGTTGGCGCGGACATTTTGATTGATTTGGGCGGACACACTGAAGGCGGCTCGACTTTGCAAATTGCCGCGTATCGTCCTGCGCGAGTTCAACTTTGCGGCATCGGCTACTTTGATTCGACGGGGCTTGACGCGATTGATTATTTCATCGGCGACGAATTTTTGACGGCTCATGACGCGACCTTCACCGAAAAAATTTTGCGGCTGAAAAATGCGTTTTGTTTTCAAGGGAAATGGGAAAAAGGAAATGGGAAAAGGGATTTTAACTTGCCCCTGACTTTTGGCAGCTTGAATAATTTCATGAAGATCAGCGATGATTACCTTGCCGCCGTGAAAAAAATTCTTGACGCCCTGCCCGAAGCCCAAATCATTTTCCGAGACACGACGCCGCTTAAAAGTCGTCAAATCGCGCTGATTGAAAGGCTGAAAAATTTCGGGATTGAGCGTGCTGAAGTTCGGCGCGGTGAAAATAATTTCTTCGCGGATTATTCGGAGATTGATTTGATTCTCGACACCTTCCCATATCCCGGCGGCATGATGACTGCTCTGGCATTGTATATGGGAGTGCCGGTTTTGAATTTGTGCGGAGATTTGGCGAGCCGTCGGATTGGCGCGGACATTTTGCATATCGTCGGGCTTGATGAGTTGATTGTCACTGACGCGGACGCTTACATAAAAAAAGCCGTCAACCTTGCGACGAATCGGGCGGAGTTGGCGGCGTTGACAGGAAAAATTTCCGTTGATAAACTTACCGATACGAAAACTTTTGTCGAAGATTTTTACAGCCGATTGGAGGAAATTTAAATGTCTGCTGAAATTCTCAATGAACGTTTGCTCTATCCGTCTTATGAAATTATTGGAGGCGAAAAAATTATGTCACCTGCACCGAATATTGAACACGGTTATATTGTCGGAAGGTTGTATTATATTTTCGTCAACTATTTTCTGACGCATAAAAACGGCTATGTTCACATGGATAATACGGACGTTCATTTTTCTGACGGCAATCTTTTCAAACCGGATTTGAGCGTCGTCCTCAAATCTAACGAACAAATTCTTGCAGGGCGTAAAAATATTTACGGCGCACCTGATATGGTCGTCGAAGTTTTGTCTTACTCAACGCAAAAAAAAGATTTAACCGTCAAGAAAGATACTTACGAAGCTCAAGGCGTCCGCGAATATTGGATTATTGACCCTTGGGCAAAAAAAATTTCTGTTTACCTCCTGCGCGACGGCAAATATTTTCTTGACGATATTTATATCCTTGTTGACGAAAAAGAATTTGAAACTCTCGACGATGAAGAAAAATCCGAAATAAAATCTGAAGTGCCTGTTTCCATTGTCGAGGGCTTGAACATTCCGATAAAATTTATTTTCGATTGGGGTTACTGAACTTGAACGATAAAATTAGAAATTTTTCAATCATTGCGCATATCGACCACGGCAAATCGACGCTTGCCGACAGATTGATTGAGATGACCGGCACTGTTGAAAAGCGTGAGATGAGTGAACAATTTTTGGACAACATGGAGCTTGAACGCGAACGCGGCATTACGATTAAGGCGCAAACCGTCCGATTGAAATACATTGCCCGCGACGGTGAAACTTATCAGCTGAATTTAATCGACACGCCCGGTCATGTCGATTTTACTTACGAAGTTTCAAGAAGTCTTGCCGCCTGCGAAGGTGCCTTACTCGTCGTCGACGCCACTCAAGGTGTCGAAGCTCAAACGCTGTCCAATGTTTATCTTGCCCTTGAAAACAACTTGGAGATTGTCCCCGTCATCAACAAAATTGATTTGCCCAGTGCCGACGTTGAACGCGTTCGTGAGGAGATTGAAGAGGCTATCGGGCTTGACGCGTCCGACGCCGTGAAATGTTCCGCCAAAACCGGTGAAGGTGTCGACGAAATTTTAGAGGCGATTGTCCAAAAAATTCCGCCGCCCGAAGGTGACGAGACTAAACCGTTGCAGGCGTTGATTTTCGATTCCTATTTTGATTCGTACAAGGGCGCAGTTGCTCACGTAAGGATTTTTGGCGGCAGTGTTCGTAAGGGCGATAAGCTGAAACTTTTGGCGACGGGTAAAGAATTTGAAGCGACGGAGATTGGAATTTTCGCGCCGAATATGACTGAACTCGACGAACTCAAAGCCGGTGAAGTCGGTTACATTTGCGGCAGTCTTAAGGATGTTCGTGACGTTCGGGTTGGCGACACGATTTCCACTTCCAAAAATCCCGCCGAAGCTCTTGCCGGATATCGTGCGCCCGTACCGATGGTTTTCTGCGGACTTTATCCCACTGACAGCGTTGACTATGATAATTTGAAAGACGCCCTCGAAAAACTTCAACTCAATGATGCCGCCTTGGTTTATGAACCGGAAACTTCAGCCGCGTTGGGATTTGGATTTCGTTGCGGATTTTTGGGACTGTTGCACATGGACGTTATTCAGGAACGTTTGGAGCGCGAATACAAATTAAAAATCGTCACAACTGCGCCGAGTGTCGTTTACAAAGTTCATAAGACTAACGGCGAAGTTTTGACGATTGACAATCCCGCCGCACTTCCTCCGACGACTGAAATTAAATTTATCGAAGAGCCGATGGTTAAGGCGACAGTCATTGTGCCGAGTGATTATATCGGTGCGGTTATGGAACTTTGCAGGGATAAGCGCGGAAATTATATCAGCATGGATTATATCGACAAAACCCGCGTCATGATTGCCTACGAAATGCCGCTCAATGAAATTATTTATGACTTCTTCGACAAGCTCAAGTCGATGACGCGCGGTTATGCCAGTCTCGATTATGAGTTGAGTGACTATAAGGAAAGCGACCTTGCAAAGCTGGATATTCTTTTGAACGGTGATTTGATTGACGCGCTAAGCTCGATTGTCCACCGCACCCGCGCCGCTAAAATCGGAAGGATTCTTGCGTTGAAGTTGAAGAGAATTATTCCCGAACAACTTTTTGATATTCCGGTTCAAGCGGCAATCGGCGGAAGGATTATCGCCCGCGAAACTGTCAAAGCTCGTCGCAAAGATGTTTTGGCGAAATGTTACGGCGGTGATGTCTCGCGCAAAAGAAAACTTCTTGAAAAGCAAAAAGCCGGTAAAAAACGCATGAAGGCTGTCGGCAGTGTCGAACTCCCGCAAGAAGCTTTTATGGCGGTGTTGACGGTCGGTGATGAGGAGTAGTGGTTAGTGGTTAGAATTCTAGTAGCTAGCAGCTAGCAGCTAGCAACTACCATTTGACATGGCGGCGGTCGTGATATAAAATCTGCGCGCAAAAAAGCTTGTACTCTCAACGGGGAGACGAGACTTGGAGGTTTTCGCATGAAAAAAAATAATCGTGCGTCGATAAGTGACGCGCAAAAATTCAGTCTGGTTAAGCGTGAAGCAATTTACACGGGGCTTGCGCTTTGCGGACTGATTATTTTTTGGCTGATTGCGGGATTCGGCACGGCGTCGAGTGATGTAAAAATTTTTCATCTGCCGCTGTGGGCAATACTCGGTTCAATCGGCGTGTGGATTGTCGCAATTTTAATCAGCGCGGTCTTGAGCAAAAAACTTTTCAAGGACATTGACTTGGGCGGTGATGACGATGGAAGGTAGTCTGGTCGCATTCCGCTCACTGATTTTGTTATTGCCGCTGATAATTTTTATGGCGGTCATGGTCGCGATAAGCATTTTCGTCCGCAATCGTCAGGCGGGAAAAAATTTCGTCAGCAACTATTTTATCGGCAACAGGCAACTCGGCGGCTTCGTATTAGCAATGACAACCGTCGCAACTTACAGCTCGGTTTCAAGTTTTGTCGGCGGACCGGGTATGGCGTTTCAAGTCGGCTTCGGTTGGATTTATATGGCGGTCGTTCAAGTGACGGCAATTTTTTTGGTACTCGGCATTTTCGGTAAGCGCGTCGCACTCCTCGCCCGCAAACTCAATGCCGTGACCGTCGTCGACATTATCCGCGCAAGATTTCAATCGGATTTCTTAGCGGCAGTGGCGGCGTTCGTGATAGTTTTATTTTTCTGCGGGACGATGACTGCTCAATTCGTCGGCGGCGCAAAATTATTCGCGGCAGTCACCGGTTACAGCTACGAGGCGGGATTGATTCTCTTCGGGCTGACGGTCGTAATTTATACTTCAATCGGCGGATTTCGGGCAGTCGCGCTGACTGATACCTGTTGCGCAATCATGATGATGATTGGAATTGTCCTGCTGTTGCATTACGTCTTGAAAGCGGGCGGCGGCTACGAAAATATCATGACGACACTTGAGGCGAATAATCCCGAACTGTTCGAGCCGTTCAGTTTCGGGAACATGCCTTGGACGATTTATTTCACGCAATGGCTGCTCGTCGGAATTTGCACAATCGCCCTGCCTCAATCAGTCGTCCGCGGAATCAGCTACAAAAATACGGCGGGACTTCATCAGGCAATGCTCATCGGTACAATCGTTGTCGGCTTCATGAACATTGGCATAAATTTCACGGGGATTTTGGCGCACGGAGTTTTACCGGGCACAGCTGCGGATTATGGCGGCGTCGATAACATTATCCCCACGACGATTGTCAAAGCCATGCCGATTGAACTTGTCGGACTGGCGATAATCGGACCGCTTGCCGCATCAATCTCGACAATTTCGGGACTTTTAATCGTGGCGTCCAGCGCGATAATCAAAGACGTTTATTTACATTACGCCGAGAAAAATAATCACGTCGTGACGCCTGCACGGGTAAAATTTTTGTCAATGGCTTCAACCGCTATAATCGGCGGGGCAGTTTTCGTGATAGCTTTGACGCCGCCAAGTTTAATCTGGCTGATAAATATGTTCGCGTTCGGAGGATTGGAGACGGCGTTTTTCTGGACATTGCTTTTGGGATTGTTTTGGAAGCGGGCAAATAAATTGGGTGCAATGCTCTCAATGACGGGCGGCACGATAATTTATTGTGCGACACAAGCGGCGGGCTTTAAAATTTTCAACCTGCACCAAATCACAATCGGGATAAGTTGCTCGCTGATTCTATTTTTAATCGGATCATATCTCGGCAAAAAATCTGATGACGCGACGTTGAAAATTTTCTTCCCGTAAAAAAATTATCCCCCTCCAAAATCGGAAGGGGATTTTTTTTGCTAATGTAAAATTTATTCGTCTTCGTTCCTGACAAAATTTTTGCCGCTGATTTTATAAGTTTCGTCGTTGATGTGGAAGGTCGTTGCCGTGAAATTTTTCAAGACAACGGAGCCTTCGTCGAAAGTGAGAGTGACCGCCCTGTTATTTCTGTTGTAGGAAGCCGTGAAGTCTATGTCGTCAAGAGTGAGCGTGTCGTCATTGTCGAAAGCGAAAATCATATCCTTGCCGCTGTTATAAATGAACGTATCAGCCCCGGCATCGCCCCAAAGTGAATCATTGCCTGCGCCGCCATAAATCGTATCGTCACCTTTGCCGCCATAAATTTTATCTGCACCGTCGCCGCCCAAAAGTGAATCGTTACCGTCGCCGCCGCTCAATGAATCGTTGCCAGCCTCGCCAAGAATTATGTCGTCACCTTCGCCGCCGGTGAGAGTGTCTTTACCACTTCCGCCGTCAAGATAATCATTACCCGCGTCACCAAAAATTTTATCATTGTCTGCGCCGCCTGAAATGGTATCTGCTCCGTCGCCGCCTGAAAGTGAATCATTACCCGCCTCGCCAAAGATTATGTCGTCATCTTCGCCGCCATTTATGTTGTCCTTACCTTTGCCGCCGTCGAGATAATCATTGCCCGCGTCGCCAAAGAGTTTATCGTTACCGTCGCCACCTTGCAAGCTGTCATTACCTGCGCCGCCACTAAGCGAATCATTACCTGCACCGCCAAAAAGTTCGTCGTCATCATCGCCGCCAGATAACGTGTCAGCCCCTGCGCCTCCGACTAGTGAATCATTTCCTGCCTCGCCAAAGAGTTTATCGTTACCGTCGCCACCTTGCAAGCTGTCATTACCTGCGCCGCCTGAAAGTGAATCGTTGCCGGCCTCACCAAGGAGTATGTCGTCACCTTCGTCGCCGCTCAAAACGTCCGCGCCTTTTCCGCCATTGAGTGAATCATTATCTGCCCCGCCGAAGAGTTTATCGTTACCTTCGCCGCCCGACAAAATATCAATTCCTGCTCCGCCACTCAATGAATCGTTGCCCGCGTTGCCTAAAATGGTATCGTCGCCATCACCGCCGGCAATCGTATCGTTTTTAGTGCCGCCGCTGATTGAATTGTTGAGCGCGTTGGCAGTGATTCTGATAGCCGTCGTGCGTTTGGTAGCGTCGACATTTTTAACCAGTGAATTGAGCGTGAGGGGCGATTTTGTCGCGTTCGTGACGGTCAAAAGTTGCGTGCCCTCAATGTTGATACTATCCAAATTCGCCGCGTCGAGCAACAAAATTTTTCCCTCGCCGACAGTGACGATAAGATTTTTGCCGCTCTTGGACGAAGTGTAAAGGCCGGTACCGTCGCCGATTTGCAACGTCGAAGTCTCATTGAAGCCCCAAATTGTATCCAAGCCGTCGCCCGTCGAATACATAATCAAATTTTCTTTGGCCTCTTCGCCGAGAACAATTCTATCATTACCCTTGCCGCCATTAATCGTCACGCCGGAAACATTAGCGTAGTAGGGGCCGTTGTGAATCGAATCGTTGCCCGCGCCGCCATTGAGAAAAACATAGGAGCTGCTGTTGGCAATGGTATCATTGTCCGCGCCCGCATTGACGGTGACACGTTCGCCTCTGGTCTCGATAATGTCTTTACCCGCGCCCGTGTCGATTGAAACGTTTGATCCGCCGTGATTATAAACTTTATCGTTGCCCGCCCCGCCGTTTATTGAGACAGCTCCGGCGTTGCTCATGATTGTATCGTTGCCTTTGCCGCCGTCGATAGTAGCGTATTCGTTTTCATTATTTACCGAGTCATTACCTGCACCGCCGTAAATCTTGGCATAATCGTTATTATATCCGTAGCGATGATTGTAAATAATATCATTACCTTCTCCACCGTCAAGTGTCACGTCTCTTGCGTTATCATAGTAGCCACTCGTGTTAATAAGTATGTCATTACCTGCATCGCCGTGCATTAATACACTCCTACCATTCTCGTTATAAATTTCGTCGTTGCCCTTGCCGCCGAGCATTGTCACGTAAGAACTGTAATTGTCGAGCGTATCCTTGCCTGCACCGCCAGTCATCGTCACGTATGAGCCCCTGTTTACTATTGAATCGTTATCACTTGTTCCCTCAAGAAATGCATTACTTCCGCCATTTTCAAACTCTGCCATAAAATCATCTCCCAATAAAATTTTTATGAGCAACTATGCCCATTATAATAATTGTTTTTTTTTTTTTGTCAATTCCGCTGCCGCGGAATTTTTGGAAAATTTTTGAGGTTGCCAAATGACTTGAAATTATTTTCATACTGTGTTAGATTATGGCGGATTCAAAAATTTTTTGGGAGGTTTAAACCCTATGGCAATCAGTTTGAAAAAAGGACAGAAAGTTGACCTCACGAAGACGAACCCCGGCTTGAAGGAAGTTTTAATCGGTCTCGGCTGGGATGTAAACAAATACGACGGCGGCAAGGATTTCGACTTGGACGCATCGGTTTTCCTGCTCAATGGTACCGGCAAAGTCAACAGCGACGATGATTTTGTTTTCTACGGCAACCTCAAACACGTCAGCGGCAGCGTCGAACATCTCGGCGACAATTTAACCGGCGCGGGCGAAGGTGACGACGAGGAAATTAAAATCGACCTCACCAAAGTTCCCGCAAACGTCGAGAAGATTGACTTCACCGTTACGATTTACGAGGCTGAAGAGCGTCGTCAAAACTTCGGGCAAGTCGAGAACGCTTTTATCCGCGTCGTGAATTCGGCGACCGGCGAAGAGCTTATCCGCTACGACCTGGGCGAAGACTTTTCGATTGAGACGGCTGTCGTTATCGGCGAACTTTATCGCAACAAAGGCGAGTGGAAATTCAACGCTATCGGCTCCGGCTTCAGCGGCGGATTGGCTTCGCTCGGCAAAAACTACGGCGTCAATGTGTGATTTTTAGGAACTAGGAACTGGGAACTGGGAACTAGTAGGGGTTAGTAAACTAGTTCCTAGTTCCTATTTACTAGTTCCTAATTACTTTTGAAAGGAGAAATTTAAATGGCTGTCAATCTTCAAAAGGGACAAAAAGTTTCGCTCAAAAAATCCGACGGCAGAAAACTCACGCGGCTCATGGTCGGATTGGGTTGGGATGCGGCAGATAAAAAGAGTGGCGGTTTCTTCAGCAGACTTTTCGGCAACGCTGACAGTATCGACTGCGACGCTTCCGTTTTTATGTGCAGGGACGGCAAATTTGTCGACAAGAACGATTTGATTTACTTCGGCAATCTCCACCACCCCAGCGATTGTATTCAGCACATGGGCGACAATCTCACCGGCGAAGGTGAAGGCGATGACGAGCAAATTTTTGTTGACCTGGAAAAAATGCCGCCGCATTATGACAAGCTGATTTTCGTCGTCAACATTTATCAGGCCGTTGCACGCAAGCAACATTTCGGCATGATTAAAAACGCTTACATCCGCATAATCGACCCCGACAGTCGCGAGGAATTTTGCCGCTTCAACCTCAGCGAAGATTATACCGATATGCTGTCGATGATTGCCGGCGAAGTTTATAAGCGCGGTGACGAGTGGAAGTTTAACGCTGTCGGCATGGGCACGAAGGATACCGGGCTTAACGATCTGGCGAAAAGGTTCAAATGATGAAAAAATTTTTTGCGATATTAATTGCGGCTTTGTTATGGGTGACGGTTCCCGCTCAAGCAGCTGATTTGGGCGTTGAACTTGAAGATATCGGAGTCGGAGAGTTTAACACGCCGATTGAAAAATTTTACGCCACGTTGCCCAAAGCTAAGGGCGATTATAAAAGTCGAGTGCGGCCGATTGTGATTGAAGGCGCGATGAATACCGAGACTGAAGTTTTGATTCGAGCGTTGAAAAATCCCGTCGTCTATAGCGAAATGCATTACATGTTCGTGGCGGGAACGTATAAAAATTATCCCGTGGTGATCGTGCGCACCGAAGTTGGCGTGGCGAACGCGGCGGCTTCAACGGCTTTGGCGATTACAAAATTTAATCCAATCGCCGTCATCAATCAAGGTACGGCAGGCGGTCACGACCCCGCGCTGAAAATCGGCACTGTCATTATCGGTGAACGCAGTTTCGACAACACCGCCTTCAGGAGTGCTTATTCGGTGGCGGGCGCAGGTATCGACTTGACTAAGCAAGAAAATATCGGCACTTACGCCTACGATGAAGCGAGCGGAAAATTTCAAGCCTACACGGAATTTTTTGCCGACCCGACGTTGTTTAATATCGCGTTCAAGGTCGCCAATGCTCACAAAGAATTTAATGTCGTCAGCGGCGTTATCGGCACGGGAAATACTTGGATTGAGTGCGTCGACTACATTAACTTCCTGCACGAAAAATACGGCTCAAGTTGCGAGGAAATGGAGACCAACGCCGTCGCGCAAATTTGTCAAAACGCGGATATCCCGTTCATTGGAATTCGAGTGCTTTCCGACAACGTAACCAACAGCCGCGAATACGTAGCTGAATCGGCGAAGGTTGCGCAGGATTTTGTTTTGCTTGTCGTGGAAGAATATATCCGTGACGTGTTGAAGAAATAATTATGCATTACGAATTACGCATTGCTTTTTGGAGGTTGAAAATTGAAAATCACAGGTTTAACTGACGCGCAAGTTCAAGAGGCTAAGGCGAAGTTCGGCGACAATTCAATTACCGAACAGGCTCGCGAAGGTTTCTGGGACAAGCTCAAGGGAAATTTCGACGACCCGATAATAAAAATTTTAATCTTCGCGCTGATTTTGAACGTGTTTTTTGCGTTCATGGGTAAGGCGGAGTGGTATGAATCAGTCGGAATTGCAATGGCGGTTTTGCTGGCAACACTCGTATCGACTTTTTCCGAATACAAAAATGAAAGCGCGTTTCAAAAGTTACAGGGCGAGGCGTCGTTGATAAAGTGCAAAGTCTATCGCAACGGCGTCGTCACTGAAATTCCGATTAATGATATAACCATGGGCGATTGCGTCCTTTTGCAGACCGGCGATAAAATTCCGGCTGACGGCGTGATTATCGACGGCTCAATCAACGTCGACCAATCGATTTTGAATGGTGAGGCTAAGGAGGAGGAGAAAACTCCTGCGCCTGATGATGCTACTGCCGCCGCGTCCGCTGAAAGTACCGATTTCCTCAACCCGCACAAAGTTTTCCGCGCAGCAGTCGTAGCAGGCGGTTCGGCAGTCATGAGAACTGTAACACTCGGCGACAACACGGTTTACGGAAAAATTGCCGGTGAACTTCAAATCGACGAAGACCGCGATACTCCGCTTAAGATTAAACTCACCGACCTTGCCGGACAAATTTCAAAATTCGGTTATATCGGCGGTGTTGCAATAGCCGTTGCGTTCATGTTCGAGAGAATTGCCATTCAGCACAACTTCGATTGGGCTTTGATGTCAGCATTTTGTTCCGACTGGATGAACATTTTAAACAGCCTCGTCGAAGCCGTTATGCTCGCCGTGATAATTATCGTTATGGCGGTGCCTGAAGGTTTGCCGCTGATGATTGCTATCGTCTCGGCTCAAAATATGGGCAAGATGTTAAAAGATAACGTCCTCGTCAGAAAAATTTCCGGCATTGAGACGGCGGGCAGTTTGAATTTGCTGTTCAGCGACAAAACCGGCACGATTACCAAAGGACTGCTTGAGGTCGTCACGTTCATTGACGGCACGGCAACTTTCACGGAAACTTTCGACAAGCTCAGCAAAAAATTTCAATCACTCGTTTCACTGTCAATCAGATTCAACAACGGCGCAGTTATTGCCGGTGATAAAATTGTCGGCGGCAACATGACGGATCGCGCACTGCTCGGTTTCATTATCGGCAAGGACACTCCGCCCAATGTCAGCGTCGTTGATACTGTTCCTTTCGACAGCGCGAAAAAATATTCTATGGCGAAAGTCAGCGGCGATTTCAATTTGTGGCTGATTAAAGGTGCGCCCGAACGTCTCCTTGACAAATGCAGCTATTACTACGACGCGGACGGCAATCAGCAGAAACTCACTTCGACCACGGCGATTAACACTAAGATTGATGAACTTGCTAACCGCGCCATAAGGACGCTTGCACTTGTCACTTATGACGGCGAAGTTACGGACGGCAACATTCCCGACAGCGGCTTGACTTTCGTAGGCGTGACGGGTATTCGCGATGATGTGCGCCCCGACGCCATTAAAGCTATCGAACAAGTTCACAGTGCCGGCGTGCAAGTCGTCATGATTACCGGCGACCGCAAGGAAACTGCCCAGGCCATTGCTAAGGAAGCGGGCTTGATTGAGATTGACGACGCCATTGTAATCACAAGTACCGAACTCAACGAAATGAGCGACGACGAAGTTAAAAAGGCTCTTCCGAAAATTCGCGTCATTGCCCGCGCACTTCCCACTGATAAAAGTCGTCTGGTCAGATTGGCGCAAGAATTAAATTTGGTTGTCGGCATGACGGGTGACGGCGTTAATGATTCGCCCGCCCTCAAGAAAGCTGATGTCGGCTTTGCAATGGGTGGCGGTACCGAAGTTGCTAAAGAGGCCAGTGAAATTGTTATCCTCGACGACAACTTTAAATCTATCGGCAAGGCGATTCTCTACGGCCGCACGATTTTTAATTCAATCCGCAAATTTATAATCTTCCAGCTTACGATAAACGTCAGCGCAGTTTTGATTTCATTCGTCTGCCCGCTGCTCGGACTTGAAAACCCGCTGTCGATAACTCAAATCCTCTGGGTCAATCTCGTCATGGATACGCTGGCGGCGTTGGCATTTGGCGGTGAACCTGCACTCGACAGATTTATGGAAGAGGCTCCGAAACGTCGTGACGAACCGATTATCAACAAGTACATGTACTCGGCAATCGGCACCGGATCTCTTTGGGGATTCATAATGGGCTTGGTATTCCTGCTTACAGATTTTTCCCGCGACCATTTCCGCGACGTGAACCCCGAAGGCGTCAACATCACTTTCGGCGGCGACAGCGTTTATGTTTTGACGGGATATTTCGCGTTCTTTATCTTCCTGGCAGTGTTTAATGCCTTCAACGCTCGCACCGACAGGATCAATTTGCTTGACAATATCAGCGGCAATCCCGGCTTCTTGAAAGTCATGGGCTTAATCGTCGTCGTTCAAATTGCCATGACATATCTTGGCGGCGCAATTTTACGTTGCTACGGGCTCTTGCCTAATGAATGGGCGTTCGTCCTGGCAATGGCCTTTACGATTATTCCCGTCGACATTTGCCGCAAGTTAATTATCGGCTCGAACAAATAAATTTAATCTTCACGTGAAAAATATTCGTTGGCTTGTCGAGAAATTCGGCAAGTTTTTTTTTGCGGACAAATGTTGAATAAATTCTTGAAGCCGTCCCGGATGGACGGCTCCGCCCGCGCACTGAGCGTGATGCGAAGTCCGCGGGCAACTCTACCTTGCGGGTAATCGCTACGTTAAAATCATGAGCGGTCAACGCCCCTGCGAGGTGCCTTTTCTTTTGCTACTTTTCTTTGGGCAAGCAAAGAAAAGTAGATTTAACCGCAAAGAAAAGTAGATAAAAAAATACAAAAGTCATAACTTGCTACGGACGCGTCAAATTATTCAACACTCCACTAACCGTTTGCAATTCCGCCGCCGCTGTTATATCATGTTAGCTGTTAGCGGCTAGCTGCTAGCTTTTAGCTGATAGAATTCTAACCACTAAATGGAGCGGGTGATTTTTTGGTTTACATGTTGAAATTCGGAGCAAGTTGGATTTTGCCGCCGGGAATTTTTGTAATATTGCTACTCGCGTTGAGTGTCAAGCTGTTCAGAATCAGCCGAAAACTTTCAGTCACGGTATTAATCTTCACGATAATTTTTTATCTGCTGTGCACAGGATTAGTTGCGGAAAAATTGATGGGTTGGCTTGAAGAAATGCATACGCCGCCCGCTCAAGTCGAACAATCCGGCGCAGATGTTATAGTTTTACTCGGCGGAGGTGCAATTGGTCAAGTGCCCGATGTTGACGGAGTGGGAGCATTATGCGCAAGTCCCGCCAATCGACTTTTGACGGCGGTCAGGTTGCAAAAAATTTTGAACGTGCCGATTTTAGTCAGCGGCGGACAAGTTTACAGTGATGCCGGTCCGGAGGCTGAAATTTCCGCCAGAGTTTTAAAATCACTCGGTGTCCCCGAAGACAAAATCCTCACCGAAACCAAAAGCGTAAATACCACTCAAAACGCCCGCTACTCGGCATTGATTCTGCGCGAAAAAAATTTTACCAAACCGCTCCTCGTGACAAGTGCTTTTCACATGAACCGCGCAATATTGGCGTTTAATCTCAATCGCCTCAAGCCGATAGCTTACCCGACCGATTTTACCGTCACGCACAATGCAACTTTCCACTACACAAAATTACGCCCGCAAGCCGAAGCTCTCCTGTTGAATGTAACGGTCATGCAGGAACTTTTGCGAACTTGCGTCACGGAGGTTTTTGGGATATGAAAAAATTTTTGCTGATATTTGCGGCGATTTTTATCATGAGCGGCGCGACGTGTTCGGCGGAGAATTTGAAATTTATTGACGCAATGGACGACACCGGCTATTACTACGACGCCGACAGCGTGAAGTCCGAAAATGCCAACGTCTTCAACGTCCGCATGGCCGTTATCAAGGCAAATTTCAACCGCATGTACACCTACGATGTCCGAATCACACCTGCCAATCGAATTTATGAAATTTTGTCGTCACAAATTCTTTCCTACGATACGCGAGCCGTTTTGGAAGTCAACAATAAACGTCGTCCGCCTCAACGCTATTCCGACAAATCAGAAATGGGGCAAATGGTTCGGCTGATTCTCTACGGTGAATAAAAAAATTTCCCCCGCGACAGTGCAGGGGATTTTTTTTGCCCGAATAAGATTATTTTTTCCGAACCCTATCAACCTTATCTTTGCCGGTCTTATAGGTGACTTTCTCGACGTGACGTTTGTAAACTCGCGCAGCTTTCTGACGTTCTTCAAG
>JAFRSO010000005.1 GCA_017427545.1 Selenomonadaceae bacterium
CATCCGCGAAACCGGAAGTGCCGAGATGCAGGCGATAGGTGCCGGAGCGCTGAACCAAGCGGTTAAAGCAGTTGCCATTGCACGCGGCTTCGTGGCACCGCACGGCGTAGACCTCATCTGCATTCCTGCTTTTACGGACATCGAAATTGACGGGAGTGAACGCACTGCTATTAAACTTATAGTCGAACCGCGTTAATTCCTCACCCGCCAAAAGCAGTAATTATCGTTAAAAATTTTCAGAAGCCGTGAAGGCGGACATTTGTCGAAGGCATGGAGGTAAAAAAATGGCCGGCGATTTGCACACCCATACGAATTTTTCGGACGGATCCTATTCACCCGAAGAACTCGTGACGGAAGCGAAGAAAATCGGTCTCCACTATCTGGGTATAACCGACCACGACACGGTTGACGGTGTTCGCCACCTGTACGAAAACGGGCTTTATCCGGGAAGGGGCGTAAATATCATTCCCGGTATCGAGCTTAGCGCGAATCATCCCGAAAAGGATATTCACATTGTCGGCTACAATATCGACATTTACAACGAAGCCCTTTCGGACATGATTGACAAAATTATTGAGGCACGTTGGGAAAGATTTAGCGAAATAATCAGGATTCTTCAAGCCAAAAAGTACAATATTCGTGAGGCAGATGTTTTGAAAATTGCGGGCACGAGCCGTTCAATCGGACGTGCGCACATTGCCCGAACGTTAATTAAAATTGGAGCTTTTAAAACAGTTCGAGAGGCTTTTGAAAAAATGCTCGGCAAGGGAAGACCCGCTTACGTGCCGCGCTATTTGCCCGAAGTCGACGAAGTTATTGACGTGATTCATCAGGCGGGCGGACTTGCGACACTTGCACACCCGAAACTTGTCGGCGATGATGAACTTGTCGAGAGCCTCTGCAAAAAGTTGGACGGGCTGGAAGTTTACTACCCCTGTCACAAGCCCGAAGAAGTTCAGCATTATTTCTTCCTGGCGCGGAGATATGACTTGCTGATAACCGGCGGCAGTGACTTTCACGGGACGGCCTCCAGATTCGTCAAGGATCTCGGCGAATTCACGATAAGCGACAGGCTTGCCGAAAAATTTTTCGTCGAGACTCAAAAAGCGTAAAAAAATAATCCGTCACCTAATCGCGACGGGTTATTTTTTTAGTTAGGAGTGAGGAGTTAGGAGGTAGGAGTTTAAATCTACTCCCTACTTTCTACTTTCTTCAATCGTAACTTAGCCACGTGAAAATGAAAATGGCGATTGAAACAATGCCGTTGCGCATGAAGTAGGCCTGCGTGACTTCGCGATAATCATTCGGGCGAACGATTGCATGTTGATATATGAGAGCCAACGCCGCAATCGCCACGCCGACGAAGTACAGCTTGCCCAAATTGAGCATGATACCGACCGTCACGAAGCAGACGATTGACACGACGTGAAGGCCGCGGGCAATGTTGAGAGCACCTGCCGCGCCGTATTTTGTCGCCAGAGAGTGAAGCCGTTGAGATTTGTCGAAGCGTTCATCTTGAGCACCGTAAACCGCGTCAAATGCCCCAATCCACAACGCGACTGCCACGCATAAAATTATCATCGGCAGGGAAATTTTTTCGGTCAAGGCGACCCACGCTCCCGCCGGAGCCATTGCTATTGCCACGCCCAAACATAAATGACACCACGCGGTAAATCTTTTCGTGAACGGGTAGATTATAACCGGAATCGCCGCGACCGGTAAAAGTTTCAGGCAAATTGGCGGCAACTGCGCGACCGTCACGACTAAAACAATCATGCACAGTGCGACGAAGATTAACGCTTCGCCCTTGGAAATTTCGCCGCGAACCATTGCCCGATAAGATAGCCGCGGTTGGAGTTTGTCGTATTTTAAATCGGCGATGTTGTCGATTGCGATTGCCGCCCAACGCGCTGAAGTTATCGCCAGCAAAATTAAAATGACTGTCCAAAAATCGGGGTGACCGTTCGTCGCCATGAATGAACTTGCCAATGCGAACGGCAGACTGAAAATCGTATGCGGCAGAGCAACGTTATTTGCATGAGCTTTTAATTTCATTGCCTCACGAAGTCACCGTCCGATAAAAGCTTCCAAGTCTCGTCAGCCTGTGCAGAATTTTTCAGGACGCGCTCAATGTTTTTGCTGTCGCTGAAGTCGAAAAATCTTTCCGCCTCCTCACGAGACTTGCCGCCCATGACTTTACGATTGATGAGCCGTTCGCGCAAAAAATTTGGTTCCGCGTCAATGAACACGGAATAATCCGCCAATACGCGAACATTCGTCCAACCCTTTTCCTTGAGCAGAAGATAATTGCCCTCCAGCAAAATAATATCGTCCTCAACGCTCCAATAATCCGGTAACACGTCATGAATCTTGCGGTCGTAAATATTCCAGTTGGTACCCTCCTGCCGAGCCTCACGAATTTTTTCAACGAGTAAATCAACGTCAAAAGTTTCCGGCGCACCTTTGATATCGCGCATCAAAATTTCTTCGCCGTCACGCTCAATTTTTTTGACGTTCATATAAGCCGCCGTGAAGTGATAGCCGTCAATGCCCAATGCCCGAATCGGTTCGACTTCTTTGGAACGTTCGCGGCTAAGTTGCTCCAAAAATTTTGCCAGCGTCGATTTACCTGCACCGGGCGGCGCGACAAGATACGCGATAACTTTTCTGTCCATCGTCATTTTTAAATCCGTCAGTTCGTGCAGGAACGGCATAAAAATTTCTTCGACTGCCGCCTCACTGAATTTGACTTCCTGCCACAATCCGTTGACTTCCATGTTGTACGTTAAAAAATTTTTCGCCATGATTCCTCCTCAAGAAAATTCTCCGCGCTTGACGAGTTCACGAGCTGCCTTGCCCGTCAAATGTTCAATCGTCATGACGGGGACAACCAACGCGCTCAATCTGGATAATTCTTTTTCACGACGAACGGGGCTTGCCGTCGAAGAATATTTATCGGCGAGAAGTTCAAGCCCGCGCAATTTATCGGGGTCGTTGTTATCATCAACAATCCTGATTCTTCCGAAGGCAATCGCGCTTGAAAAATACGTCGTGAACTCTTCGGCAACAACTTCGTGTTTATCGACGACGCAAAATGAAACTTTATCGTTGCGGTTAATCGCGTCAATCTTGTGGCCGATTTTCGCGCTGTGGAAATAAATTTTGTTGCCTTCGACAGCGTAATTAATCGGCACGGCGTAAGAGTAGCCGTCATCGCCGGAAAGTGCCAGAACTCCGAATTCACCTTCACGCAAAATTTTTTCGGCCGCCTCTCGCGACAAAATTTGTTTACTGCGCCGCATTTCTCTGAACATAAAATTTCCTCCGTAGGGAACAGGGATTAGAAACTAGTTCCTAGTTCCTAGTTCCTAGTTCCTAACTGAATTCACGCGCTGACGCCTTTGCGAACCAGCTTCGAGAGTTTTTCAGTTTCACGTTCCGCGCTGTCGATTTTGGTAATTTCGTAGCGACAATCCGTAAGCATTTTAATTGCCGCGTCGATTTTTTTCATGGTGAAATTTTTTTCATCTTCGGCAAGTTTTTTGAGCGACTGGCAACAGCTCTTCAAAAGTTCCGCCTTAAGCTTTGCGCGATACTGCTTGCGATTTGCGATTTCGGCTATCAAACTTTCGAGCTGTTCTATCGAGTTAATCGCCGCCATTAAATCGTACTTCATCTGCGGGGAGAGCGGTGCCTCCATGTCGTCGGCGTCCATGATTATTCCGCTTTCGACTACTTCCTTGAATCTGTCTGCCGTTGCCATTTGAAAATCTCCCTTCGGTCGATTTTTAGCTTCTAGCTTCTAGCTACTAGCTTCTAGTTGCCAGCTTTTAGAATTCTAACAGCTAGCCGCTAACAGCTATCAGCTAAACTACCTGTCACGTCTGCGGCGACCGTCACGAGCATTTTTCAAGTCCCTAAGGTCTTTAATTGTCCGCGACTCACCGCGTCTTTCATTGCGAGGACGATCATTGCTGCGTGAACGATCATTACCGCCACGTGAACGATCATCATTGCGCGAATATCTGTCATTGCTCCGCGACCTGTCATTACCTTGCGGCCTGTCAAAATTTCTCGGCTGTCTGTCAAAATTGCGCGGCTTGGGCGAATCACCTTCAAGCAATGCACGATGGCTGGCGTTAATTCTGCCCTTCTCGTCAATTTCGGTTATCTTGACTGTGAGTTTATCGCCAACTTTAACGGCGTCTTCGACAGTCGGAATGCGCTTGTCTGAAAGTTGGGAGATGTGGCACATTGCCTCCTTGCCGAAAGAAATTTCTACAAATGCGCCCGTCGGAATGATTCGCGTAACGGTTCCTTCGTAAACTTCGCCAATCGTCACGTCGTGAACAATCTGCTCAATAATCTCAACGGCGCGGTCAATGCCCTCAACATTTTTGCTCGTGACGAAAACTTGCCCGTCGTCGTTAATGTCAATGTCAACGCCCGTCTCCTCGATAATGCGGTTGATAATCTTGCCGCCCGTGCCGATAACTTCGCGGATTTTGTCGACGGCAATTTTAAGCGTGCGGACTCGCGGAGCATACGGTGACAAGTCGGACGCAGGTTCGCTGATGACTTCAAGCATCTTGCCGAGAATGAAACTTCTGCCGCGTTTAGCTTGAGCAAGAGCATCACTCAAAATTTCACGCGAAATGCCCGCAACTTTGATATCCATTTGAATTGCCGTGACACCTTCAGTCGTACCCGCAACTTTGAAGTCCATATCGCCGAGCGCGTCTTCCATGCCTTGAATATCCGTCAAAATCGTATGAGCGTCGCCATCCTTAACCAAGCCCATTGCCACGCCGCTGACTGGACGTTTAATCGGAACGCCGGCTTGCATGAGGCTTAACGTACTGCCGCAAACACTGCCCATTGAGCTTGAGCCGTTGCTTTCCAAAACTTCGGAGACTAAACGAATCGTGTAAGGGAAATCTTCCGTCGAAGGTATGACGGGAATTAAAGCGCGTTCAGCCAATGCGCCGTGACCGATTTCACGACGGCCGGGACTGCGTGCAGGACGTGCCTCACCGACGCTGTAGCCGGGGAAATTGTAATGGTGAATGTAATGCTTCGTATATTCGGGTTCAAGCCCGTCAATAATCTGTTCGTCACCGATTGCGCCCAAAGTCGTCAACGTCAAGACTTGAGTTTGACCGCGCGTGAAAAGTCCTGAACCATGCGTCCTGGCGAAAAGTCCGACTTCACAGGAAATGGGGCGAACTTCTTCAAGCTCACGACCGTCGGGACGAATTTTTTCATGCGTAATCATTTTGCGGACGACTTCTTTTTCAACCTTGTAGAAGACCGCGCCAATATCCTTTTCGACGTTCGGATAATCTTCGACGGGAAATTTTTCCAACAGCTTTTCGACGATCTCCGCTTTAACCTCGTCAAGTGCCGCCTCACGCGCAAGCTTATCGGGGTTGCGAACGACCTCATCAATTTTAGCCGTGGCCATCTCACGAACTGCCGCGTCAATTTCTTCGTCGGGGTGGAAAAGTGTAACGTCTTTTTTCTCCTTGCCGACAGCCGCCGTTATATTTTCTTGGAAGGCGACAATTTTTTTTATCTCCTCGTGGCCGAACAAAATCGCCTCAAGTACGACCTCTTCGGGCAATTCCTTAACGCCCGCCTCAACCATCATGACGGCATCTTTTGAGCCGGCGACGATTAAATCCATTTCGGAAACGTCAAGCTGATCTTTCGTCGGATTGATGATAAATTCGCCGTCGATGCGTCCGACATGAACTCCGGCAATCGGCCCCGCGAAGGGAATATCACTTACACACAGCGCGCAGCTCGCACCAATCATGCCGGCAATTTCGGGAGCATTGTCCTCGTCGAAGCAAATAACCGTCGCGATAATCTGTACGTCATTGCGGAAGCCTTCGGGGAATAACGGACGAATCGGCCTGTCAATCAGACGGCTCTTGAGGATTGCGCTGGTTTGAGGACGACCTTCACGCTTGATGAATCCGCCGGGGATTTTGCCTGCCGAATACATTTTTTCTTCGTAGTCGACAGTCAGCGGGAAAAAGTCGACGCCCTCACGAGGTTCAGCGGACATTGTTGCCGCGACCAAAACCGCAGTGTCACCGTAGCGCACGAGAACTGCGCCATTCGCTTGCTTAGCCATCTTGCCATGCTCGACGATTAATTTTCTGCCGCCGAGTTCCATTTCAAAAGTATCCAAATTTTTTTCCTCCTAATCATTTATCACGCCGCTAACCTTCGACATAAAAAAATTTTTTCCTGTAGAAGTCGGCTTGCATTTCGGCGCGGGCAGTGTGATAATCTTTTCAAAGGAGGCTGAACGATTGAAAAATTTATTTGGATTGACGCTCGCCGAACTTGAACGGGAACTTGCACCGCTCCCGAAGTTCCGCGCAAAACAAATTGCCGCGCACATTTACAAGCACGGCATGAAAACTTTCGACGAGATGAACGACCTGCCAAAAAATTTGCGGGCTGAATTCTCGACGCGCTATGAAATTAAAATCGCTGATGTTTTGAAGCGTTTGGATTCTCGCGACGGTTTGACGACGAAATTTTTACTCGGCATGTCTGACGGCGCGGCGGTTGAAATTGTTTTAATGCGGCATGATTACGGCAACAGCGTTTGCATTTCAAGTCAAGTCGGCTGTCAAATGGGTTGCAAGTTTTGTGCGTCGACGCTTAAAGGTTTGGAGAGAAATTTGACGGCGGCTGAAATGCTCGGTGAAATTTTTTTCGCGGAAGAAATTTTGCGCGGCGAAGGTCAAAAGCTTGATTCGATCGTCATCATGGGTACGGGTGAACCGCTGATGAATTATGACGCGCTGATTAAAATGCTGCGACTTTTGCACGAAGATTATTGCCTGGGCATGAGTTACCGCAAAATTACAATTTCAACTTGCGGCATTGTCCCCGCGATAAAAAAATTACGCGACGAGAAAATTCCCGTCACGCTGTCGATTTCACTGCACGCGCCTGATGATAAACTCCGCTCTGCAATCATGCCGATTAATTCCGCGTTCAGTCTGAAAAGTTTGCTCGACGCGGGAAATGATTATGCTCAAGTCACGGGGCGGCGCGTCACCTACGAATACATTTTGATTGGCGGCGTCAACGACACTGAAGAACATGCCCGCCGTCTTGCAAAAATTTTGAGCGGTCAGCTTGCCAACGTGAATTTGATTCCGTTCAATCCCGTTATCGAAAGGAGTTTCAATCCGCCGACGAATGCTGCCGTCAAAAAATTTTTCCACTTCCTGAACACGCACGGCATTGGCGCGACTGTCCGCAAGGAAATGGGAGCTGATGTCAACGCCGCCTGCGGTCAACTTCGCGCGGGGTTAGCTGTTAGCGGCTAGCGGGAGAGCTTCTAGAATTCTACTCAGCTAACAGCTAGAAGCTAAGCCCGCCCCTAAAACAAACTCATTTGATTAGTCTCTTGCATGCCCTTCAAGCAACCGTGATTTTTTAGGGCGTCGATGACGGTTTTGGTAAGTCCTGCGCGATTTTTGAGATCGTCGATTGAAATAAATTTCCCGCCATTACGAGCCTCGACGATATTTTTTGCCGCCGCCTCACTCACGCCAACCAATGAGCCTAACGACATGAGCAGAGAATTTTTCTTGATGATAAAATCTTCCGCTTCAGACTCGTAAAGATTCACCCGCTCAAAATCATAGCCGCGCAGAAGATATTCATAAACAACCTGATAATCAGCGAGGCAATCGCTCTCCTTAACGTCAAGCTTGCGTTCGTCCGCCAAATTCTCCAACTCTTCCAACTTCTGCTTGATATGTTTCTTGCCCTTGATAACCTCGTTTGCGTCAAATTCCGTTGCGCGCTTGGAAAAATACGCCGCGTAATAAGCCAGCGGATAATGCACTTTGCACCAGGCAATTCGATAGGCCATCATGACATAAGCGGTGGCGTGTGCGCGCGGGAAAAGATATTTAATCTTTTGGCAGCTGTCAATGTACCAATCCTCCACGCCGTGAGCTTTGAGATCTTCGACAACATCAGGTTTAATGCCCTTGCCCTTGCGGACACTCTCCATAGTCTTGAACGACTTGAGCGCGTCAACGCCGTGATGAATCAAGTACATCATAATATCATCGCGGGCGGAAATTGCATTTTTCAGCGTGCAAGTGCCTTGACGAATCAAATCCTGCGCATTTCCCAACCAAACGTCCGTGCCGTGAGAAAATCCCGAAATTCTTACGAGGTCGCTGAAGCAATCGGGATTAGTATCGTCAATCATCTGCCGCGTAAAACTCGTTCGGAATTCGGGCAAACCGTAAGTTCCCGACTTCGTGCCGAGTTGTCCGGCTGTAACGCCGAGTGCGACCGTTGAGCTGAACAAAGATAACGTTGGCTTATCGTCGAGCGGAATAGTTTTCAGGTCGCGGTGAGTTAAATTTTCCAACATGCGAATCATCGTCGGATCAACATGCCCCAAAATATCGAGCTTGACGAGCCGCGAGCTTATCGAGTGATAATCAAAATGCGTCGTCGTAGTGGTGGCGTCTTTATTGTCGGCGGGATATTGAATCGGCGTGAAATAATGAATGTCCATGTCACGCGGCACAACCATAATTCCCGCAGGATGTTGACCGGTCGTGCGCTTTACACCCATACAACCCGCCGCGATTTTTGCGATAAACGAATCATGCTTTTTCTGATTGCGTTCGGCGAAATATTTTTTCACCAGCCCGAAAGAAGTTTTATCGGCGACGGTTGAAATTGTGCCCGCGCGATAGACATTGTGCTTGCCGAAAAGAACTTCCGTATATTTGTGCGCCGTCGATTGATATTCGCCCGAAAAATTCAAATCGATATCGGGGACTTTATCGCCGTCAAAACCTAAAAACACTGCGAAGGGAATATCATGACCATCTTTGATGAGCGGGTGTCCGCAGACGGGACAATTTTTATTTTGGAGATCGTAGCCGCAGCCGACTTCGCCCTTGGTGAAAAATTTGCTGTATTGACACTTCGAGCAACGATAATGCGGCGGCAGAGGATTAACTTCAGTGATTCCAATCAGCGTGGCGACGAATGATGAACCGACACTGCCGCGCGATCCGACAATATAGCCGTCGTCGTTGGATTTTTTGACGAGCCGTTGAGCAATCATGTACAGTCCCGCGAAACCGTGACCGATAATCGGCTTAAGCTCCTGTTCGAGACGCTCTTCAACCAATGCCGGCAAATTTTCCCCGTAAAGTTTTTTCGCTTTGGAGTAGGAAATTTCGCGAATCTCCTCTTCAGCTCCGGGCACTTGCGGCGAGTAAAGTCCGTCGGGTATCGGCTTCAAAAATTCCACAGCTTCGGCAATTTTGTTCGGATTGGTGACTATTGCTTCATGAGCCGTCGCCTCGTCGAGATAATCAAACTCCGCAAACATTTCGTCGGTCGTGCGCAGGTAAAGCGGCGGTTGCAAGTCAGCGTCGGAATAACCTTTACTGTGCATAAGTACAGCGCGACAAATTTTATCTTCGGGGTTGAGGAAATGGGCATCGGTCGTGGCGACAATCGGCTTGCCCAATTTTTTTGCCAACGCGACGACTTTTCGATTAATGTTGCGCAAATCATCATCGCTCTTGATGTTCGGGAAGTCTTCGCTGCGGACGAGAAAATCATTGTTGTGAATCGGCTGAATCTCCAAGTAGTCATAAAAATTCGCGATAGTCTCAAGCTCCGAATCATCTTTGCCCGCGACGATTGCCCGAATCAATTCGCCCGCCTCACATGCCGAACCGATAATCAAACCGTCGCGAAGTTCACTTAGCAAAGTTTTCGGAATACGCGGACGATAATGCATGAACTTAATTTGGCTGATTGAAATGAGCTTGTAAAGATTTTCAAGGCCGCGTTTGTTTTTGGCGAGAATGATGACGTGATTAGCAAATTTTTGCTTCCAATCATCGCCGACCAAATAACCTTCCATGCCGTAAATAATTTTGATTTTTTTGCCGGACTTGGCAAGTTTTTCGGCAGTTTGAGCGGCGTTGGGGAAGGCTTGAATAACTCCGTGGTCAGTGATTGCGACGGCCGGCCAATTCCAATCGGCGGCAGTCTGAATCAATTTTTCGACAGGGATAATTGCATCCATTGCACTCATCTGCGTGTGGACGTGAAGTTCGACGCGTTTAATTTCGGCAGTGTCTTGACGGGCAGATTTTTTTTCCAAAATCTCCAACGCGTTGACGAACAGGACAGTTTCCTTGAGGTAGTCGTCGTATTTTGCATTGGCGGCGATTTTAACGAGCATACCCGCTTCAAGTTGGTCGGCGAAAGGTTGAGCGTTAGATTTCTTGTCAGTCTTGAAAAATTTTTTGCAGGTAATGCCGTCAGTTTCGTCCGTGACGCAAAATGAAACGCAGATTGTCCCGGTTTTGAATTCGCGAAGATTGACGCCGTTTCTATCGCCCGCACCGACTTCACCGACAATCGTAACCGCCCCGCTGTTTTCATTAATGCTACTGATTGCGACCGGCTCCAAAAATTTTCCGCGCGACCCATTACCATTATTCCTTACAACAGGTTCCTTGCTCCTTGCAACAGGTTCGTTGCCGACAGTCGATTTGCCGCGAATTTCAACTTCAGCGTGATAGCGTTCGTGCAAAAAATTTTCAGCAGCTCGAAAAATTTGTTCGTCGAAATTTTTTTCCGTGATAATGAAAATTTCCCAGAGATTTTCCGCGGGCGTGATGATAACCTCGTGCAATGCGCAACCGCTAAAATCTAAATTCGTCTCCGCGAACAGGTCGAAAAAATTTTTCTCGTCGTCGATTATGAGTCTGTATCTGTCCAACACTTCACCTCCAAAAAAAATTAGGAATTAGGAATTAGGAATTTAACTCCTAACTCCTAGTTCCTAGTTCCTAGTTCCTAACTGATAGGGCGCACTCCAAAATAATCACGTTATTGCGCTCATGGCGACGCCGCTCCTTAGTCCACTTCTTATCTCCCTCAAACTGCGCGACGGCAAGTTCTTCCTTCGACTTCATAGCCTTAAGAACTTCGCGCATCACGTCCGCCCCATAAAAAATATTGTCATGGAAGACCGCCGAGCCGTCCACGTAGCGATATTTATTAATCAAACTGTCGGGGATAGTCGCCCTATCATTCCTGCTGACCGCCAAAGGATACCAGAAGGATTTCGCCGCGTCATATTTCTCCTTGAAGAGTTCATCTTGAGCGGGTTTATTGTCGAACTTTTGCGCGAAATTTTTACCGTCGGGATAAGATTTAATGGCGGAAACTGAATCCTCTGACCAACGAGCCATGCCCTCCAGATACCAGCTGTTGCCGAAATAAGTCGCGCCGTATTGGACGAGATGAAAATATTCATGTGCGGGAGTGGGATTTTTATGCGGATTGACGGTGTTGGCAAGTTTGATATGTAAAGCCCGCTGATTAGGGTCATGCTTAGACTTCTTGCGCACACTGGAAAAGGCACTGCCGGCAACTTTCATGGCGGAGCGGTCGGCAATATCAATTTCAATCGATGTGACATTTGGGAAGCGTTCGGAGTTAAGCGGGTCGGGATAGTGGAAAACGTCCTTGTAGACTTCGCGGACGGCGTTGACCTGCGTGGCAATATCCTCGACGATATCGGGCACGGCGTTAGAATTCACGTCGGCTTTATCCTTGATGATATTCTCTTCGTAAATGACGTAAACGACGCCCTGTTGATAGATAGCGGCGTTGGCGGACGGCATAATCACCAGTATAGCAACCGTCACCAACGCCCCTGCAATGATTAATGCGTAATGCGTAATGCGCAATGCGTAATTCCTCATTCCTAATAACCTAATTCCCTAATTCCTTCCCAAGGAAACTCAACGTCAGTCCTGCCAAAATGCCCGTAAGCAGAAGTATCCTTATAAATCGGTCGGCGCAAGTCCAGCATTTTAATTATCCCCGCGGGGCGCAAGTCAAAATTCTCCTTAACGATTTTCTCAATCACAGCCTCATCAACCTTAGCGGTGCCGAAACTGTCAACACGAACGCTGACGGGATTTGCCACGCCGATAGCGTATGCAAGCTGAATTTCGCATTCATCAGCCAAACCCGCCGCAACGATATTTTTGGCGACGTAGCGGGCAGCATAACTTGCGGAGCGGTCAACCTTCGTGGGGTCTTTACCGCTGAAAGCCCCGCCACCATGCCTCGCCCAACCGCCGTAAGTGTCGACGATAATTTTTCTGCCGGTCAAGCCGCTGTCACCTTGAGGGCCGCCGATAACGAATTTGCCCGTGGGATTGACGAAAAATTTAGTCTCGGCAGTCAGCAATTCAGCGGGCACGACGGGTTTAATGACGTATTCAATCATATCACGCTTAATCTGCTCAAGTGCAACGTCGGGATTGTGTTGCGTGGAAATAACGACGGTATCGACATAGACGGGCTTGCGACCTTCATAGGCGATAGTGACTTGCGTTTTACCGTCGGGGCGCAGATAGTCAACCTCATGCGTGACTTTACGAACCTCGGCCAGTCGACGGGCTAATTTATGTGCAAGGGAAATGGGCAGCGGCATAAATTCGGGCGTTTCATTCGTTGCGTAACCGAACATCATGCCCTGATCACCCGCGCCGATAGCGTCTTCAAGTGCCATATCACCTTCACGAGCCTCAATCGCCTTGTTGACGCCTTGAGCAATATCGGGCGATTGTTCATCAAGAGAAATCAAAACTCCGACGGTATCAGCGTCGAAGCCGTAATTGGAATTGGTGTAGCCGATATCACGAATTGCGCCGCGAATAATTTTGGCAATGTCGACGTAGCAGGTTGTGGAAATTTCTCCTACGACGTGGACTTGACCGGTAGTTACCAGCGTTTCACATGCGACGCGTCCAAACGGGTCTTTCTCCAATATGGCGTCCAAGATACTGTCAGAAATTCTGTCCGCGACCTTATCGGGATGACCTTCAGTCACTGATTCGGAAGTAAATAACATTCTGCGCATTCTTATACCTCGCTTTCGAGAATTTTTAGCAAACTTATCACATTTGATTTTCGCTGTCAATGGGGGACTAGAACTAGGGAATAGGGTTTTTAACTCCTAACTAACTTGACGGCTTCAATTATCCTTAGGGATTCGGATTTGAAGATTACGTACTCTGTTTGAATTCGCCCGCCGTGTGACCTTTAAGAGTTGCTCGATAATCGCCGTTACTGTCTTTTGACACTACATAATCCATTGAATCAGTAATTGTCAGTTTGCCATTCGTAGCATCTGTGGAAGAATCAAGATAAACATCACCGAGCGGTGGCTTAATGTTTTCGGCGTCTTGAAGATATGGTTTCAAGTGAGTTTTAATTTCCAATGGATCGGTTTCCGTTCCCTTGTCCATAGCGTATATCGCAGCCGCCGTGTCCAAAGTCGATAAATCCGATTGAACTCTTGCGGTATTGGCAGAAGTCGTGATAGAAGAGAAGCGTGGTACGGCAATCGACGCAAGAATTGCGATAACCGTAACCATCAAGATGACTTCCAGCGTCGCGAAGCCTCGTTGATTCATAAAAAATCCTCCTTAAGTTTTTACCTGATTCTAAACCGCAAACGCTTTCTTCGGACAAAGCTGACTGCAAACTCCACAGCCGACGCATTGAGTTTGATCGACAACCGCCTTGCCATCCTTCATGCTGATTGCCGGACAGCCAATCTTCATGCAAGATTTGCAACCGATACATTTATCCGCGTCGACGTGAAGGGGCGGTTTATGCTTGACAGTCTTAAGCAGGGCGCAAGGTCTCCGCGAAATGATAACGCTCGGTTCAGCCGCGGCAAGTTCTTCCTTAATGACGGCGTCGCACTCCTTGAGATTGTACGGGTCGACGACGCGCACGCGATTAATCCCCATCGCCTTGCACAACGCCTCCAAATCAATCTTGCCGGCAGGATCGCCCTTGATATTCAAACCGGTCGACGGATTTTGTTGATGGCCGGTCATGCCCGTTATCGAGTTGTCCAAAATTATCACGGTCGAGTTGGATTGATTGTAAGCGACATTAGCCAAACCCGTCATGCCCGAATGCATGAAAGTCGAGTCGCCGATAACCGCAACGGTCTTGCCCTCACTTTGACTGCCTAGCATTTTATTAAAACCATGCGTCGCCCCGATACTCGCGCCCATGCAAAGCGTCAATTCAATCGTCGACAGCGGCGGCACTGCTCCGAGAGTGTAACAGCCGATATCGCCCAAGACTGTACATTTGCGTTTCTTGAGTGAGTAGAATAATCCGCGATGAGGACAGCCTGCACACATGACGGGCGGCCTTGCGGGTAAATTAGAAATTAGGAATGAGGAATTAGGAATTGATTTTCCAAACGCCTCCGCGATTAAATTTTGACTGAACTCGTCGATTCGCGGCAAAAGCTCCGAACCTTCGACCTTCAAGCCAAGTGATTTTACATGAGTTTCAATTATCGCGTCAAGTTCCTCAACCACGACCAGCCGCTTGACTTTCGCCGCAAAATTTTTTATCAGCTCCACGGGCAGAGGATTTATCATGCCGAGTTTGAGGACGCTTGCACTTTCCCCGAAAACTTCCTTGACGTATTGATAGCTCGTCGACGACGTGATTATTCCCAGCTCGTCAGTCGTGAACTCCACGCGATTTATCGGCGTCGTCTCCGCATATTCAATCAGCTTGCGCGTCCGCTCCTCAACTATCGGGTGCCGACGTTTTGCATTGCCCGGCATCATCACGTACTTTGCAATATTTTTTTCGTAAGGTCTGGAATATTCGACGCGCTCCGAAGTTTCGACGACCGATTGACTGTGTGCAACCCGCGTGCACATTTTTATCAGCACGGGCGTATCGAACTGTTCGGAAATTTCGTAGGCGAGTTTGGCGAAGTTCAAAGCCTCCGCGGAATCACTCGGTTCAAGCATCGGAACTTTTGCGGCGATTGCGTAATGGCGGCTGTCCTGCTCATTTTGCGAAGAATGCATCCCCGCATCGTCCGCCACCACTGCTACCAATCCCGCATTGACGCCCGTATAACTCAACGTGAACAATGGATCTGCCGCGACGTTCAAGCCGACGTGTTTTTGTCCGCAAAAAGCCCTTCGACCTGCCAACGACGCTCCAAATGCCGACTCCATCGCGACCTTTTCATTAGGTGCCCATTCGCAATAGATATCGTCGAATTTGACAGCCTCCTCAGTTATTTCAGTCGAAGGCGTGCCCGGATAGCTCGACACGAATTTTACGCCCGCCTCCCACAATCCGCGAGCAAGTGCTTTGTTGCCCAACATTAATTCTTTCATTAAAACATCTCCTAACAGCTAACAGCTAGAAGCTAACAGCTAGCAGCTAAAATTCGCCGAAAGAAATTTCAGCTTCAAACATTCTGTTCCACGGGAAACGCACACGAATATTATCATTGCCCTTGAAGTTCGGCAAATTCCTCTGCGCAAAACTCTCCAACAATAACGCGCAAGTCTCCGCAGTCTCATCACGCTTGCCGTCCAAAACTTCGTAGCGACCGTCTCCGGCAAGCCAGTTGAGTTGAGCCGCGCCAATTTGTCGAATATTCGCCTGATAAGCCCAGTCGTCAAGATATCGGCGCAAAAGTAATTCGTCAACGGAATTGTCCTTCATGCGCGTCGTCAAAATTCCCTCACTCAATGCAAAGCCGCTGGCATTAGTCGGAGTATTCCAGCCCGCATAAGCCTGCAACTTGAACAGAATATCGCGCTGCTTGAGCTGCTCCATTAACGCGTTATCCGAACCATTTGCAAAGGCGATGTCGGCTACGATAACTTTGCGCCCCTCATCGATATAATCTTGCACGGTGTCGACAAAATATTTCGTGCCCTCGCGAAGGTTGCCGTTATTAATCGGATTGTCCGCCTCGAAAGTCTCGCCGTCAGGATTCGTGTTGACTGCAAGTATAAAATCCGCGCTGCTCTCGTCGTCAACCACAGTTGCTCCCGCTACACCAATCGCCGCACGAATTGAATCGTCAATCGGCTCATCGGAGTAGGAAGGGATTGTCTGTGCACCGCGTCCCCAGTTGTACTTGACAAAAATTTTCGGCGAAGTTTTAGCCCGCTCATTGACTGCCCGCGCCAAAAGTAACAGCCCGAATTCATCAATGCCCGCCGTCGTCAAATATTTTTTGCTGCCGATTTTCCTGCCGTACTCCAAAAGCTTGCGGCCTTCATTGTGCGTCTGTGAAAACGGCGCGTTATCATCTCGACCGAGCAAAAGATAATCGAACGTGTTATTTTTTGTGTAGTCGATTAATTTTTTGTTCGCGGCAAAATTTTTCTCTCGACGCCCCATCCAATCTTCAATCGCCTTCGTAGGAATCAGCCGCTGCAGAAAATTGAACTCCTTAATTTCACGCGGCGTCAAGCCTTCCAACTCCTGCTTGTCCATGAGTTCCGTCAGCCGAAAAATATTCGTGCCGTAATAACGATAATAATCCGGCTCCTCATATCCCGACGCCAAACCGGTACGCGGCGTGCGCATGATTGAGCCGAAAACATACAGTGGCAATTTTTTATGCTTCCTGCGAAACTCCGTAAACAAATCAGCCCGCGCTAAAACTTCATCGCCGTCATAATCATGCTTGCGGGAACCTACGAGACTGCCATAAAGTAACGAGTCCGCCGAAATGACTGCCGCGGTTAAATCTTTTTTGGCATTTTTGTTGAGCCAATCCCAAAGTAAATCCGGGTCGCCAACATTTTCACGATTGCCTAAAAGTTCTTCGGGCGGCGAAATTATTTGAATCCCGGCCTTTTCCAAAACCTCAATTGTCTGTCCGTTGACAATCGGTCTGCTGTCATGCGGTATGTACAAAATTTTTTCCGGAACAACTTTTTTCTTCGCCGCATAACCCTGCGCGCCCGTGATTAAAATCATCAAGCTCAACAGGACACATGCGACGCCACGCAATAAAAATTTTCTAATCACTAACACTAACCACTTTCTGCTATTTTTTTCGACCGGCACGCATATCTCCCCATAAATCACGCGCCTTGTCATGAATTCGGGGTTCACGCTCCCGAACGCCCTTATCACTTATCAGCCGCGAAAGATACGTTGTAGCCTTTTTATCGTCGCCGATTCTGTGACAAATTGCCGCCACAAGATACATCACGGCATTATCAGTCAGCTCGCCTATCGGAAAACTTTCGCGCATCAAAGCATCTTCGTAATTCTCCGCCGCCTTAGTGAGAAATTCTTTTTCCTGATCCCAATCGCCCGCTTCACGATAAATCCACGCCAACTGATGAGCATATTTCGCCTTCTTCGATGACTTGCCGTGAATCAAATCCAAAAATTTCAGTGCCAGGCGAAAGGCCGTCGAAGCATTGCCAAGCGTGCGTTCCTCCGTGAACGGAATTTTGATATTTTTCGTGAGGAGAACGGCTCGCAAAATCACCAAGTGACGGTCGGGCATTTTCGTAGTAAAAGTTTTTTCGTCCGCCGCAAAACCGCAATGTTCACAGACCCAAATCGTGTAGTAGTAGGGGTTGAAGTCGGCGTAGTGAATGCAAGCGTCATCGTCGCGTTTCACAACCATAATCCTCGAACGCGTCTTGACCACTCGAAATTTTTTCTCACATATGGGACAAACTTTTTCAACGACAAAAGTTTTTCCAACAGCCATAGCATAACCTTCTAAAGTTTAAAATTAATACTTCGTCAGAGCTTCGGGCAAATACTGTTCGTCATATTTGACGCCCGCGCCGCCGTTATATTCAATCAAAAGTTTTGTGTAAAGATTTTTCCAATCATCAAAGATTTTAAGCGCATTTTGATTCAACTTCGCGGCAAATTTTTCCTTCGACAGATTACGCGACGACTTGACCAGCTCAAGCGAATTTTTTTCGGATTGATTAACCGCATTGCTAACCGTGCCGCCTAAAGAATTCCAATAGCTGCGACTTAAAGCCGTGACTTGATTGGACGCCCAAAACATTTTGGAATCATCGTATTTATTTTTGAGCGCAAAATTGTAAGCGGCGGGCATTTTCGCAACGGTGAACGGCACGAAAGGATTTTCAAGAGCCGTATTCGTCGAGAGCCAAAAAATCGGCGCGGGCAACTTGTCATTGACTTGCGCAATGTATGCGTAACGCGTATCCGCCGTAAGAATCGCCCGCTCACTATTTTCTGTGTAATCATACGGCGAACCGTGCCCGCCCGCAGTGTTTTTCGTCGTCATGTCAAATTCGGTGCCTTGATAATAATCGCGGTACAAGCTCATAATGTCGGTTATCGCCAACTTTTTATCGGGCTTAACGCTAAGCGGATAATAATCAGAGTCCCAGCCGCTGACTGTGGGTGAAAGTTTAAGCGACGGCGCAACGGTATCCAGTCCACGCCACACGCGCCGCATTGAATAATACGGATGGGCAATTTCTTCGGCTTGCAGAGATTTTACCCAATCCAAATTTCCCTGCTTGTCATAAGCTGTCCAACCGAGTTCCTCCAACATCTGCGGCAATTTCGGATTGAAAATTTGATTCGGGTCGCCCTCTCTTATGGCGTGAATTCTAAGCTGATTAGCGGCAATGGAAAAATGCCCGTCAGGAATCTTTTCGGCAATCCATAAGCCGCCCTTGCCGGAAGGCGTCGGTTGCATTTCAAAAAGCCAGCCCTCGTTCTTATCGGCAACAAACATTGACTTTGCCTTGCCGTAAATCCCGTACTCGTCGACAAGCTTGCCCATAAGCTTAATTGCTTCCCGCGCAGTTTTGCAACGTTCCATAGCCACGCGCCCAAGTTCAGACGCATAAAAAATTCCGCCGCCTTCTTTATAGGGAATTTCCGGTAGCCTGGCGCATAAGTCGGTACATTCGGCAAGCATCAAGCCGTGTTCGTTCATGGCGGGATAATCAGCGTCGATATAAGCGTAAGTGTGCTCAACTTCGGGGATATGACCAATCGCCTTTGTATTGGCGGCACCGGTATAAACGGGGCGAAGACTTCCCTTCTTGTGATTTTTCGCGGGCACAAAGACGGTATTAGGGTCGTTGTCAAATCCGTCGTCACAATGCGAAACGAAAACATTGCCGTCCGCCGACGCGCCCTTAGTCACAAGCATAATCGTACAAGCTTCGGCGTCAACATTCACCAGCGACAAAGCTGCTAAGCCAACGGCAAGCTTAGTTAGAAATTTTTTCATGATACTACCTCCGTTGTAAGGAACAAGTGGTAAGGAACAAGGAACAAGTTTAAAATCAAATCCCTTGTTCCTTATTCCTTGTTCCTCACCTTAAATATTTGTTGCACAGAGCCTTGAGCTTATCAGCTTCCGCCTCGGACAAATAATCTGCCTTGAGCCGCCAGCCCCAATTCGTTCCGACTGTGCCGGGAGTGTTCATGCGATTGCGGCTGTCGAGTTTCAAAATATCTTGCATGGGAACGATAGCGAATCTTGAGTTCGACGCGTAAGCAAATTCAATCAGCTTCTTGCAAACGTCATCGGGGTGGCGAACATCAGCACCAATCAGCGCAGCAATCGTCGCCTTTGAATCGTTGTCAACGTCCTCCATAAACCAACCGACCGTCGTATTGTTATCATGCGTGCCGGTGTAAGTTATCGAATTTTCCGGCGGGACAAATCCCATGCGCCCGTACTCGTTGAAGTGCAACTCGAAATGCAAAACCTTCATGCCGGGGAAGCCGCAATCTTCGCGGAGAGTGTCAACCGCGTCGGTGATTATGCCCAAATCCTCGGCAACAATTTGCGCGTCGCCAATTTCCTTGCGAATCTCCTTGAAGAAATTCAAGCCGGGGCCTTTAATCCACTCGCCGTTAATTGCAGTCTTAGCGTCGCCGGGTATCGACCAATACGACTCGAAGGCGCGGAAGTGGTCAACGCGTACAATGTCGACCAACTCATAAATCCGCTTGAAGCGCAACTTCCACCACTTGTACTTAGTCGCCTTCATCTCGTCCCAATCGTATTGAGGATTGCCCCAAAGCTGACCCGTCGCGCTGAAATAATCGGGCGGAACTCCCGCAACTTTTTCGGGATGACCTTCCTCGTCAAGCTGGAATTCTTGCTGATTCGCCCAAGCGTCCGCACTGTCCGCTGAAACGAAAATCGGCATGTCGCCCATAATTTGAATCCCGCGTTCAAGGGCGTATTTGTGGAGCTTGTCCCACTGCTGCTCAAAGATGAACTGCTCAAACTCCGTGAATAAAATTTCGTCGTCAAGTTCTTTCTTGAGGGTGGCGAGAGTTTTTTTATCACGCTGCTTAATTTTGATATCCCACTCAATCCAATACGCGCCGCCATTTTTCTGCTTAATTGCCGCGAACAACGCGTAATCTTCCAGCCAATATTTTTGCGCCGCGCAGAAAGTTTCAAAGTCTTTCTTGAGGGCGGAATCTTTCTTCAGCCGAACTTTGAAGTTCTCGAACGCCTTTTTGAGCGCAGTAGTTTTGAGCTTGTCGACGGCCTCGAAGTCAACGAATTTTGCCTTGCCGAGTTTGAGCGGAACTTTAACGTCGCCTTCATTGAGCAGCCCGTCCGCAATAAGCCCGTCGATTGAAATTATCATCGGATTGCCCGCGAATGCTGACGGCGATTGATACGGCGAATAACCGTAGCCGACGGGATTTAGCGGCAGAATTTGCCAGATTGATTGCCCCGCCGATTTAAGATAATCGACAAATTCAAACGCCTCTTTGCCCATGTCGCCGATACCGTATTTTGACGGCAGGCTCGTCGGGTGAAGGATAATTCCTGCGCGGCGGTCGTAATTTTGTTGTTGCGGGACGTGGTGTAATAAAATTCCTTCAAGCGGCGCAATCGTAAATGTGACGCGTCCGCGAGTGACGGGATATTTTTTCTTCGGATTGTCGGGTTCAAAAGCGTCAACGAAAAGTCCGTTGGCAATGTCGCTCACGTCGAAGGAAACTTCCTTGCTGCGATTTTTGGAGCGATTGAACGCCACGAGATAAATATCATTTTCCGCCGCATGACCGAAAACATCATGGCTGTCACGAATCACGCGGGCATATGCAACAATATCACCTTTCGACGGCAACGGTAAAAGTTCGCCCGTCTGCAAAGCCATTTTCTCATTGCGGAGTTTGATAAATTTTTTATACGTCGCTAAAAGTTCTTGATCGCCGCCGCCCCAAGGATAAGGTCTGCGATTCGTCGGATCTTTGAAACCCTGCATGCCGATTTCGTCGCCGTAATAAATGCACGGCACGCCGGGATATGTCATCTGCCACAAAGCCGCCATCTTCAAACGAGCCTTACCGAGTTTTTCAGCCGCCTCATCAAGCTTGAACCGCGATTGCTCATAATAGGGCATTTGGTCGTAGTAGGGAGCCTCGCCAAAAATCGTGACGGGGCGCATAATATCATGGCTGGCGATTAAATTCATCATCGCGTAGAAATTTTCTTTCGGGTAATTTTCGCGCAAACTCTCCATGCGCCGCATACAAAGTTCACCGTCAATCTGCCCCAAAATAAAATCAAAGATATGCGCCCTCAACGGATAATTCATCGCCGAATCCATTTCATAGCCGCAAAGATATTGCCGTTGAACGCCGTAAGCAATTTTATTCGACGCGTCCTCCCAAACCTCACCGATCATGACGGCTTCGGGATTAATTTTCTTCAGCTCGGCGAAAAATAATCTGCTGAACTCGGCGGGCAATTCGTCAATAACATCAAGCCGCCAACCGCTGATACCTTCGCGCATCCAATGCTTGAGGACGCTGTCTTTGTCGCGGATAATAAAATCCATGTAGCTCGGAGTTGTCTCGCGGACGTTGGGGAGTGTCGGGAAGTTCCACCAGCTGTCATAATCCGTCGGATAATTTCTGAAGTCGTACCATTCGTAATAGGGCGAATCCTTCGATTGAAATGCGCCAACGCTGTCATATTTGCCGTTGCGGTTGAAGTAAATGCTGTTGCTGCCCGTGTGACTGAAAACGCCGTCGATTATGATTCGGATACCCTTGGACTTCGCAACGTCGATTAAATGTTTGAAGTCTTCATTCGTGCCGAGGATAGGGTCAATCTTGTGATAGTCGCCGGTGTCGTAATGGTGATTGCTCTCCGATTCGAAGACGGGATTAAAATAAATCGCGCTGATTCCCAGCTCCTTGAGATAGTCAAGCTTCTTTTCAATGCCGCGAAGATTCCCACCGAAAAAGTCATAAGCAACAATTTCGTTACGGTCAGTGTCCTTGAAGTAAACGGGATCATCGCTCCAGCTGGCATGATAAACCGCGCCTTCCTTAGGGATAATTTCGTTGCCGTCGCGATAAAATCTGTCGGGGAAAATCTGATACATCACGGCGTGCTTAAACCAATCGGGAGTTTTCGCGCCCTTTTGATAGACCGTAATTTGGAAGGCTGGCGGCAAATGATCATAAAGTTCACCGACGCCGCCTAAAAGTTCGGGATTGTTGCCGTAGTAGTAAGTTCTGCCGCCGGTAACGATTATGAAATAGTACCAGAGCAGGCCGCCTTTATCGGGCATTTTGACGACGAGTGAATAAAATTTTTCTTCGGACTTTTCGCCGTCGCGGGTGGAAAGATTTGACCACTTTTCGCCGGCACCCTCCTCCCACGTATGCAGGAGAACTTGCTTGATAACGGCGTCGGTTTTAATCGTAATTCCGAGCCGTATACTTGAGCCGGCTTCAGCTGCCCCGACCGTTGAGCGGTAGTAAATGTTCTGCGAGTTGTGCAGGACGTTTTTCTTATCAATCATCGGATCATCTCCCTTTTCTATTTAAATTGAAATTAGTAATCTTTGCAAGGTTTGAAGATTTTTATAGTCTCTCCACAGCTGGAAAATTTTTGCGGCGTCAATCATTGCCGGCAAAAGTCTCAACGAAAAAATCTGAAGAATTTTTTTTGCCAACGGAAAAGGTCGCGCTAAAATTTCGGGCAAAACCTCAACAAATAATTGCAAGTCGGCATAAGTCAACACGCCGTCTTTGCAAAGCGTCCGATAAATCCAAGCCAGTGCAAATTCTTCAGCTGACCTTTCGCCGATTTTTATTTGAAACTTTTCCGCCACAGCTCGACACGTCAAAAAAGTTTCCAGCTTCCCGATTAAAAATTCTTCCGGCACATTGAACGGCGAATATTGCGTCAGCGTCTCGACCAAAGTTTTTTCAATGCGGCCAAATTTTTCAGCATCATTCGCGAGAGCAAAATTTTCTGCGCGGGCAGCACGATATTTTAAAATGCTGTCGTCAAAAATTTCGTTGCGGTCGTAATCAAAAAATCCTTTCATATTGTAAGGATTATTATTCATGACGCACGAACCTTTAGGCATTTTCTTCAGCGCGTATTCTTCCTTGGACTTGGTGAAATAATGATTAATGACAATTTTATCCGTGGCAATCGGATAGCTCGTGATGTATAAAGTTTTGACGCCGTTTGAGTTTATCGAATATAACTCTTGAAAATAATACGCGTAATGGGGACTCCACCAACAATCCACCGCGCGAGGATTTACAATGCTTTTTATGGTTGTGTTACCAATCATGCTGTCTTCGGATAAAATAACATGCCAATCATCGGGAGCACGCCGCGTAAATCTTTCCAAAATGCCGCGAGAATAATCAGCCTTTTGATGACCGTTGGAGCCGAAGCATTGCCAATTAATTCCCAACGCCGCAGCATTTGAATCACGCGATAAAATTTCGTCGATAACTTCAACAACGGGGCGATTGCTTTTCGGGAAAATAAATTCGTCCAAATCAATGAAGGCCATATATCGACACTCGAAGCGGTGTTTGTTAATGGCGTCGTTGTAAGCGGGATACATCATCAACTTGCCCGGCCAATCAGTCAGCGTAACCAAATTTTTCTCGACGTAAGGAGCAAGCACTTCCGCATAATCATCGGTGCTGTCATTGTTGTAAAGATAGAAATGTTCGACGCCGGCCAGTAAATGATAATCCAGCCACTCTTTGAGATAACGACCCTCGTCTTTGAAAATCGCCACTACTGCCAAATCATACAGGAACAAATTTTTATCGACCATGCAAATCACCTCGAATTATTTTATAAAGCGCAAAAATTTTTGAACATAATGCCATTGAAAATACGTCAGCAATTCATTTATCATCACCACTTCTTTGCAATTTTTTAAGTGTTCTTGGAATCGCGGAATGATATTGTCTTGAGTCAGCTGAAGAATTTCTTTGCAAATCGGGAACGGTCGCGATAAAATTTCCGGCAAAGCTTTTAAAAACATTTCAATTTCTGAACGTTTAATCGGATCAGCTTTAATCATCGTCCGATAAATCCAAGCAAGCGCGATTTCTTCTGCAGAGCGGTCACCAATTTTTATTTGAAACTTTTCCGCCACGGCTCGACACGTCAAAAAAGTTTCCAGCTTATCGACGAAAAATTCTCTATCATCATCTGCGGGCAAAGGTTGTGTCAGCGTTTGGACAAGAATATTTATTACGCGATTAGCTCTGTGTTCGTCACTCTCGAAAGAAAAATTTTCAGCGCGGGCGGCACGATATTTTAAAATCCCTTCGTCAAAAACCTCGTTGCGATCGTAGCAGTGAAAATAAGTATTCTCTAAAACATAATTACAATCAGCTCGGCCTTTATTTTGTTTAAGTAAAAATTCTTCAAGACTTTTTACAATGTAATGATTAATGACGATTTTGTTTGCAAGAGGCGGCTCGTTTATCGCAAATAATATTTGCCCGCCATCAGAGTTTACCGTATATTTTCCATCTACGTAAAAATCAAAGTGCGGATTTAAAATGTGTGCAATACAACGAGGATTTGCAATGGTTTTAACCAAGACACTTCCAATTTTATTTCCGTCTTCATCAAGGAAAATCTGATTACTTTTTGCATGACGGGTGAATATTTCCAAGACACCGCGAGAATAATCAGCCTTTTCATGACCGTTGGAGCCGAAGCATTGCCAATTAATTCCCAACGCCGCCGCATTTGAATCATGCGATAAAATTTCGTCGATAACTTCAACAACGGGGCGATTGCTTTTCGGGAAGATAAACTCGTCCAAATCAATGAACGCCATGTATCGGCACTCGAAACGGTGTTTTTCAATGGCGTCGTTGTAAGCGGGATACATCATCAACTTGCCCGGCCAATCGGTCAGCGTAACCAAATTTTTCTCGACGTAAGGGGCAAGCACTTCTTTATAATCATCGGTGCTGTCATTGTTGTAAAGATAAAAATGTTCGACGCCCGCAAGTAAATGATAGTCCAGCCACTCTTTGAGATAGCGACCCTCGTCCTTGAAAATCGCCACTACTGCCAAATCATACAAGAACAAATTTTTATCGACCATGCAAATCACCTCGAATTTGTTTTGCAAGGGATATTTCCCTAATTTTTCCGTCAACCCTTTTAGCGGCCAAAAAAAATTTTTCTTGATTCTGACTTCAGGTTAGGTTATAGTTAGCGTCAAGTTTCAAAAGTTTCATAAGACAAGGGGTTTTGTATGAAAAAAATTTTTTATTCAATGCTGTTGATTTTGTTGACGACAAGTCTTATCGGTTGCGGGCAAAATCAACAATCTTCCAACGACGTGAATCAAATTCCGACAGAAGTCGCGACGCCTCAAGATTCGGAAAAAACTTCCGACGAGCCTCAAGAATCAGAACCTGCCCCACCCGCTCAAGCCGGCAAGGATTACATTTTGGCGGACGACGATTTGTCCAACCTTCAGCTTGACGACCCGACTAAGCCCGTTTATGACAAATACATTCTTTGGGAGCGGCAGGAAAAGGGCTTGCCTTATGCCCTGCCATATCTTGAACCTTACGAGGAGGAGTCCGTTGTTTATCTGACTTTCGACGACGGCCCCGACGATAAAGTTACGCCGCAGATTTTGGACATCCTCAAGGCCGAGGGCGTCAAGGCGACTTTCTATGTTTGCGGCAACATGGTTGAAGCTTATCCCGAAGTGCTCAAACGCATTTTCAACGAAGGTCACGCTATCGGCAACCACAGCTACAATCACCGCTACGATCAAATTTATGCAAGCCCGTGGAGTTTCATGGAACAGATTATCCAAACTGATAACGCTATCAAAAATGTTATAGGTGTCCGCCCATTCATAATTCGTGCACCAGGTGGCGTCGGCATGTTCAACGGCGATTATTGGTCGATGATTGACAGTTGCGGCTACGTCGAGCACGATTGGAACGCCTTAACCGAAGACGCTACGCCCTCCAAGCCTAACGCCTCTCAACAAGTCAACAACGTCTTGAAATATTTGGGCGACAATCCGCCACACTCCGTGATTATCCTCATGCACAGCAACAGCGATAAAGTCGAGACCGTTAAAGCTCTGCCCGAAATAATTCACTTCCTGCGCGATTGGGGCTACAAATTCGGCGTCGTCACTCCGATGACCCCGCAGCCTTGGTGAAACTGAAAACAAAAAGAAACTCCCGCCGATATCGACGGGAGATAGTTTTTTTATTATAGATTAATTTCACGCGGCATTATCCTCTTTCAAAACGTAACGCATATACATCGGCAGCTTCTCAATCGTCTTGTCCAGGCGCGGATTTTTTCTCCAAAGATTATATTTGTGCAGTTCAGATTCCGAACGCCCGCTCTTGAAAAATTGATAGACGCCCTTTGAAAAATCTTGCGTAAACAGGTAGTAGCGTTTGCCGTTTGAAATAAGATAGAAGTGAAGCTTTTCGTTTAACTTGTTAACAGTAATTTTATTCTTCATGAAATGATTCCCCCTATGAAAGATTAGTGAAAAATTTTCCTCGTCAATATTTTAATCGAAAATTTTCCACTTGTCCATAAGAAGAAAGCAATTCTTATGAAAAAATAATGATTCTCTAATCTTCTCCTAAAAATTTCAGCGGACGTAAATCGTCAAGGTGTTGTAAGTTAGTGATTGCAAAGTCAAATTGGCGTTCGTGACGGCTTGCAATTCGTTGAAGAGAGTTTGCGGGGAGCCGCTGTACATGACGGTAAAAACTGCGCGGCCGCCATCGTAGCTCGACAGGTTGACATTTTTGGCACGGGGAATGTTGCCCAGACCGTTTTGGACGATACTAATTTTGGAAAAGTCCGCGCCATAAACGACGACTTCGACGCCCTGACGGCTGGTGTACATGCCGGTTATCTGCTCGACGAAATAATTGCCCATTTGCTCACCCGCCGAGGCAAGAGCTTTTTTGGCGGCAATGGCCTCCGAATTGTCATAGGACGAGCCGTATTTACCGTCCGCCGCGATAACTTGTCCGGTCTTGACGATAAACATTTTCGCCTCAACGCGGGCACGACAAGCTTGCATATTTGTGCGCTGATTGCCGGGCAGATAGTTTCCCAAATCTCCGACGCCCTCCGAAAAACTTTCGCCGACAATCATAATGTCCACGCCGAATTTTTCAGCGGCCGCCTTCATCTGTGCAACGTTCATGCTCATCGGATTTTGATAGCTCAAGCCCGTACCGACCTCCGTGACGAAATTAAAGCCGGCGTTGAGGAGCGTTTTGACGATTGCAGTTTCACCGCCCGAACCGCCGCCGACGTTGTAATTTAAATGCTGTTCGGGAACGTAGACTGCGATTTTCGGATTGCGCAGTTGGACGTTGATAATGCCGAGGCGCGTCAATTCACTCATGAGTTTGGAATTGGGCTGATCGTCGACAGTCGCGTTAATCGTAACGAGCCAACCGCCGCCTGAAGTTTGCTCACGACTTATGACGCGATATTCATTGATGAAGCCGCGAGACTGCGTATAAATTTGGTCGCTGATTAACATGCTGTTTTGGACGAGAGTTTCAGAATCGACGAGCACGCCCAAAGTATCTTCAACCGCCGCCCGAAGTGCATCGTTTTCAGCCTCGGTAGCTGTCATGCCTCTGCCCGTGACGGTAACATTTTTTGCAAAGGCCGTCGTGCTAAAAATCAGTAGCAGAGAAAAAATTATAATCGCGAATTTTTTCATAACGATCAACTCCTCTTAACCACGTCGCCCCTGTGAACTGTAACCGAAGAATTTTCCGTCCGACAAATCGCATAATCCTGCCCAACGTTGACGACTTTAATCTTGCCCAACTCCGTTTGCTTCATGGCAACAACTTTTCCGTTCACGACAATCGGTTCACTTTCGCGGGCAACAATCAACATTTCACCGACCCTCAAACCCGCATTAGAGCCTTGGTCAATGTAAATGTCCGCACCGTTAATTTCGGCAATTCGGGCGCGGAATGGATTTATGCTGTCGAGTTCCTTAAGAAAATTTTCCGCCGCAACTTTGCAAGCATTGTGCAGGGCGTTACTGACATTTGAGCCGCTTTTGTTACCTTCAACGATATTTGCAACGATGACTTCGCCGGTAGTGTTGTCGACAATGCGGAACTCCAGCGCGATTTTTCCTTTGTACTGGTGAATATAATTTTCAGCCATTGCGCCAATATCGCCCAATCCTAAAGCCGCGCCGATATGAGCCACGACACTTGCAGTAGGATTCGGTTCGACGACAGCCAGCGTGACTTTTCCGAGCATTGAATAATCCGCGCCGCTCAACTTGCCCAACTCAACAGCTTTGCTTGGATCGACGGCGATATTTTGAAAACCTTGCTCCTTGAGGACAGTGCCCATTTGCGCCCGCTCAACGACGGTATAAAGTCCACTTGAATGAATCGCAACGATTAACTGCTCCGTCATAATTTCGGCAACTTTTTCCTCATCATAGCCCGAAATATTTTCCAGGGGCATTACGGCGACAATTTTTTTCGACGCCTCACAAAAATTCAGCGAACAAACAATCACGAACGCCATCATCAGCGCAAAAAATTTTTTTAACACGTCGGCTCCCTCCCCATAAATTTTTTTCTAAAATATATCAGACGTAAATTAAAAACTCAATAGAACGAAAAAGCCCCGCCAAAATTTTTTCTGACGGAGCTTTTCATATTTACCGAACCGCGCAAGACGGACAAGGGTTTAAAAAATTATCCGAGTGTGGCAAGATAATCCTTAATCTTGTCGCCGTCTTCCATCTCCATAACTTTATCGAGTATCTCTTTCGCCTTGGTGAAGGTGATGTTGCGAATACGTTCTTTGACACGCGGAATGGAGGGCGCGCTCATCGACAATTCTTTAATGCCCATAGCCATCAAAATAATTGCCGCGTTCGGGTCGGACGCCATTTCGCCGCACATTCCTGCCCACTTACCTTCCTTGTTGGCAGATTCAATCGTGCGCTTGATGAGGCGGAGTACTGCAGGGTTAAAATGATTATACAGATAAGAAATTTGAGCATTGCCGCGGTCAACAGCAAGCGTGTATTGGACGAGATCGTTTGTGCCGATTGAGAAGAAGTCGACATATTTGGCCAGTGCCGGAGCCATGACAGCTGCCGCGGGAGTTTCGACCATGATACCGACTTGAACGCTGTCGGAATATTCCTTGCCTTCGTGGACGAGTTCCATTTTAGCTTCTTCGACGAATTGTTTTGCGGCGAGGAATTCAGAAACGTTGATAACCATCGGGAACATGATAGCCGCTTTACCGTAGACACCTGCGCGGAGAATTGCTTTGAGCTGGGGCATAAACAAATCACGACGCTGGAGGCTGATACGGATTGCGCGATAGCCGAGGAACGGATTTTCTTCGGTGCCGACTTGGATATAGGGCAGGGGTTTATCGCCGCCGATATCCATTGTGCGAATAACGCAGAGGCCTTCGCCGTGAGTGACGGACGCGCAGTGCTCAACAGCAGCTTTGTATTCTTTGAACTGATCCTCTTCCTTGGGAACGTCGGTTTTGCCCATGAAGACAAATTCTGAACGGAAGAGTCCGACGCCGGTCGCGCCGAAGTTTTTAACAGCAGCGTCAGCATCAGCGGGCGAACCAATATTTGCGACGAGTTCAACTTCTTTGCCGTCGAGAGTGATGGCAGGTTTATCTTTCAGCTGTGCATAATGGGCTTTAAGTTCTTCCTGCTTCTTGATTTTCTCATCATAGCTTTCGCGTTCTTCGTCGGAGGGACGAATCAAAATTTCACCGGTCTCACCGTCGAGGATAACGGGATCACCGTCAGCGATTTGGGCAATTCCGTCGCCAACGCCTACGACCGTCGGGATAGCGCGAGTCTTCGCAATGATAACGGCATGAGCTGTGGTGGAGCCGACGCCGAGGATAACGCCCGCGATTTTGTCCGTGGGAAGTCCGGCGATAACGGAAGGTTCAATGTCCTTGCCCGCGACGATGACTTTGCCGACGATTTCGGGTTCTTTAATGCCGAGGAGATACTTTGCAATGCGTTTGCCGACGTCGCGCATATCGACTGCACGGCCGCGGAAATATTCATCTTCCATTGCCTCAAAGACTTGCGCAGTTGCTTCATAAGCGTCAAGGACAGCTTTGGGCGCGGAGCCGCTGACGTCGATTTGCTCATCAATCGAACCGCTCATTGCAGGATCTTCGACCATCATGCGGTGCGCTTCGAGAATACCGGCCTGCTCATTGAGTTCTTGAGCTTTGAAATCGTCGATGCTCTTTTTGAGATTTGCGGCGACTTGAACGAGAGCTTCAGCAGCCTTTTTCTTTTCAGCAGCCTTAGTGCCGGGCTTATAAGCCACGAGATAGCCGTCAAGATTTTGTCCCGCGAGCAGAATGTTGCCGACTGCGATACCGGCAATTACGCCTTTGCCTTTAATTTTCTCTGCCATAAATTTTCTCCTCCAAAGACTTACACAAAAGGGGAGGCGGTCTTAGCTGTTAGCTTTTAGCTGCTAGCTGTTAGAATTTCTAATAGCTAATTGCTAACCGCTAGCCGCTAAATTCTCCTCCCCTAAAGCGACATTGAACGTTCCGAATTATTCTTCGCCGAATTTCGCGTCAATCATAGCCTTGAGCTGAGCAACTGCTTCCGCTTCGTCGGGACCGTCAGCACAAATGGTGACCTCGGTGCCTTTTACCAAGCCCATGCTCATGATCATGAGAATGCTCTTTGCGTCGACAGTTTTGCCTTTAGCTTTGAGCTGGACTTTGGATTTGAACGAGGACGCTTTCTGCACGAACACCGATGCGGGGCGCGCATGAATACCGGTTTTGTTTTCAATGGTGGTTGTTGCTTCTGTCATTAGAAACCCTCTCCTATCTCTTATACAAAATATTGTTACTAACGGCCGTCACCCTTGGGGGGCAACTCTTTAATTTGTGCTATTCGCCAAACGCTTTTATGTTCCTGCTTGCCGATAAAAAAATTTTCCAAAAATTTTCGGCGGGAATTTTAGCAGGATAAAAATTTTTTTCGGAGAAATCAACGATGATTGAAATTTAAATATCGGGGAGCTTGCAGTTAATGCTTAATGCATTTCGGACAGGCTGAGAGGAAGTTATGCACTTCGACCCGCGAACCTGATTCGGATAATGCCGACGTAGGAAAAGTAACGACAACTCAACGGGAAGTCTCCGAATCATGGAGGCTTTTCGTTTTTATGGGGGATTTTATGCGCGATGATTCGACAAAAAAATTGACGCTTGCGGCGGTGTTGACGGCGGTAGCTGTCGTCGGCAGTCTGGTATCGTTTCCGATTTTAGGCAGCAGATGTGCGCCCGTTCAACACATGGTCAACGTCTTCTGCGCAGTGCTTTTAGGTTGGCGATACGGTGTCGGCGCGGCATTTACGGCAAGTTTGTTGCGAAATCTTTTGGGCTTGGGGACAATTTTTGCTTTCCCCGGTAGCATGATTGGAGCATTTTTGAGCGGCGTAGTTTATGCTCGGACGAAAAATATTTTGCTGACGGTTTTGGCTGAAGCATTCGGCACGGGGATTATCGGCGGACTTGCGGCTTATCCGATAGCAATTTTTATCCTCGGCAAAAATGCCGGCGACGTTGCATTTTATTTTTACGTCACGCCGTTTTTAATCTCGACGGTTTGCGGTTCAGTTATCGCAGGTCTCGTCGTCAAGCGGTTCAAAAAATTTTTAATCGGAGAGTGATTTTCATGTCAACACAAATGCAAATGGCTCGTGAGGGCAAAATTTCTGACGCAATGAAAATCGTTGCGGAGGCTGAAAAAATTTCGGCTGAAAAAATTCGTGAGGGCGTCGCGCAAGGCGTCATTGCAATTTGCGCCAACGTCAATCACAAAAATTTAAAACCTTGCGGAGTCGGCGCGGGTCTTCGCACGAAAGTCAACGCCAATATCGGCACGAGTTCAACTTTTCCCGAAATTGAGCCGGAACTTTTGAAACTCGATGAGGCTGTAAAATGCGGCGCGGATTCCGTCATGGATTTGAGCACGGGCAATAATATCGACACTTCGCGCAGAAAAATTATCGAACACTCGCCGATTATGGTCGGAACCGTTCCGATTTATCAGGCGACGGTTGAGGCGATTAAAGCTCACGGCGCGATTGTCTCAATGACCGAAGATGATTTGCTGCGGACGATTGAAACTCAAGCTAAAGATGGCGCGGACTTCATGACGCTTCATTGCGGCGTGACTCGTTCGGCGATTGAAAAACTTCGTACTCAAAAGCGCGAGATGGATATTGTAAGTCGCGGCGGAAGTTTTATAGCCGGCTGGATTCTGCACAATCAACGGGAAAATCCGCTGTTTGAACGCTACGACGATATTTTAGACATTTGCGCCAAATACGACGTGACAATCAGCTTGGGCGACGGCATGAGACCCGGTTGCATTGCCGACGCTACCGACCGCGCTCAACTCACCGAGCTGATAACTTTGGGAGATTTGGTTGATCGTGCATGGCGACGCGGCGTTCAAGTCATGGTTGAAGGTCCCGGCCACGTTCCCTACGACCAGATTGAAGCCAACATGAAACTTGAGAAACGCCTTTGCCGAAATGCGCCGTTTTATGTTCTCGGCCCACTCGTCACGGACATTGCGCCCGGCTACGACCATATTACTGCGGCGATTGGAGGAACTTTGGCGGCGATAAGCGGTGCAGATTTTCTATGTTACGTCACGCCCGCCGAACATCTTTGCCTGCCGACGATTGAGGACGTTCACGACGGGGTTATTGTGTCGAGGATTGCCGCTCATGCCGCCGATTTGGTTAAGGGCGTCAAAGGTGCTCGCGATTGGGATTTGAAAATGGCGCGTGCCAGAAAAGTTTTGGATTGGGACGAACAACTAAAGCTTGCCATTGATCCCGCCCTTGCTGAAAAAAAACGTTCCGCCCGCAATAAAGCTGACGAAACTGCCTGTTCAATGTGCGGCGATTATTGCGCCGTGAAAATCGTCGGGAAATATTTTGATTCGCCCGTATTCCCCTGCGTCGATTGAGGTTAGAACTAGGGAATAGAACTAGGAAAAATACCTGGTACCTGGTTTTAGTACCTGGTTCTAGCTCCTGAAAATTTCGGTCGGTCTGATAAATTGAAATGCAAATCGGTTAATGTTCGTTGAATAATCGCGGGCGTGAGTTTATCGGGCGGCAATCTTTTTTCCAGCATGACCAATTTTAACACGTCGGGTGATTCTTCGTCGCCGAAACGAATATGACTTGCCACGCGCTGAATTAATGATGTCCGTGCCGATTCGACCGCGTCCGCTGAACATTCCCGTTGCATATGCGGCATTTTGGCGAGTAATTTTTTCTGCGCGGCAGAAGTCTTTATCCACGGCTCATCATAAAAAATTTTCGACAGCTCCTCGACCATCGCTTCACGTTCTTTAAGCGCGCAAACTTCGCAAAAAATTTCTTCCGGCGGACAAAGCGTGTTGCACTTCGCGCATTTGTGCCAACCTTTAATCAGGCGGAACTTTTGAACTTTCGCCTGCGTCAAGAGCATTTCCAAAAACGTCGTGCGCAGTTTTTCATCGGAAAATTTTTTAGCTTGCTCCTCGCAAATTTTTTGCTCCTCATCAGTCAAAGTTATCTGCTCAATTTTTATTTCCGGCTCAACGATTTTTTCGGAAGAATTTTTTTCAGGCAACGTTCCTGCGACTTGAAAACTTTTGGCGATTTTGATTTTCTTGACAAGCGGCTCCTCAAAATTTTTATTAAGCGTCTCGATAATTTCTTCAGCTAAAAATTTCAGCTGGTCTTTGAGGGCGGAACTTTTCACATCGACAAGAAGGACGCCGTGTTCAATGGCGACGGGCTTAATTTTTTCGGAAATGCTTTTGTCGACGAGTGTATCCCAGTTGAAAATCAATTCGCTGCAGAGAAATTTTTTATAAGCCGCCTTGCCTTGAGCACGCATTTCATTGTGGAGCATTTGATTAATTTCAAGCACTCAAGCCGCCTCCCTTGACGAAAAAAAATTTGCCGAAACGTTGCAGCGGGAAATATGCTCGGTCAGTCGCCGTTATCAGTGTCTGAATTTTTTCGCGCCTCAAAAAGTCCAGCAACAATTTACGGCGTTCGGCGTCCAATTCGCTCATCACGTCATCAAGCAACAGCAACGGATATTCGCCCGTTTCCGACTTCAAAAACTCCAATTCAGAAAGTTTCAAAGCCAATGCCGTCGTGCGCAGTTGTCCTTGCGAGCCGTAAATTTTCAACTCCCGCCCGTTGATGAAAAATTTCAAATCGTCACGATGCGCCCCACGACTTGTCGAACCGTTCCGCACATCGTGATTGCGCCGCTCCCGCAACAAATCCAAAAAATTTTCGGCAATGTTTTCCGACGAGTCAAGCCCGCTCATGTGATAGACAATCGACAAATTTTCCGACTCCGCAGAAATTTTCCGCTGAACAGAATTTGCCAGTTCATTCAACTTTTCAACGGAATTCAGCCGCTTGCTTATGATTCGTTCGGCGACGTTGGCAAGCTGTTCGTCCCAAAGATCAAGCTCCGTTTCCGACGCCGCACCGTCACGAATTTTTTTCAGCAGAGCATTTCGCAATTCGACGAGCCGATTGTACCTTAGCAAATCCATAAAATAAACCGGCGAGGCTTGAGAAATTTGCGCGTCCAAAAATTTTCTGCGACCCAACGGCGAACCTTTGAACATGAATAAATCTTCGGGCGAAAAGAAAACCGAATTCAATTTGCCGACCAATTCACGCGGGCGAATCGGATTGGCGTCGAGTAAAATTCTGCGTTGCCGTTCGTGAGAAATTTCTATCGCCAGCTCGTGCATGACGCCCATTTTAAAAAATTTTATTCGGGCGAGCGCGGAGTTTTCGCCCCAACGAATCATTTCAGATTCTCTGCCCGCCCGACTTCGCAGGATTGACGCAAAATTTATCGCCTCAAGAATATTCGTTTTGCCTTGAGCATTCTGTCCGAGGAAAATAGTTATTGAGGCGTCGGGACAAAAATTTACTTCGGCAATGTTGCGCCAATCCTTTAAAAAAATTTCGGCGATATTCATTCAAGATCTGACCGGGGTGGCAATGTAAACGTAATTTTCATTTTCGGGTTCAGTGAATTTGGCGGGGCTGAAGCGGTCGTTCAACTCGATATTGACTTGATCCGTATCGATAACTTTAATCACGTCGGCGATATAATTCACGTTGAAAGAAATATCCACTTCATCGCCGCGAATATCCGCCTCAATAGATTTTGTCGCGTCGCCGATATCAGGTGAATTTGAAGAAATTTCCAAGGCGTTGTCTCTGAAGTTAAGCTTAACCGTATGATATTCGGTCTCTTTGGACATGAGCGCAACGAAATCAATCGCTTCTTTAAAATCATTGGTATCGACTCTGACGTTAGTCGCAAATTCTTTCGGAATAACTCTGTCGTAAGGCGGGAATTCACCTTCAATGATTCGCGAGTTTATGAAGACGTTATCGAACTTGAAAGTTATATAGCGGGTGGCATAACCAATCTTTACGTAGTTTTCAATATCTTTTGGGTCGATGCGGAACATGACGCCGCGAAGAGTTTCAGCGGGCACAACGAAACTGCAATCAGTGTAATTATGTTGGAGGGTTGCGCTATCGATTGCGAGGCGGTGAGCATTCGTGGCGACGAGTGACATTTTGTTTCCTTTGATCTCGAAATAACAGCCGGTAAAAATCGGGCGGCTATCATCTTTGGCGACGGCGAAGACAGTTTTGCGAATCAATTTCCTTAATGCCTTCGTGGCAATTTTGAAAGATCTTTCGGTTTCGGGAATTTTGACTTTCGGGAAGTCTTCGGGCTTCATGGTGATGAGGCTGACATTTTTGCCGCCGGATTTAATCGACAATAAGTCGCCGCTATCTTCGTCCGAAAAAGTCACCGTTTCATCAGTCATCTTGTTTATAAATTCCTGCAACCTCTTGCCGCCGACGACAGTTTCACCTTCCTGTTCTGCATTAACGGGAATTCTAACGATAATGCCCGTCGAAAAGTTGTTGGATTGCAATTCCAAGGCTGAATTTTCCGCCTTGAGATAAATGCCAGAAAGTATCGGCGTCATGGGCTTGACAGCGACGGCTCGAATGATAACCTGTAAAGCTTCGGTCAGATCATTTTTGTAACAGCTGAATTTCATCTTTATGCCTCCTTTGTAAATGCCGCTGTATTTTATATCATTTGAGGGCGTTTGACAAATTTTTTGATTGTGCTAGGATTATCAAAACTCCTCAGCAAGAAATGTATGAGCTTTGTTAGGGAGCAGGGATTTGGGAACAGGGAGCTGTTTTAAAACTCCTAACTCCTAACTCC
>JAFRSO010000056.1 GCA_017427545.1 Selenomonadaceae bacterium
ACGACATCCTCCGCATTTGCGGCCTCAAAGAAACCTACCGCTATCTCGTCAAGGAAGTCCAAAAAGTCTACAAATCCCAGGGCGTTGAAATTAACGACAAGCATATTGAAGTTATGGTTCGGCAAATGCTCCACAAGGTCAAGATTGAGGACAGCGGCTCCACGGAATTTTTGCCGGGCGAATTTGTCGACATTAACATTTTCGAGGCGGCCAACACCAAAGCTATCGAAGAGGATAAAGCTCCTGCCGTCGCCAAGCCGATTCTTCTGGGCATAACAAAAGCGTCGTTGGCAACGGATTCTTTCCTTAGCGCGGCCAGTTTCCAAGAGACTACCAGAGTTTTGACGGACGCGGCCATCAAGGGCAAGATTGATCCGCTCATCGGCTTGAAAGAAAACGTCTTTATCGGCAAGTTGATTCCGGCCGGCACGGGCATGGCTCGTTATCGTGAACTTACCGTCGTCGACAAGGAAGCGGCTGCCGAATGATTAGTGGTTAGTGGTTAGTAGAAAAACCTAATCCCTGTTCCCTTACAAAAAAATCTCCTACCAATTAAGGCGGGAGATTTTCTTTTGCGAAAAAATTTTTAGTCGACGAACTTTTTAAAGGCAAGGCAAGCATTGTGTCCGCCGAAGCCGAAAGAATTTGAAATGGCAACATTGACGGTGCGAGCTTGCGCCTCGTTCGGGACGTAATTTAAATCCAAACCTTCGTCGGGCGTTTCATAATTAATCGTCGGGTGAACAATATCGTTTTCAATCGACAGAATCGTTGCGATAGCCTCGACACCTCCGGCCGCTCCAAACATATGACCTGTCATTGATTTTGTCGACGAGACCGCCAATTTGTAAGCATGTTCGCCGAAAAGATTTTTAATCGCTTCAGTTTCACTGCGGTCGTTGAATTGCGTTGAGGTGCCGTGAGCGTTTATGTAGTCAATTTCTTCAGGCTTGAGTCCCGCGTCATCAATGGCAAGTTTCATGCACGTTGCTTGAGTGATACCGCCCGGCGCAGGTGTCGTGATGTGATAGGCGTCGTCATTTCTGCCGTAGCCGACAACTTCCGCGTAAATGTGTGCGCCGCGAGCAAGTGCTTTATCCAGCCTTTCAAGGACGACAATTCCCGCGCCCTCACCCATGATAAAGCCGTTGCGATTTTTGTCGAACGGTCGAGAGGCGTGCGCAGGGTCGTCGTTATGGTCGGTGCAAAGGGCTTTCATTGACGCAAAACCCGCTACTCCCGCAGGAGAAATTGCCGCCTCTGAACCGCCCGCAAGCATAACATCAACTTCGCCGTATTGAATCGCCTTGAACGCGTTGCCAATGCAATTCGTACCGGACGCGCAGGCCGTCATTATGCATTCACATGGACCTTGCAACTTAAAGGCAATGGCAATGTTACCCGCCGCCATATTGCCAATCATCATCGGAATAAAAAACGGACTGATACGCGAAGGCCCTTTGCTGAAAAGTTTTTCGTATTGATTGTGCAGAGTGTTCATGCCGCCGATACCTGCGCCTACGAAAACTCCGGTGCGTTCACTGTCGATATCTTTAAGCTGCGCGTCTTCAACGGCAAGTTTCGCCGCCGCCAATGCAAAATGCGTGTACCTGTCCATGCGCTTAAGTTCTTTCTTGTCGATGAACTGCGCGGGGTCGAAGTCGGGAATTTCGCCGGCAATTTGAGCGGTGTAACCTGTCGGATCAAAATGAGTGATACGCCCGACGCCGTTAGTGCCCGCCTTGAGAGCCTCCCAAAATTTTTCCTTGCCAATGCCAATCGGTGTAACAGCTCCAAGCCCTGTAATCACGACTCTATTTTTTGAAATCAAAATTCATCAACCTCCTTTTAGGAACTAGTAATCTAGTTCCTAGTTCCTAGTTCCTAGTTGATTATACTGCCGCCGCCCGCGATTGTAAATAATTAGTCTTAACCACTAACTTGTAATGCTTCGGCAAAATCGGTATAATGACTGAAAAAATTTTGCGGAGGATTCCGGCAATGCGACGATTCACAACTTTAAGCTTGACGGTGTTAATGGTATGCTTGGCGGCAGTGGCGGGCATGACTTTTTCCGTCGACGCGGACAAAAAAACTTTAGGGGTGCCGACGGCCGAATTGACTGCTTATACGACTTTGCCGGCTGAAACTGCTGCGGTCTTGTCGGAAGTTTACGAACGTGAAAATAAAGTTCGCGTGAATTTTGTACCGATGAGTTCGGCGGATATTTTGCAGGAGATAAAAAACGATTCCGTCAGTGATCCGACGGTTGTCCGAACGGTTGATATTGTCGTTGCCGACAGCAAAATTCTGCGCGAGGCTGCGGAATTGAATTTGTTCACGCCGTACACCTCCGAGACTAACGACGCAGTTAAGGACGCTTTCAAGGATGAACATGACCGCTGGATTGGCATTTGGTACGACCCGATAATTTTTTGCGTGAACAGGGATTACATGCGCTCGACGGTTGATTTGCCTGACACGTGGGAGAAACTTTCCAAGGCGGGCAATATTCGCGTCGGGATAACTGATTTTCTGGCGGCGGACGCTTCGGCAAATTTGATGTTCCAGATGATTGGCAATTTCGGCGACGTGAAGACTTACGAAATTTTGAGCGGACTTCACCCGAAAGTTGTTCAATACGCAAAATTTTTATCTAATCCCGTTCGACAGGCGGGCATGGGCGAAGTTGATATTTCCGTTGCCGTGGAAAGTGAAACGCTCCGTTATATGCAAAATGGTTATCCGCTGAAAATAATTTATCCCGCCGACGGTACGAGCCGATTGTTGACGGGTTTTGGAATTACGACGACCGACTCTGCAAAAAATCAAGTTGCCGCGAAATTTGCCGATTGGCTGCTGGGTGACGAGGCGCAACTTTATTTGCAGACGAACGGTTTTTATTTTGTTCCGACGAATCCTCAAACGCTGGCTTATAAATCTTTTGCGGGAAAAAATTTGCGGCTCTTCGACGACAAGCAAACTTTTCCTTATGAACAGCAACGGGCGTTTTTAGATCGTTGGGTTAAGGACGTTCGGTTGAAGTAGGGAATAGGGACTAGAACTAGGTCGGGGAATTCCCCGAATTGGTGGACGAACAGGGCTTGGGCTGGTTCTGCCGCCATGTTCACGGCATTTGCGATTTTGTGAAGGCGAATCCCGATGTGACAAGCAAACCCACGCAGG
>JAFRSO010000057.1 GCA_017427545.1 Selenomonadaceae bacterium
AACATACCGCCGAGCGTCGGGGGTTGAGGTCTGGTTTCAGTCGTCGAAGTTTCTTCAGCGTCGGATTCTTGGCTGCCGTCAAAAGTCGGGGGCTGATTGTCAGTCGAGGCGTCTTGTGAGGGAGCTTCGCCGTCTTGAGGACGATTCATGCCGCCGAACATTCCACCAAACTTTCCACCGAATATTCCACCAAACATGCCGCCGAGCGTCGGAGGTTGAGGTCTGGTTTCAGTCGTCGAAGTTTCTTCAGCGTCGGATTCTTGATTGTCACCGTCGAAAGTCGGGGGATTGCTGCCGTCAAAGGTCGGGGGCTGCGGTCTATCAGTCGAAGAACCTTCAGCATCGCTATCGGATTCTTGCTCGCTACCGTCGAAAGTCGGGGGATTGCTGCCGTCAAAGGTCGGGGGCTGCGGTCTTTCAGTCGAAGAACCTTCAGCGTCGCTATCGGATTCTTGCTCGCTACCGTCGAGAGTCGGGGGATTGCTGCCGTCAAAGGTCGGGGGCTGCGGTCTTTCAGTCGAGGTATCTTGCGCGGGAGCTTCGCCGTCTTGCTGAGGACGATTCATTCCGCCGAACATTCCGCCGAACATTTTGCCGATTTCGCGATTTCCCTGTTTGCTGTCGAAGTTAGCGTTTTCCATTTTCTGCACGTTGTTGTTATCCATGATTTTTATTCCTCCAAAATTTTTCTATTCTTGTTCTTTTCTGAAACTCGCTTGAATTTCTATGTGCGTATTTATAAATCCTTTGTCTTAGAAAAAGCTTAGATTTTGGCACTTTTAACCAACACTTAATCGACGCTAATTTTCAACTAAAAAATCGGCTCGGAGTTTCAAGCTCGCAAGCCGATTTCCAATTCTATTCGATTAAGCTGTTCATGCGTTCAAGCGGCGTGCTCAAGTCCATGTGGCCGGAAAGCGTTTCAATCTCCCTGCCCTGAACCAAAATTTTCACGCGCTTGATTTCGGGAAAGTTCGTCAGCGTGTCGACAACTGATCCGACTAAAAATTCTTCACCGGTTGAGCCGCCGACAAAATTTTTCAAGCCGTCAAGGTCGACAATCGCCAAATCGCCTTTAACCGTAACACTCCTTACGCCCGCGCTGCTTGGGAAAATTTTCGTCAAATTCTCCTCGTCAGGTTCCTCAAGCAAGGCCTCAACTGCGGCAGTGTATTTGTCGACCGAATCATCAACGATAATTTCGCGCTCAACTTCGACGAGCCTCATGCCCGAATCATCAGGATAATAAATCCGCACGTTCAATGATTGTTCAGTCTTCTCATTTTTGGCAGGCAAATTTTCTTCGACAGGCTTAACGGCCTTTTCAGATTCGGACGCAGGTTTCGACGGTTGAGATTTATCTTCGGGCTTAACGTCGGTTTTTGACTGCACGGGTTTGGCAGGCGGTTCTGCAGGCGAATTTTCAGGCGGAGTTTTATCGCAACCTGTTGTGAGCAAAAGGAGCGCGAGCATTGCCGGCACTAAAAATTTTTTCACGATTAATCAAATCCTCCTTGATTAAAATAACGATTGACGGCATTGGTGATTGCCTGCGCAAGCTTCTGCTGATAATCGTCGCTTGCCAATAATTTTTCTTCGCGGGGATTGGTGATAAAGCCCAGCTCAATGAGTGAGGCGGGACATTTCGAGTGCGTCATAACATAAAATCTTGCTGCCTTGACGCCGCGATTATTCAGCCCGCCTAAGCGTTCGAGTTCCTCGTTGAGCAGTCGAGCAAGTCTGGCACCTTTAACGGCCGTCGGCGCGTGATAAGTTTCCATGCCGTTAGCTTTACCGTTCGCGAAGGCGTTACAGTGTACGCTGATGAAAAGCGCGGCATTGGGGGGAGCTTTATCGACGCGGGCTTGAAGTTCGGTTGCGTCAGAAACTCCCGGCGCGGCAACGTCAATATCGGTCGTGCGCGTCATGACGACTTGATAGCCCGAAGCCGTCAAAAGTCTCTGCGCCTTGAGTGAAACTGCCAATGAAACGGATTTTTCCGTGACGCCACTCGGCCCGATAGCTCCTGCGTCGGAACCGCCATGACCGGGATCGAGCACGATAACTCTTCCGTCACCGTTGAAATCGCCCGTCGACAACTCGTCCTGCGCATAAAATTTTTTCACGTCGATGACAACGCGAGCATCTTTTTTCTCGGAACGATTTGCCGGCTCAAGATTGACTGTCACACCGCCGTTTTCCAAAACCGGTTTGAAATGAAATTGAATGCTCGTCTTACGTTCGGCAATTTTGTTGACGAGAACTTTTTCAATGAGAGTTCGCGCCGCGCCTTGAATTTGCGTGCCGGAAATGCGATTGACTCTGCCGGGCAAAGTGTTATTGAGTTCGACGCGCAAATTATCCAACGAAAAGTCGGAAGAAATATCGCCGTCTTGAATCTTTCCTCCACGATACGAAATTTCAATCCGCACAGTTTCGTTGTCGAGTTCAAAGGCTTTTATCCCCGTCAACTCGGCGGGCTTGGCATAGGCGGCAGTCATCGTCGCCAAAGTCAAGACGAGCATTAGAGTAAAACACGTCAAAAATTTTTTCAGCAAATTAATTCCTCATTCCTTTTTAGGGATTAGGGCTAGGGAACAGGGAGCAGATTTTTTCTAATCACTAACCACTAATCACTAACCACTAACCTGCGCGCCTCGTCGAGAGCCTTATCAGTCTTGTCTTGGTCGCGAGAAATTTTTATCGTGAGGTATTCGCCTTCGCCGGTGTCTTCAGGTAAAAAATCTGCCGGCAAAACGAATTCGCGGAACTCGTCCTCTTCCTCCTCAACCAAGAAAACCGCCTTAGCCGAACCGTCTTCAAGCTCCTCGATTCGGTCAAGATACGCTGTTATTTCTGTTTGTCCTTTTTCTTTTTCTTTATCCATTTTTCTACCCAATCCTCCCTCTCTTCAGGTTGCACGGAAAAGCTTTTGCCGTCGCTCGTGACGGTGATTGTGCCATTCCACCGCGTGCAGAAAATATTGTTCTCGTCAATGCCCTGCGCCAAATAATTTTCCAGCGGCTCAAGGTGCGGATGACCGTAAGTGTTGCGACGTTCCTCATCGGGGCCGCATGAAATTAAAACATAACTGGGATCAACTGCCGCGACAAAATCTTTCGTCGACGCCGTGTAACTGCCATGATGACCGCTCTTGAGCACGTCACATTTTAACGCCTTAGGTTTATTGTTCGCTAAAAGTTCCGATTCAACTTCCTTTTCAGCGTCACCCGTGAACATCATCGAAAATTTCTTGTAAGTGAGTTTGCCGACGACAGATTCATTATTCGGATCGGATTTTTGCCCGCCGTTGACAGCCTTAACAAGTTCGGGCGTCGGGTAAAGGACATTGAACTTGACGGAGTTGCCGAAATCCAACGTGTCGCCGACTTTCAAGCTCTGATGAATAATTCCCTTCGCGTCGATGGCCTTCATGTAACTTTTGTAGAGCGGCGAACTTGCAGCAATGCCGTTGTCGTAAACTTCCGCGACGGAAATTTTTTCCAGATAGGGATTGGCTTTAAGCTCCTTCGCGCTCGGATTGATTAAAACTTTCGCGTTGCCGATATGGTCGGCGTGAGGGTGCGTCAAAATCAATTTATCAATCTTCGTGACGGAAAGTTTTTCCAGCTCATGAACGAGCAATTCGCGTTCGTCAGTGTCGGACGTGTCGATTAAAATTGTCTGCTTGCCGGTTTGAATCAGAATCGCGTCGCCTTGACCGACGTTCAGCATTGAAATTTTCAAATTGCCGCTGACGTTCTGCGCGGGCGACGCTTCATCTTGCTTTTCGTCCTTGACTGAAACTTGAGATTCGTCTTTAGGATCATCTTTCGACGCTTGACCGCCGCAACCGCTTAGGATAAACGTCGTCAATAGGAACACTGCTAAAAAAATTTTTTTCATTCAATCACCTCATTTCTGCTCATTCTTGTAAAGGATATACAGCCGAATCAACTTTGTGACCGACCAAAATGCAAACGACGCAATATAAATTTTGTCGAGCAGTGAAAGGTTGTTGTAATCGAAGTGAGCAAATAGAAACACTGCCGCCAATATAATCAATCCGTCGAATTTGTCAAATGCTTTTTTCAAAAGTTCCAGCAAAATTTTCGCCTCCAATTTTTTGCGCTGATTATATCATGTTTATTTCATGTTTGACAAAGCCTTTTGCAAAAAAATTTGCCGCCCGAAATTTGAGCAGCAAATTGGAAATTTTATAACTCAACGCCTCTCAAAAGACAGTTTCAATCGTGCCGATAATTTCTCCGCGATGATTCTTCAACACGGGCGGGAAAATTTTATCGAGTTCGGTGGCCTCATCTTTTGTGAGCAAGTCGAGATGTTTGAGCACTGCAATCGTCATGGGCGTAACTGCCGCATAACTTCCGTCCTCAATCTTGAACGTAATGCCCAAGTCGCCGTCCTTGACCGCCAGACAATAAACCGCGTCGCTGCCGATTTTTGCAATAATCCTGCCGCCTGTGACTTCGGAAACCGCCATATCAATTCGCCCGTTGCCGGAAATAACTTGCGGATATTTGCTCATTGCGTCGCGAATTTTCGTAGCGGCGTCTTCATAATCGCCCCAATCACCTTTCGAGGGCGTGGACAATCTTGCATAGGCGAGCGACATATTGTAAATCGGCAGATAAAATACCGGCACTCCGCAACCGTCAATGCCGATTTCCAATTTATCTTCAGGCATACGCGCCGCCATTGCAACATGCTTGAAGATAATTTTTTGCGCTTCATGTTCGGGGCGGATATAACCTTCGTAGGGAATGCCGAGCATCATTGCCAGCGCGATAATCTGCGAGTGTTTTCCGGAACAGGGATTATGTACGGGCAAAACTTTTTCTCCCGCCGCAATAATTTTCTTGAACGCCTTGCCGCTCATCGGTCTGACGACGCCGCAATCCAAAACATTTTCATCGAGTCCGAGCTTAGCCAAAATTCCGCGGACAAGTGCCACGTGATTTTCTTCGCCGCTGTGACTTGCAACCAACAATGCAAGTTCCTCTTCGGTTATCGAATATTTTTCAAGGCCGCCATTTTTCACGAAGGGCAGAGCTTGAAAGGGTTTGGCAGCACTTCGCCAAAACATCGGCAAATGCGCATTGCCGACTGCCGCGACGACTTCACCTTTACAGTTGACCGCCGCCACGTCCCCGCGATGAATATTCTCGACATGCCCCGCGCGGGTGTAATGCAAAACAACTTCACTCATGAAAATTCCTCCTCAAATTTATCTGCCGAAATAATCATACCAACGAGCAATTATCGTGTCACGATTATGTGCAATCGCCTTCATAAGCCGCGTTAAATCTTTTTGCGGAATGCGGCTGTTATTGTGCGCCAAAACGGGATTGCTTTCGGGCGGGAGCCAAATTTTTGTCGCGTCAGCAGATTGCTTGCCCTTGGCAACGTGAACATGAACCGGCTCGTTATTTTCATTCGCGCAAAAGAAAACTTTATAACCGTAGAGTTCAAATATCGTAGGCAATAATTTCACCGTCCTCGCGGGCAATCTCCCAAATAAGCGGGCTATTCTTTTCGACGAACCGCCGCAATTTATATTCTTCGTCCTCGGTGAAGCCCATGCATTTTTTGCAATAGCACACGGGCAAGACATATTCGGCGATGTCAAAGCCGTTAGCGTTGGGGCGTTCAAGGTGGACGGTGATACTTTCGCCCTGCCGCTTCGAGAAATGAATATCCGTGAACGTGACGGTAATATTTTCGGGGACGAGCTTTAAATATTCGTGACGCAAAAAATTTCCTCCTCAAAAAAATTAGAAGGTCAAAATTTCTTCAACCTCCCAAAAAATTTTCGTTCTATTCAAACCGGAGCGGGTGTATCCGGCATTTTCGGCGGCTCAATATTTTCAGGCTTCGTCAGCTCAACCGTCACCGGCGGCGGGTCGTCATCTTTGATAAACGGCTTTTCAAATTCCGTTTTCTCCTCGCCGAAGACAATTTCCTTGAGTTCTTGCGCCGAAAGTGTTTCCTTGTCCATCAAAGCCGTAGCGATTTTTTCGAGACTGTCGCGGTTTTCATTGATAATCGTGCGGCAAGCCTCGTAGGCCTCCTCCATGTAGCGGTGAACTTCCTTGTCAATCTCGCTCGCCACTTCCTCGGAATAATTTTTCTGCGTTTGCCCGAAATAATATTGCTGCGCGGGATCGCCGCCATAAGCTACGGGGCCGAGTACACTGCTCATGCCGTATTGCATAATCATTGCGCGGACAATCCTGCTGGCCTGCTGAATGTCCTGGGATGCGCCGGTCGAAATTTCGTTGAGGACAATTTCTTCAGCGACGCGTCCGCCCATTGCAACTTTCAAACGGTCGAGAAGTTCCGAACGCGTTGCATAACTCCTGTCCTCTTTCGGGAGCATGAGAGTATAACCGCCCGCCCTGCCGCGTGGAATAATCGTGACTTTGTGGACGGGATCGGCGTGCTTGAGCATCATACCGACGAGAGCATGCCCGCCTTCATGATAGGCCGTCAACTTTTTCTCGTTATCGCTCATGACTTTGGATTTTCTTTCGGGGCCGGCCATGACGCGTTCGATTGACTCTTCAAGCTCCGTCATGTTAATTTCGTGCTTATTACGCCGCGCCGCCAACAGTGCCGCCTCATTGACGAGATTGGCAAAGTCCGCGCCCGTAAATCCGGGAGTCCGACGCGCCAAAATATCCAAGTCAACGTCCTTTGCAATCGGCTTGCCCTTCGTGTGAACGCGCAAAATTGCAACGCGTCCGGTGACATCAGGTTTATCAACGACAATTTGCCTGTCGAAGCGGCCGGGTCTGAGTAAGGCCTTGTCCAAAATGTCGGGGCGATTCGTGGCGGCGATAATGATAATGCCCTCGTTGGGCGCGAAGCCGTCCATTTCAACCAGCAACTGATTCAAAGTTTGTTCGCGTTCATCGTGACCGCCGCCGACATTTGCTCCGCGCTGACGACCTACCGCGTCAATCTCGTCGATAAAAATTATGCACGGGGAATTTTTCTTTGCCTGCGCGAAAAGATCACGAACTCTGGACGCGCCGACGCCTACGAACATTTCTACGAAATCGGAACCGCTAATCGAGAAAAATGCAACTCCCGCTTCACCGGCAACGGCCTTTGCAAGGAGAGTTTTACCGGTACCGGGCGGCCCGAAGAGTAAAACGCCTTTCGGAATTCTCGCGCCCAAGTCGTTGAATTTTTTCGGGTGCTTGAGGAATTCGACAACCTCTTCAAGTTCCTCCTTAGCCTCGTCAGCACCGGCAACGTCCTCGAACTTAACCTTGACTTTATCGCCGCCCATGAGTTTGGCACGACTTTTGCCGAATGAAAAAACTTTACCGCCGCCGCCCTGCGCTTGACTTATCATGAAATACCAAAAAGCTACCAGAAGTGCAATCGGCAACAGCGACGTAAGGAGCGTCATCCACCACGGCGGATCTTTGGGATTCTGCGCAGTTATTTCTATGCCCTTGTCATAGAGTTTATTGACAAGCTCTTCGTCATCAACCGGCTCATCGGGTACTATTGTTGAAAATTCGCTGCCATCTTTTTTCGTGACTTGGAGAGAATTTTTTGTCACGACGACTTTAGAAATTTCGTCTTTCTCAAGAGCCTGCATGAATTGCGTGTAGCTCATTTCCTCAACCGGCTTGGGCTTGACCGACATGTAATCGTAGAGAGTTACCGCGATAAAAATCGCCAGCAGATAAAACCCGACATTGCGCAAAAAATTGTTCAATCAAAACGCTCCTTTATCAATGCGCCTGGCGCATGAATTTCATTTGCCTCCGTAGACGCTGCGATTGAGAATGCCCAGATACGGCAGGTTGCGATAGTGTTGCGCAAAGTCAAGCCCGTAGCCGACAATGAATTCATCGGGAACATCAAAGCCGCAGTAATCAATCTTCACGTCGATTTTGCGACGACTCGGCTTGTTGAGGAGCGTGCAAACCTTGACGCTGTTAGCTTTCTTGTCCATGAAATAATCAATCAGATAATTCATAGTCGTGCCGCTGTCGATAATATCTTCCACAAGCAAAATATCGCGACCTTTGGGATCGTTGTCGAGGTTTTTGAGGATATTGACTTTGCCGCTCGTATGGGAATTGGCGTCGTAGCTGGAGGCGATGAGAAAATCAAATTGGACGGGAATGGTCAGCCGCCGCACAACGTCCGTATAAAACATGACCGCGCCGTTGAGAATGCCGACCGTCAAAAGGGGCTTGGCGATATCTTTGTAATCTTCACTGATTTGCGCACTGATCTCCTTAGCGCGGGCGGCAATCTCCTCCTCGGTGTACAGCACGCGTTCGATGTAATCTTCTTTACTCTTCACAGCAATCAACCCTTTCTGTTAGTTAGGAGTTAGGAGGTAGGAGTTAGGAGTTAGGAGTTAAAAACTCTAGTTCCTAGTTCCTAGTTCCTAGTTCCTAGTTCCTAAAAATTATAAGTCTTCCTTTCCGTAAATCAGCCCGAAATTTTTTGGGCAACTCGACGCCCGCCAAGCCGTTAATCAAAACTTTTCTGACGCCCTCGAAGTGTACGAAGCCGAAATCTTTTATCGTACCTGTGACGAGTGCCAGAAATTTTTTTATGACGGCGCGTTGAAGTGCGGCGTGGAGTTTTAAAAATTCTTTGCGAATGATGGCGTTATCTTTGACGACGACCGGGAAAATTTTTTCGGCTTGAGTGTCGATAAAGTCAACTTCCTCCGCTGTGACTTCAGCCAACCTGCAGAGTGTTTCGACGAGCGCGGGATTAAATTTTTCCAGCGTCGGGAAAAGCTCCAATCGAATTTTATTGCGCGTCGCGTCGAGTTCAAAATTTGTTGCGTCCAAGCGCGGCGATAATTTTTTTTCGCGGCAGAAATTTTCCAGCTCAAATTTCCTGAACCTCAACAGCGGGCGAATCAACAGGCCGTAATCTTCGGATAGCGTTCTGAACTTCATGGCTGATAAACCTGCTGAAGTTGCGCCGCGCAGCAGTCTGAATAAAATCGTCTCGGCTTGATCGTCGGCATGATGAGCAAGGGCTATCGCGTCGCAATTCAAATCGCGTCGGACTTTGCTCAAAAATTCATAGCGCAGAATCCTTGCCGCCGTCTCGACAGAAATTTTATTCTCCGCTGAAAAAATTTTAACGTCACCGCGCCCGCCGATAAAATTAACGCCGCGAACTTCGGCAAAACTTTTCACGAACGCCATATCATCAACGGAATCTTGACCGCGCAGGCCGTGTTCAAAGTGCGCAATGACAATTTCCAAATTGAACCGTCGCCGCGAATTAATCATCAATTCCGCCAAGGCAAGTGAATCTGTGCCGCCGGACACTGCGATTAAAATTTTGCTCACGCCGTCGAAAATTTTTTCAGCCGCGCAAATGTCAATGAATCTTTTCAACATGAAAAAACGGATTAGGCCGCAGGATTTATTAACTCCTGCTTCCTAACTCCTGATTTTTTATTCTCGACGAGAGCCGCGACCGCCGCGTTTTGAATCAGTTTTGCGCTTGAGGTCAGTCAAACGCTCGTCACTGTCTTTTAGAAATTTCGACAGCTTATCTTCAAATGAGGCGGACAGTTTACCTTGTGGCTTGCGAAAATCTCCGCGCCGATTCTGTCTGAAGTCACTTTCCGGCGGCTTAGGCTTAGCCTGCTTCAACGACAGGGCAATTTTGTTGCCGTCGATATTTACGACCTTAACTTGAACGGTATCGCCCTCGCTCAAAAAATCGTGCACGTCGTTAACGTAAACGTCGGCGACCTCCGAGATGTGAATCAGCCCGACCTTACCTTCCTCCAACTCGACGAAGGCTCCGAAGTTCGTGATTCGCGTGACTTTGCCTTCCACAATGCTGCCTGCTTCCATTGCCAAAATACCTGTCCTCCCTTTTTAGTGATTAGTGACTAGTGATTAGTGGTTAGCAGTCAGTTTTTCTAATCGCTAAACACTAACAGCTAGCCGCTAATTTCGCGTGGCTTGATAGGGCATTTCACCTTCTTTGGCAAGCCCCAAATCCTCACGCGCCAACTTCTCAATGTTGTTGATATCCTGCAATTCGGCGAGTTCTTTACGTAATTTTTCATTCGTCGCCTTAGCTTTTTCCAATCTCTTGTCAGCGATTCTTTGACTTTCACTGACGTGCGCCAAATGAACCTGTTGAGAAATTAAAACCGTCGAGAAGTAAGCGATCATCGCGAACATCACCAACGCAAACCAGTTGAAACCGCTTCTTTTCCGCATTGCGCCGCCTCCTCTATTTTTCTATATGATAACAGTTAGTCCGCTATTTCGCAAGTTTCAGTTTTCGGCGTAGACAATCCCCTTACGAAAATCCGCCGTGTTCCAAATATTCGGATCCCAAAGAAAAACCATGTAGCCCGCGCTCGTCGAAGTCTTGAAGCCGTAATCTTGGAAGATTGATTTAACTTTAACGAGGTCTTCGGCGAAGTGGTAAGTGCAAACGGACGCTTTGACTTTGTTATTGGTGAGAATACTTTTTGCGCCTTGAAGAGCAAGAGGTTCTGCACCTTCCACGTCCATTTTGAGGAAAATATTTTCTCCACGCAAGTCGGGCAGAGCGTCATCAATCGTGATATTTTTACCGTCCGTGATATTGGAAACAAACTTCGGGATAATTTCTACCTTGTCGCCAAAAACTTCAAATGTCCGACGAAGAGGCTCCTGCCAATCTTCAGCCGGCTCAAACAGATACATTTTGGAGCAGAGGTCGATATATCTCAACGCAAAATTTCCCTCGCAAACTCCGGCATCAATGACAATATCGCCCGCATTGATTTTGTGATTGCCTTTTATGTAAAGGTGCGGCGAAGTCGGCTGTTGCTCCATTAAAAGTCCCGCAACAAATTTCTCGCCATCAATATCCGTAAATTCGTAATCCTTCGGGAAATACATTTTATGTGCCGTGCCGCTGACAGTTTTAAAATTTATGTAAGGCAAATCATCGTCGAAGAAAACTTTATCGGAGGTGCCTTCCTTAACATGCTGATTGAAAACGGAAATATCGTGCGTCTTCCAATATTCGAGCGTGTCTTGAATTATCGGATCAAGTGAATCCTCGTATTTTTTTATCATGAACTGTTGCAAGAACCAATGAAGATTTTTAAATTGCTCTTTCCTGCCGATACCCAACTCAACCATGCGCGGAAGAATATCTTTAAAGTCTCTATCTTCGCAACCGTAAATCGCCAAATCCCAAGACAGCTTGCCAATATCCTTGAGCGGATAAATCGGGTAGCCGTTGTAGGAAGTCAATTTCTCGTTCAAGTCAAAAGAAACGAAACCTTCAAAGTCGCATTTAAGCCAGTCAATCATTTCACAGCTTTTTTCGCAAAAGAAGTCAGAAACATACGGGAACTTCAACACGATAATTTTCATGCGATTAAATCGTCTCCTTGTATAAAAAAATTTTAATTTGCGGCGTAGACAATCCCTTTCCGAAAATCCGCCGTGTTCCAAATATTCGGGTCGTAAGTAAAAACCATGTAGCCCGCGCTCGTCGAAGTCTTGAAGCCGTAATCTTGGAAAATAGATTTGACTTTGATGAGATCGTCGGCATTGTGATAGGTGCAAACGGACGCTTTAACTTTGTTGTTGGTGAGAATTTTTTTTGCTCCGCGAAGGGCACGAGGTTCTGCACCTTCCACGTCCATTTTGAGGAAAATATTTTTGCCATGCAAATCAGGCAGGGCGTCATCAATTGTAATATTTTTACCGTCCGTGATATTGGAAACAAACTTTGGAATAAATTCTACCTTGTCGCCAAAAATTTCAAATGTCCGACGAAAAGGCTCCTGCCATTGTTTGTCCGGCTCGAACAAATATATTTTGGAGCAGAGGTCGATATATCTCAACACAAAATTTCCTTCGCAAACTCCGGCATCAATAACAATATCGCCCGCGTTGATTTTGTGACTACCTTTTATGTAAAGATGCGGCGAAGTCGATTGCTGCTCCATTAAAAGTCCCGCAACAAATTTCTCGCCGTTAATATCATTAAATTCGTAATCCTTCGGGAAATACATTTTATGTGCCGTGCCGCTGACAGTTTTAAAATTTATGTAAGGCAAATCATCGTCGAAGAAAACTTTATCTACGGTATATTTTTTTGGATCGATATGCTGATTGAAAACGGAAAGTTCGTGCTTCCGCCAATATTTGAGAGTCGCCTGAATTGCCGAGTCATTAAAGTCCTCGTATTTTTTTATCATGAACTGTTGAAGGAGCCAATTAATATTTTTAAATTGCTCCGCTTTACCCATTTGCAACTTGACGAGCCGCGGTAAAATGCTTTGAAAATTTTCGTCGCTGTCGGCATAAATCGCCACGTCCCACGACAAATCATAAATATCAAGCATGGGGTAAACGGGATAATTTTTGATTGCCGTCAAGGTTTCGTTTTGGTCGAAGGAAACAAAGCCTGTAATTTCATATTCGAGCCTTTCAGCCAAAGAACCGATATTTGTGACGAGAGCCGGATCAAGATTAGGGAATATCAGAATTATAATTTTCATTTGAAAAACTTGCCCTCCCTACGGCGAAAAAATTTTGTCTTTAATTCAACAGGCTTTGCGATATTTCCTGCCTTGACAAATAAAATAGTCAAGCTTATTATGACAAAAAATTTTTTGGAGGTATTGCAATGAAGTTTTTGGACAGGTTAAAGTTGCGTCGCTTCATGAAAGTTGCGGCAGTCGCGGCGGTGAGTGGCACTCTTCTTTTCGGCGGAAATAACGTTGCCGACGCTGCCACCGAAGATGAGGGCATGGCGGCTTTCCGTGAAGCTTACATGGGGCAACTTGAACCTACGCGCATGATTGACCAAGACCTAAGCTTGATTTCTACCAATTTTCATCTCGATATTGACTCGAAAGGGCAAGTGACCGCTGACGGCGTGATGAGCATGGGCGGCAATTTGTCTTGGACGTATACAAATCTGCAGAAAAATTATTCGACGAACAGCACGATTCCGTTTTTCATTGAGCAGCGCGGTAACGAAATGACGCTTTATGTTCAGCGGCGCGGCAAGTGGAGTAAAATGCTTCTGCCGGGATTGCCGTCAGGTATCGTCACAATTTGGAAGTCGTCCGAAATCGACATGTTGAGAGAAAATCTTGACGCCGTTAAAAAAGTCGAACTTCTCAAAGATACTCCCGATATGCGAATCATGAACGTTACCCTTGACGGAAATAAAATCGCCGATCTTTTGGAAAAGAACAGTCAAGCTTCATTCGCGGGACTTTCGGGCGATAAACTCGCTGAAGAAAAAGAAATGCTCAACCGCTGGCTCACGGCGATTCGGGCGAACGATATAACTTTTGCGTGGACGGTCAATAAGCCGAGTTGGACGACGATAACCGCCGCCTTCGACTTGACGAATATTATGCAAGCTTATGCGCGATTCGTACTTGATGAATCCGCAGCCGGTCGCGTAGTTCTCACCGACGAGGAACGCGATCTTCTCGACGCAATGGGCTATTACAGCGAGCTTAGATCTTACACAACTTACATTTCGCCGACGAAAGATAAATTGGTTGTTCTGCCGCCGGATTTGTCGAAGGCTCCCCAAAATGACAACTCGCTTGACGATATTTTCTACGAAATGACAACGGTCGTTAAAAAATAATCAGCTACTGGCAATCTAGAAACTAACCAGCGTCGTCGCCGGATGACGTTGGCAAGGCATTCAAACGAACTGTAGGCAAGGGCTTTTAAGCCTCGGAAAGTTCGTTGAGTGCCTTTTATTTTTAGGAACAAGGAAAAAGGAACAAGGAACAAGTTTAAAAACATAATTCGTCGGAGGGGTCGAGATGATTTTTTTGCCGATAACGCTTGCAGTCGCCGCCAACGTCTTCTATCACATAGCAAGCAAATCAATTCCCACTGAACAAAACGCCTTCATGGGATTAATCGTCAATTACGCGACGGCACTCATTGCGAGCACGATTTTATTTTTCCTCACGCCGCACGAAAAAATTTTGGTCGAGGCGGCAAAAAGTAATTGGGCTTGCATATTAATGGGGCTGTCGATAACGGGCGTGGAAGTCGGATTCGTGATGATTTATCGGGCGAGCGGAGAACTTTCAACGGCGTCATTAATCGTGAACATTTTGCTTGCGCTGGCGATGTTGGCGGTCGGAGGATTTTTTTATCACGAGCAAATTTCCCTGCAAAAAATTTTCGGAGCAGTGCTTTGTATGGTGGGCGTAATTTTGTTGTCCGTGAATAGTTAGGCAGTGTTGAATAAGTTGATTCTCAACCGTGGCGGGTAATGACTTTTATATTTTAGACCTACTTTTTCTTTGCGCGCCCAAAGAAAAAGTAGCAAAAAGAAAGTGCGCCTCGCAGGGGCGTTGACCGCTCGTGATTTTAACGTTGCGATTAACCGTAGGCGTGTGTTGCCCGCAGACTTCGCATCACGCTCAGTGCGCGGGCAGAGCCGTCATCCTTGACGGCTTCAAAAAACTTGTTCCTTGTTCCTTAACTGAAAAAAGCCCCGGACGATTTGTTCCGAGACTTTTGTCGAGAGGGAGTTTTTTTACCAAAGGAATTTGCCGCTCCTGTAATTGCCAATCGCGTAATTGATTGCGTCATTGCGATTCACTTCGTAGAGGACTTTGCCTCTGTCGTCAAGCAGGTAATATTCGTTTTCGTGACTGCCGCCGTGATCTTTAATCTTAATGCCGCAACGATAGAGCATGTCGCGGAATTTGTCGAAGTCGCCGTGGAAGTTGTAGCCGGTTCTATCGGTAAACTTGTCCATATCCTCGTAAGTTTCTCTAAGAGTGCCGCCTGCAACTTGATCGAGTTGCTCTTCGTTCAAGAGTTCGTCCTTTAAAATTTCTTTTGCCATTGTTATCGTCTCCTTTAAATTTTTGAGTGGTTAATTTTCTTTCTGCCTGTTATACGTCGCGAATCCGATTTTGTTACGCCGGAGCCAAAATTTTTTTCGGGGCAAAGGCATTTTCCAAAGCCGGAGCCATTTTCTCGCGAATCACATCAGCTACCGGAATTGCCTCGCGCTGATATTGATTGTCGAAGTCTTTCCAAAATTCGCCGCGGTCTACAGGGTTGCCCTTGTGATCGTAATATTTGTTCGCCTTGAAAAGACCGCCATTATCCTCATATTTGTAGCCCATGACGTTCATCACATTGCGCGTCCGCTCGCTGCCGACATAAACATCCTCAACGATTCCGCGCCTGTACAAGTCGAAACTGTCCGCCGCCGTTTCAGCAATCGTGCCGCCCGTCACGCTATCAAGTTCATCATCAGAAAGCTTTTCGTCAGCAAAATGTTTTTCTGCCATTGTTATCAGCCTCCAAAAAATTTTCTCCTCTATTATACGACGCGTGTCAAATTTTGTTACAAAAATTTTCGCGGTGTGATAAAATGTTCGTCGAAGGAGAGCTGATTTGATGAAAAGGATTATTATCAGCCACAAGTGCGGCGAAACTTGCGCGGTCGTACTTGAGGCGGGCGAAGTCAAAGCGATTCGGATTGCCCGTGACGATGAACCGCGACTTATCGGCAATATTTACAAGGGGCGTGTGAAAAATTTTTTACCGGGAATGCAGGCGGCGTTTGTTGATATCGGGCGTGATAAAAATGTTTTCCTGCAATTCAACTCGAGGCAAAAATTTTCTGTCGGGCAAAGTATTTTGATTCAGATTGAAAAGGACGAGGTCGGCTCAAAAGGTGCGCGGGCGACGCTCAATATCAGTTTGGCGGGAAGGCTGATGATTTTCTTGCCTACGCTGAATTATGTCGGCGTGTCGAATAAAATTCGCGGCGTTGAACGTGAACGACTTCATGCGCTGGCGAAAAAAATTCGTCCGACGGATTCGGGCTTGATTGTTCGGACTGCCGCTGAAGGTTGCGACGAAGATATTTTGCTCGAAGACGTTGCAAAGCTTCAAACACTTTGGGCGAAAATTTCGGAGCGCAATGCCAAACGCAAGCCGCCTGCCCTACTCTACAGCGACAATGATTTGATTGAAAAAATTATTCGCGACGAACTCACGCCAGGCACTGAAGTTATTGTCGACAACGTGAAAATTTATCGGCGACTCTCCAAAATCGGCGACAATATCAAAATGTATGACGGCTCGGAGAAAATTTTTGAGGCGTTCGGCGTGGCGGAAGAAATTTCCAAAATCAATCAGCGCGAATTATCTTTGCCCAGCGGCGGCAGAATTGTCATCGACAAAACCGAAGCTTTGACCGCTATCGACGTGAACACGGGAAAATTTATCGGCGGCACGAATTTTGACGAAACGATTTTGCGGACGAATTTGGAGGCGGCGGAATTAATTCTCAAGCAACTGCGACTGCGCGATCTGGGCGGGATAATTATCGTTGACTTCATTGACATGGCGGTCGATTCGCACAAAAAAATTTTAATGGATTTCTTGCGGGAAAAATCAGCTCTCGATAGAAATAAGACTAAGATAATCGACATGACGCCGCTGGGACTTGTGGAAATAACGCGGCACAGTTCATATCGTTGAAGGAGGAATTTTAATGCATACGATTCAAAACGAGGTTCTCAAAATTACGGTTGCCGAACGCGGCGCGGAGCTTAAATCGATAACCGCAATCAGCGACGGCACGGAATATCTTTTCGACGGCGACCCGATGTGGTGGAAATTTTCTTCGCCCGTACTCTTCCCGATTGTCGGCAAACTTAACGGCGGCAAGTATCGCGCTGAAGGCAAGGAATTTAATTTGCCCGGTCACGGTTTCGCACGCACGAGTAATTTTTGGCTCTTCGACGCAACCGACGATACTTTGATTTTTGCGCTTGAATCCAATGCCGCGACCCTCAAAGTTTATCCGTACAAATTCCGCCTGGAAATTACGTTTAAGCTTGTCGGCAACGAGGTTAAAGTTTTCTGGAAGGTTGCCAACGTCGACGACAAGGAAATTTATTTTTCTATCGGCGCACACCCCGCGATTTGTTGTCCGATTGCCTACAGAGAAAATTTTGACGATTGCTATTTGCAATTCAACCGCGCAGAAAAATCTTCACGTATTACGCTCACGGCGAGCGGTACTCTTTCGCATGACAGAATCCCGACGATTGACGGCACGGAGCTTGCCTTGAATTACGATTTGTTCAAAGGTGACGCGCTTGTTTTTGACGATTTGAAGTCTGACGAAGTTACCGTCCGTTCCCGCAAAAGTCACAAGTCAATCACCGTCCGCGCAAAAAATTTCCCGTACTGGGGATTTTGGACACCTTCGCAAGGCGGCGCACCGTTCATTTGCATTGAGCCTTGGCACGGTCACGCCGATTACGAAGACTTTACCGGCGAGCTGAAAGATAAGGAAGGCATCATCAAGCTTGCGGTCGGAGAGACTTTTGAAACTGAAATGGATTTTATAATCGGTGATTGATTTGGCGACGCTGACGGTATTAATTGAAAACACGAAGCCTGAAGGTTCGGAACTCATCACGGAGCACGGGTTGAGCATTTTGGTTGAGTCGGCGCGGAAGAAATTTTTATTCGACTGCGGGCATAAGGGCGCGGCATTTCATAATGCAAAAATTTTGGGCGTCGACCTGTCCGAAATAAAAATTGTCGCGTTGAGCCATTCGCACTTCGATCACGCGGGCGGTTTCAAGAAACTTTTGGACTTCGCGCCGATTGAAACTCTTTACACCGGCGAAAACTTTTGGGAGGAAAAATTTTCTCGCACTGAAGACGGTATCAAATATCGCGGTTGCGGCTTCGATGAAAAATTTTTGGCGGCAAGGGGCATTGAGCAGAAAATTTGCCGCGACGTGATTGTCCTTGATGAGGACGCTTGGCTTGTCGGAAATTTCAAGCGGCGTTACGACTTTGAAACCATTCCGAAAAAATTTCTGCGCGGCGACAAAAAAATTCCCGACGACTTCAGCGACGAAATAGTTTTAGTTTTGCGCGAAGGTGACGGGCTGGCAGTTGTGACGGCTTGCGCTCATTCGGGCATTTTGAATATCGTTGCCGACATTCGCGAACGATTCAACCTGTCAATTATCAGCGTGATTGGCGGTATGCATTTGAGGAGCGCGTCGAAGGAGAGAATTTCCCGCACAATCGACGAGCTGAAAGTTTTGGGCGTAAAAAAAATTCTCCCGTGTCATTGTTCGGGAGAAAATTTCATAAAAGCTTGCTGCGACAGAATTTCAACCGGCTCCGTTTTAGTGGTTAGCTGATAGCTGCTAGTAGCTAGTAGCTACTCACTAACCTTAGGCGGACGACCTTTTCTCTTACGCGGTGTTATACCGTCACTCGGCAAGGCCTTTAACAGATTCGCCATCTCCATTGCGGAAATCGCCGCGTCAAAACCTTTGTTGCCCGATTTAGTTCCGGCACGTTCAATCGCCTGCTGAATATTTTCGGTCGTGACGATACCAAAAATCGTCGGGACGCCGCTTTGAAGTCCGACGGCCGCAATGCCTTTGGAAACTTCGTTGCAAACGTAATCGTAATGAGTGGTTGCCCCGCGAATCACTGCTCCGAGACAAATTATCGCGTCGAAATTTTTAGTCGACGCCATTTTTTTTGCCACGAGCGGAATTTCAAATGCGCCAGGTACCCATATGACAGAAATATTTTCGTCCGGCGTATCGTGACGTTTAAGCGCGTCAAGTGCTCCGCTCAAAAGTTTGCTCGTAATAAATTCGTTAAACCTCGCCACGACGATTGCGAATTTCAATCCGCGGCCGCTGATATTGCCTTCGTAAGTGTTCATTTTGTTGCCTCCTCGAAAACGTGACCCATTTTGATTTTTTTGACAGTGAGATATTTTTTGTCGAACTTCGTCGGGGCAATGACAATCGGGACGCGTTCAGTTATCGTCAAGCCGTGACCTTCAAGCCCCGCACGTTTTGCAGGATTGTTCGTGAGCAATCTGATTGTCGTCAAGCCCAAGTCGGAAAGAATTTGTGCACCGATTCCGTAATCTCGAAGGTCGGGTTTGAATCCCAGCAAAATATTTGCCTCGACGGTATCTTTGCCCGCGTCCTGAAGAGCATACGCCCGAATTTTATTTGCCAACCCGATACCTCGACCCTCCTGCCGCATGTAAAGCAAAACGCCTTCGCCCGCCGCATCAATTTTTTTCAGAGCCGTGGCAAGTTGATCGCCGCAATCGCAACGCAATGATCCCAACGCATCACCCGTCAAACACTCCGAATGCACGCGAACCAAAACATTTTCCTTGCCCGCAACGTCGCCTTTAACCAGTGCCAGATGACATTTGCCGTCAAGCGTACTTTCGTAGGCTTTCAATCTGAAGTGGCCGTATTTGCTCGGAAAATCCACGTCGGCAATTTTCTTGACGAATTTTTCAGTGCGCTTGCGATATTCAATCAATGCGCGGACGGTTATGATATTAAGCCCGTGACGCGCCGCAAATTTTTTCAAATTCTCCGTGCGCATCATGTGCCCGTCATCGTCCATAATTTCGCAACACAATCCCGCCGGATAAAATCCCGCCATTCGCGCCAAATCAGTCGTCGTTTCAGTGTGACCTGCCCGCCGCAAAACTCCGCCCTCAACTGAACGCAACGGGAATACATGCCCCGGTTTACGGAAACTCGATGCTTTGGCTTCGGGATTGAGGAGCATTTTAATCGTATGACACCGCTCATAAGCCGAAATGCCCGTCTCTGTATCGAACGCGTCAATCGACACCGTGAAGGCCGTTTCATGATTATCGGTATTGTTTTGAACCATCTGCCCAATTTCCAACTCGTCAAGTCGCTTGCCGTCAATCGGCGTGCAAATCAAACCTTTAGCATACGTCGCCATGAAATTTATATCGGCGGGCGTGACGGTTTCGGCGGCAATGATTAAATCGCCCTCATTCTCGCGATCCTCATCATCGACAACCACAATCATCTTGCCGCGCTTTATATCGTCAATCGCCTGTTCAATCGTCGCAAATTCGCTCATATGAATCCGTTCTCCTCCAAAAAATTTTTAGTCAACGTCGGCGCGGCTTGAAAATTCATCAGCCGTTCAACGTACTTTGCCAAAACGTCAGTTTCAATGTTGACGAGGGAGCCGACGCGTTTGGATTTAAAATTCGTGACTTCGCGGGTGTGCGGAATCATTGACACGCTGAAACTGTTCGAGCCGGCGTCCACGACCGTCAAACTTATTCCGTCGAGAGCAACCGAACCTTTAGCGGCAATCTGCTTGAGCAAAAAATTTTCCGCCGCCACGTCGATTAAAAGCGCGTTGCCTTCGGGACGAATACTCAAAATTTTTCCGACGCCGTCAATGTGCCCGCTGACGATATGCCCGCCGAGCCTGTCACCGACTTTAACGGCGCGTTCGAGATTGAAATTTTTATCGGCAAGCGAAGTTCTGCGCAAAGTTTCGGGCATGACATCCGCCGCAAAAAAATTCTCGCCGAAGTCGACAACCGTCAAACAAATTCCGTTCGTGTTGATACTGTCGCCGATTTTCATATCCTCCAAAATTTTTTCGCAAGCAATTTCAATCCGCCCGCCGTCCAAATTTTTAAGTCGCCCGACCTCTTCGATTATCCCCGTGAACATTTTCTCCTCCGATTTTAGCTGTTAGCTAATCGCTACTCAGCTAGTCGCTATTCAGCTTTTTTAGCCGTTCGCAAGCCTGATAATTCATTTCGTAATATCTTTTGCGGCTGATTTTTTGCGACAAAAATTTTTCGTAGTAAGCGTCAACGTTGCAATAAATCGGTCGCTCCGAATAAATTTCGCACAAATTTTCCGCCGTCAAATGTTTGCAGACGCCATCGCCGCGGTCAAGCTCTTCGGTGTAAAAAGTCGAACGCCGAATATTTTTGCAACATGCGCCGCAACAATCACAAGAAAATTTTTCGTCCATTTCAAACTCCGAAGATTTTATTTTTTCAAGTTGACTTTAAGCTCAACGGTAAATTTTGTACCTTCGCCGAGCTTTGACGCGACAGAAATTTTCCCGTCATGAAGTTTGACAATCTCCGCCGCAATCGCCAAGCCTAAACCGTTGCCGCCCATTTCACGCGAACGAGCTTTATCGACGCGATAAAATCTCTCGAAGACTTTATCCAAATCTTCGGGCGCAATGCCAATGCCGCTGTCCATTACTGCAAAAACTACGCGGGAGTTGTCGACCTTCTCCAGCCGCACGAGAACTGCTCCACCTTCGGGCGTGTATTTAATCGCGTTGTCGACGAGGATAATAGCCAGCTGCTTAATCTTCTGCTCATCGGCATTAATCAAAGCCTTGCGAAAATCTTCACCGGCCAGACGAATATCTTTCTTTTCGGCAATGGGCGTCATCGTGCGGATAACTTGCTTTAAAATTTCCGTCAAGTCGAGCCGCTGAATTTTGAACTTGAGCGCGTTGTTATCACTTCGGGCGACCATGAGCAAATCGCTGACGAGGTTGGTCATTTTTTTGACTTCGCTCTTTAAATCCTCAAGCACTTGTCGCAGGAAAGGATTTTCAATCGACGGGTCGGCCAGCAATAAATCTGCCGAAGCCATGACGACTGCAAGCGGCGTTCTAAGTTCGTGGGAAGCGTCCGCCGCGAATTGTTTTTGCTTATCGTAGGCCTCTTTGAGCGGCACAAGTGCACGTCCCGCCATGAAGTAGCCGATTGCCGAGGCGATTAACAATGCCACGAAGCCTAAAAACACTTGCGCATAAGTCGCCTTTTGCAAGCCGGAATAAAGCGCGGTGACATCTTTGCCGACGTAAAGAATTTGAGTTGTATTATCCGTGACAATTTTTTTCGAGGTCATCATCACGGTATTAAGTTGCCCCATCTCGTTGGAGTGGCGGAAAACTTCAACTTCGCCCTCGTCGATATTCCAGCTGTCGATAACGTCCAAAACGAATTGCTCAATGCGGAATGACGCCCGCTCAAAACGAATCAGTTGCTTGTCGTCGCTGAAAATGTAGAAAAACAATCTGTCGTTGGAAGTCTTGAAGTAGCGATTTTCATCAACGGCGGCGTAGGGATTCTGCAAATAAAAAGTTTGCACTTCGGCAACGCTGTTGGCCGCGTCCGAAAGTTCTTGAGCTTGTTCGGAAAACATCGACCAATTCATTGCCATGTGCACGACAAAAATTATTACTGCAAGAAAAATCCCCATGATAAGCGCGTAGGCAAAAGCAAGTTGTCGCCGACTGCGCCCGAAAATTTCCATAGACAATTAAGCCTCAAGACGATAGCCGATACCGCGAACGGTTTTAATTGAAATGCTCCCGTCATCAACTTCCATGAGTTTCTTGCGCAAAATCTTCATGTAGGAATCAATGTTGTTGGAGGTAATGTCGCGTTCAAGACCCCAAATTCTGTCGAGGATAATATCACGCGGCACGACTACTCCGAGATTTTGTGCGAGCAGGTCGAAGATTTGGAATTCACGCGGCGAAAGTTGAATGACTTGATCTTTGCGCATGAGTACTTTGGTTGTGCGGTTGAGTGTGAAGTCGCCGATTTCGATAACTTCCTGCTGAATTTTTTGAGTTGAACGTCTGCCGAGTGCGCGGAGCCTTGCAAGCAATTCATCAAACTCAAACGGCTTGACGAGATAATCATCTGCGCCGGCGTCGAGACCCATAACTCTATCTTCGACGGTATCTTTTGCGGTGAGCATGATAATTGCCCGTTCGTAGCCGGCCTCGCGAAGTTGTCGGCAAGCGTCAAGTCCAGAGACGTTGGGCATCATCCAATCCAAAATCAAAATGTCGTATTCGGAATACATTGCGTATTCAAAAATATCCGCGCCATTGGTTATCCATTCCACGCTGAATTTGTTTTGCGTCAGCATGTATTCAAGCAATTTGCCGAGGCGGCTGTCATCTTCGGCAAGCAAAACTCTCATCATCTGTCGATCACTCCTTTTTAGCGGCTAGTATATCAGCTAACAGAATCGGGTACAAGTAGTTAGTGGTTAGTGTTTAGTGGCTAGTGGTTAGAAAAAATCTAGTTCCTAGTTCCTAGTTCTTAGTTCCTAAAAAATACTGCTTCGTTGACGTTGTGCGGCAAGGCGGCGGGCATTGGCTGCTTGCTCATGTGACTTGTCCATTTTGTAGACATAGGCCATAACCTCAGCGATAGCCTTATAAAGTTCGGGCGGAATCTCGCGGTCAATCTCCAACGCCATCAACATATTTACCAGCGTTTTGTCCTGATAAACCGGAACGGCATTTTTCTGCGCGGTCTCCAAAATATGTTCGGCGACGTGTCCGCGACCTTTGGCAATGACTTTCGGGGCAAGATCACGTTCTGCCTCGTATTTTAACGCGACTGCTTTTCTTTGCGGCGCGACATTTGTCGGAGCGGTTCTTTCATCCATGGCTATCCCTCATCCTTGCGTGAAAATTTTTGAAGTAACCCTCTCAACGCACTAATGCAAATAATTTACCATTACAATGGCGGCTTGTCAAAAAAATCCTCAAGCACTTTGCAAACAAAAACGTCCCGCCTTTCAGGGAGCGGTAAATAATTTTTATATGTTTATTTGCAATCGTCTCCGATATAATCCAAGTATCTGCGATATTTTTCCGCGACAAGATTTTTAACGTAAGCTTCCATGTACTCAAATCAGGCGAGCCGTCTTCAGTCACGGGCAACATTAATCGGAAAAAATTCAAGCGCGCATTTGTCAGAGAATATCCAAAGCCGTAACGGGAGCGTTGCATTCTTATGCATGTGGCAATGAACAACATCGATTCACGCGACATTTCAAATTTTGAATACAAAGCCGTTACGTGAGAATCAAGCAAAAAATCTGCGGGCTGATAATAAGCAATACCCGTTCCGCTACCTTCGTTGTTCAATGTCAAGCAATGACCGTGGAAAATTTTCTTGCCATTATTTGTGACAAAAGCCTTTAAGCCATTATTGTTATCCTTTGCCGAGATAAGCAGCAAGTCACCTGTTTTCAAAGTCGACATATCTTTTTGATTGCCCTTGATGAAGTCGAAGTAGTCAAGCAATCTGAACGACCGCCAAATTTTTTCATTGAATGGCGGAACTTTTACGGCGTCAACCTCTCTAACGAAGTCCCGATAACGTTGCAAAAGTTTTCCCTCAATGGCACGCATGTAATTTTCCATGTAATCAAAATCGGGCGAGCCGTCTTCAGTCACGGGCAAGAAAATCTTCTGCCGCCGCATACGAGATTCATTGAACTTGTAGCCGTAATTGTACTTGCCTTTCTGCTGCTTAATCACATTCGCCAAAAACAGATAAATATATTTATTGCCCGCGTGATTTTTCAAGTGGAAACGCTTCACGTCGTCCGAACAAAGGCAACGATACGGTTGATAAAAACATTCGCAGACGCTGCCGTTGTAGCTGACACTTAAAAAATTTTCGTCCGCAGAATTATTTTCATTGCTGACAAAAGCAGTGACGCCGTTATTTGAATCACTCGCGCCAATGAACGGAGTATCACCGGCAATCATTTCGGATTTGGTTAAACGCTTGCCGGGCAAGATGTCAAAAATTTCCTCGATAAAAAATTCCCGCCAGATTTTATCATTCGTCGTCATCGTCGTGATGGTGGTGATGAATTTCTTTGCCGCGAATATCTTTGACGGCTTGAGCAACGTCCGCCGCTCCATAAATTGCCGAGCCTGCCACCAAAACATTTGCACCGGCCTCGCGAACGTCAACCGAAGTCTCCGCGTTAATGCCGCCGTCAACCTCAATATCGCATTCGGTTTCCATTTCGTCAATCATATGATAGAGCATGTGAATTTTGCCGAGCATCGACTCAATAAATTTTTGTCCGCCGTAACCGGGATTGACGGTCATAATCAAAATCATGTCGGCGTCCTCAACAAGCTCCTCGACAGCTGAAAGTGATGTGCCGGGATTGAGTGCGACGCCGGCCTTGCAACCAAGCTCATGAATTTTTTGTATGACGCGGTGAGGATGGCGCGTTGCCTCGACGTGGAAAGTGATAATATCCGCGCCGGCTTTGGCAAAACTTTCAAGCTGCGTTTCGGGGTGCTCAACCATCAAATGAACGTCAAGTACAGCGTCGGTGAATTTACGCAAGCATTTGACGACGCCCGCTCCGATTGTAATTTCCGGCACAAAAGTTCCGTCCATAACGTCAACGTGAACATATTCCGCGCCGGCGTCAGTGACTTTTTTAACCTCGTCGGCAAGGTGGGCAAAGTCCGCTGAAAGAATCGACGGTGCAATAATCGTTGCCATAAAAAATTCCTCCTGTTATGCAAAAGTTTTAAACAAGTCTATCAAAAATTCGGCGGCTTGTAAACAAAGGGATTAGGGATTAAACATTGCTCTGATATAAAATTTGGTAAAATAAAAGCAACTTACATCCTCAGCAAGGAATATAAGTCGCTTTATTTTTTAGAATTTAATTCAATCCGTTGACGCGGAAGTTTTTTCCGGAACTTTATTTTTGCCGAAAAGTTTTTGCACGATATTTTGAACGATGACGAAGAATATGGGGATTAAAAATATTCCGAGAAAAGTCGCGATAGTCATACCTCCGACAACTGCCACGCCCATAGAATTTCGAGCTGCCGAGCCTGCACCGGTTGCCGTCGCCAAAGGTACGCAGCCGATTATAAACGCAAATGAGGTCATAAGTATCGGGCGAAGTCGCAATCCCGCTGACTCCAAAGACGCTTTAACCGCTTCCATGCCTTTATCCGTGCGAACTTTGGCAAATTCGACAATCAGTATCGCATTTTTTGCGGCAAGCCCCATAATCATTATAACGCCGATTTGCATGTAAATACTGCTTTGAAAACCGGGATTGCCGACGCCGAAAGTATTTGTGTAGTAATTCAGGACAAATTCCGAGAGCAGTGCTCCGAAAACTCCCGTCGGAACAGTCATCAGAACGGAAAACGGTACGCTCCAACTTTCATACAGCGCGGCGAGGCATAAAAATACGAATACCAACGCCAGTGCCATAACTTGCCCCGTTGAGCCGGAAGCTTTTTGCTCTTCACGAGATTGCCCTGACCATTCCACGCCGAAACCAGTCGGCGCAACTTCATGTACGACGTTTGTCAACGCCGTCATTGCTTGCCCCGAAGAATAACCTTCAGCAGGTTGAGCTTGAATCAACACGGAGCGTTTACCGTTAAAGCGCGTGACTTGAGTTGTGCCGGTGTTGAGTTTGTAGCTTATCAACGTGTCGAGCGGCACAAATTGCCCCATGTCTCCTTTGACGAACATAAATTTCAGCATATCGACTTCACTGCGAAAATAAACGTCCGACTGCATGACAACTTTATAGGTTCGACCAAACCTGTCGTAGTCATCAACTTCCATTCCGCCGAAATTTACTTGCAACGCGCTGTAAACGTCCGCAAGATCCACACCGAGCATTTCAATTTTTTTCTGATCGAGTTCGTATTTATAGCTGGGCGAAGTTACGCTGAAAGTTGTCGAAACGCCTTGAAGTTCGGGACGAGCATTGGCCGCCAAAACTATTTTATCGGTTATATCGGAAAGTTCGGTGTCGGAGTGGCTTTCCAAGTCGATAAGTTGCATAGTCAAGCCGCCGACTTGACCTAAACCCGGCAGTGCGGGCGGATTAAAGCCGATTACAAACGCTTCAGGCGCAACGTCATTGCCGACCATAAAAACATTGTTAATCGCGGCTGTTGCAGATTTTTCAAAGTCTTTTCGTTCCGCCCAAGGATACATGCTCAAAAATACCGTCGCCGCGGAAGATTTCGTGCCGCCGGACGCGATATTGTATCCCGCAATCGTGATAACATCTTTAATGCCCGGAACATTTTCGCGAATCGCAGCGGCTACCTTGTCAGTCGTCATCGAAGTCCGATTAAGCGAAGTGCCTTCGGGTAAAAATACCGCCGCGACAAAGTAACCTTGGTCCTCGTCGGGAACGAAAGTTGACGGCAAAATTTTAAACAGCAGCCCCGTCAGTCCGCAAACAATCAACATAAAGATAACAGCCAGCTTTGAACCGGAAATGACTTTGGCGACAATGCCGACGTAAGAATTTTTTGTGCGGTCGAACCAGTTATTGAAGGCGTCAAAAAATTTGCTGAAGAAATTTTTCTTACCGTGTTCGTGAGGCTTAAGAATTATTGCGCACAATGCCGGCGTCAAAGTGAGTGCGACAAATGCCGATAAGCCCATTGACACTGCGATAGTCAGCGCGAATTGACGATACAAAATGCCCGTCATGCCTCCCAAAAATGCTATCGGGATAAACACCGCCGACAATACAAACGCTATCGCCACGACCGGCCCTTGAACTTCCGCCATAGCTACTTCGGTTGCCTCGACGGGATTTAAGCCGCGTTCCATATGCTGTTCGACGTTTTCGATAACAACTATTGCGTCGTCAACGACAAGTCCGATTGCCAGAACCATTGCGAACAAAGTCAGCGTGTTTATCGTGAAGCCGAGAACCGTAAATGCCGCGAATGTTCCCAGCAATGATACCGGTACTGCCAGGAGCGGAATAATCGTCGCGCGGAAACTCTGCAGGAAAATAAAAATTACCAGTACGACGAGAACGAGTGCTTCAAAGAAAGTGTGAGCAACTTCCTCCATCGATGCGGTAATAAATTCCGTGTTATCCAAAACTTGACCGTATTTAATGCCTTCGGGCAAATGTTTTTCTGCCTCGCGAAGGATTCTTTTGACTTCGCCGATTGTTTCAAGGGCGTTGGCGTCACTCGTCAAGTTGATTATGAACGGCACCGAAGTATAGCCGTTGAACTTGCCGATATAAGTGTTAGACTGTTGACCGATTTCAACGCGCGCCACGTCTTTTAAGAGGACAAATGCACCGGCGTCACCGGTTTTCAAAATGATATTCTCGAACTGCTCCGGCGTCTCCAATCTGCCTTGAATTTGACCGGTGTATTCTTTTTCCTGACCTTGAGCGACAGGCAATTTGCCTATCGAACCCGCAGCAGCTTGAGCATTTTGAGTTTTAATTGCGCTTTGAACGTCAGCAACCGTCAATCCGAAGTTCGCGAGTTTTTCGGGATTGATCCAAACACGCAAGGCATAATCCGCGCTCATTATTTGAACTTTACCGACGCCCTTAACGCGTTTCAAATCGTCAGCAATGTAAATATCGGCGTAGTTTTTTATGAACGCCGTATCGTAAAGCCCGTTGTCGCAATAAAAAGCAAAAATCATCGCCATATCTTGCGAAGATTTAGAAGTCGTTACGCCGGAGGAAATAACCGTTTCCGGCAAATTTGAATTGGCCGAGGCGACATTATTTTGAACTTTAACGGAGTCCATATCGCCATCGGTGCCTACCTCAAAAAAAACATTCAGTGAATAGCTGCCGTCGTCGTTGGAATTGGAACTCATATAATCCATGCCTTGCGTGCCGTTGACGCGATTTTCTATAACTTGCGCGACAGCTTGATTGACGACGGTGGCATTTGCGCCGGCGTAGTTAGCATCGACGTTGATTGTCGGCGGTGAGATGTTCGGATATTGGGCTATTGGTGTATTGAGACCCGCGATGATTCCGATAAGGCTGATTATAATTGCTATGACGATTGCGAAAACCGGTCGATGAATAAAAAACTTAGCCATATCTCGACCACCTCACTTATTTGCGCTGCTTCCGACGTCAAAAACTTCAGCACTGGGCGTGAATGAGAAGTCCATATCCTTTGCAGTCACTTGCGTAACTTCCAAAGGCATACCGTCGCGCAAATTCGTCAAGCCTTCGACTATAACCCAATCATCAGCTTTCAAGCCGCTTTTCACGATATAATACGAGCCGATTTTTTCTCCCAGCTCAATTTTTCTAACGGCTGATGTATTGTCGGAGCGGGCGACAATAACCAGAGTTTCGCCCAAAAGTTGTTGAAGGGCGCGTTCGGGAACGAGCATTGCGTTTGGAATTTCGAGGCCGGTAATTTCAACGCGTGCATACATGCCGGGAACAAGTAAACTTTCTGGATTTTTAAAGAGCGCGCGGATCGTCAAAGTTCCGGTCGCATTTCCCATTGTCCTGTCATATTCGGCGAATTGCCCTTGATAAGGATACCTTGAACCGTCAGCTAACGTCAAAGAAATTTTAAAATCCGGTTGAGCATCTCCTCGCTCTTGAGACTCACGACTACTCCTGGACAAGCGCAAATATTCCTGTTCGGAAACGGCAAATTGCACAAATACGGGGTCAACAAGACCAATCGTCGCTAAAGGTGTACTGCCTGCATTGGCAAGAGTGCCGACGGGGACATCATCGATGCCTAAACGCCCGCTCATCGGCGCGTAAATTATCGTGTCGGCTAAATCGTCTTGAGCCTTTTGCAATAAAGCTTCGTTGGCGTTGACTTCCGATTCCTGTGACGCAACTGCCGCGCGTTGATTGACAAGCGACTGTTCGGAAATTGCATTTGATTGCCAAAGTTCCTCGTCACGTTGAAGGTTGACGCGTTCTTTAGCTAAAGCCGTCTTTGACTTGGCCAGATTCGCTTCAGCCTGCAAAACTGCAGAGCGGTATTGCCTGTCGTCGATTTTGAACAAAATTTGCCCTTCAACAACGTCTTGACCGCCCTTAACGTATTTTTCTACAACGGAACCGCTCACTTTTGATTGAACTGTCATTTCGTCGCGGTCGATAACTTGTCCGCTGTAGGAAAAAGCAATCGGCGCGTCGGTCGTCAAAACTTTCATCGCCTTTACTTTTGTCGGATAATCCTCTAACGCTTGCTCTTGAGTGTCTTCGCCTCCACAGCCTGCAAAAAGCAACGTCGCCGCACAAATTATAGCCGGAAGTATTTTCATCATGTAGCGCATTTCTCCCCTCTCGCATTTATACTTCAACGAGTTTATTTCAATTTAAGTTCTTGTACGGAGAAATTTGCGCGCCTTTCAAAGACAATTCAAATGCCAAACCTTTTTTGTCTAGCTGATAAACCCACACGCCGTTTGCAACAATGGTGGCGTTTGCAAAAGTCCCGCCAGTCACGCCGTCGCTGGCCTGTGCAGAAGCTTCCGTTCCGAATTTGATATTGCCGGAAATGAATCTGTCCCACGCTTCCTTATTCATTATCAAAAACAGCAAATCGTATTCCTTCGCGCCAAAATTTACGCCGACACTGACTTCTTTCATCTTCACATAAACTCTTTCGCCGGTCTGATTGTTCACGACAACTCCGCGCCCTCTATCGTCGCCCCAAAAGCCCCATTTGACACTGGAAGCACTGATTGTGCAGTATGCGTAGGAACTTTGTACCGCTGACTTTGACGAGGGATACTTTTCATACATGCGCGACAAGACTTGTTCGCTCATCTGGTTTAATTTGGCTCGTAGCTGATCGGGCGTTTCTTTTGCAAAGACAGTGCTTGCCGTCATCAATACCAGCGCGAACAAAATCAGTTGGATAAATTTCGTCCTCATGAAAACCTACCTCCAAAAAATTTTTGATTATTAAACGGCAAAAAGGGCTTGACAATAATTGCCAAGTCCAATTTTTTTTTGCAACAATTTTGATTTAGCGGACAATCTTGGTTCCGTTTTCAGCGTCGAAATTTTTCCAGAATTCGTCGCGAGTAATCAGGTTGCCTTGTTTGTCCTTGTAGATGTTGGCGTTAATCAAGCCGCCGTTGTCCTGGTAGCCGGTGTAGCCCATTTTGTGGAGCATATCGCGAACGGGTGCGGAGTGGATTGCGTCATCCGCGCTCAAGAGGCCGCGCTTGTACAGTTCGTTGCCGTCCGCGAAGGTTTCGAGCCTGTTCCCGCCCGCCACATTGTCGAGTTCCTCGTCCTTCAAGATTTCCTCTTTGAGAATTTCCTTTGCCATTTTTATCATCCTCCAATTTGTTTTCTATAGCTTATACGTTTGATTTCAAATTTTGTTACACAGTTTAGCAAAAATTTTTTCTACCGTCAACGAATTTTCCATTACGCATTACGCATTATGAATTAAAAAACCCCTCCGACACTCGCCGAAGGGATTTTGTTATCTTGAGAAAATTTTTTTATTTACCGAACTGCGCGTTGATATGTTTCCATGCTTCAGCTTGAGTGACTTCCTTGCCCCCGATAAAATATTGATTGGCTTTGGAAGTGCCCAGCAAGTCGCCGCCAAGACTGCCATCGTCTATGATTTTGACGCCGTATTTATCAAACGCAGCGCGCAGATTTGCAAAACCTTCATGGTCGAGAATCGGAATACCGGCCAATTCAGTTTCAAAGATTTTTACGCCAAGTTTTTCAAAATTGTTAGCATCGCTATAACTTTCCGCGAAAGTGCCGCCGGCCACATTGTCGAGTTCCTCATCTTTCAAGATTTCGTCCTTCAAAATTTCTTTCGTCATTGTTATCAGCCTCCAAATTATTTTTCTATAGTTTATACGCAGGAGTTCCGATTTCGTTACACACTTTAGCAAAAAAATTTTGTTTTGGCAATGATTTTTCCATTCCTCATTCCTTTGTAAAACTAGGTACTAGAACTAGAGATTAGGTTTTTAATTCCTCATTCCTAATTTCTAATTCCTAATTAAAAGAACCCCTCCGACTTTTGCCGAAGGGCTTGTTTACGAATTTTAACTTACCATTCCCAATCGGAACGTTTCATGTAGTGTCCTGTAACGTTCATTGCATGCTGACGCGCCTGTTCTTGTGTAACTTGATTGCCGTTTATGAAATATTTATTATAACTGCCTCCGTTAAAGAAACTACCTGAATAAATTAAAGCTTGCACGCCAACTTTTGCCCATCCCCTGACAATTTCGCCATCGTGATTGCCATAGAGGATTCTCTCATCTCCGTAACGATCAGTCGAGCCGTTCAAACTGTTGAGAAACCGGCTGTCATCTGCTGTTTCAGAATAAGTTCCGCCTGCAACCCGGTCTAATTCCGCGTCTTTCAAAATTTCGTTTGTCATTTTAATCAGTCTCCTTTGAATTAATAATGCCACTCATTGTATTTCATTTGCTTGCCGACAACTTTCATTGCGTGATGGCGAGCATCAAACTGCGTAACTTTTTTGGTTCCGATATAGTATTCATTATCGCTGCCGCCGTAGAACAAATTCCCTGTATGAATTACTGCTGTTACGCCCAATGCCGCCCATGCCTCAGCTATTTTATCGTCATACCTTTCAATGCTGATTTTAAATGCGCCGTAACGATTCGTCGAGCCGTTCAAGCTGTTGAGAAAGCGGCTGTCATCTGCAGTTTGTTCAGCAGTTCCGCCCGATACCCGGTCGAGTTGTTCATCACTAATTTTTTCCTGCTCAATATTCATTTTTCATTTCTCCTTTAGGTTAATTTTTTCTTTCTGACTCTTATACGTTGGTTAGAGATGTTTGTTACACGCTTAGAAAAAAATTTTTTCTCCGTCAAACGAAAATGGACTCAACAATTATTGTCAAGCCCATTACCGTTAAAAGAAGAGAGAGATTATTGTTTGTCTTTGCTGATGGAAGACCAACCCGTTCCCAGGTCGGAATATCCGAACCAATTCGCTTTGGCGTCCCAGTTGAAACGATAGCGTTTGCATTTATTACCCTTTTCAAAGGCCAAGACCAAATCGCCGTTCTTCAACGCCACGATGTAAGGATATGCGTCTTTTTCGCGAGCATAGTTCATGCTGTCGATGTATACTTCCAATTTCTTGTTAATGGGCGAATAGCCGAAAAGCATGGCGCGGTCGATGCTTTCAAGCGAATAGAACAGCTCACTGTTGGAGGTGTTCTTGAAGACGCGGACTGTGTAGCCGTAATCCACTTTCGGATAATGCGCGTCGTCAATCCTCTTGTCGTCAAGCCAAACGATGAAGTGCAATTGATTTTCGCTTTTAGCTTGCAAGAGTTTACGCGCTTGAATTTTGAGCATACCGTGCGGAGTGGTGAAAGTTTCCGACAAAGCCTGATCGTTTTTCAACTGCTCGGTGAAATTCGGTGCCTCGTAAACCATTTCGTAAGTTTCGGCAAAACACACCGTCGCGAACGCCATAACAAACAAGCTTACTACGGTCGCAACAAGTTTTCTCATAAGATTCCCTCCTAATAACAATTTAAAAATAACCATATGTATTTTATCGAAACTTATTATATCAGTCAATGGGGTGTTCCAAACTGTCACATTTTTTAAGATTGAGTTTAATCTTTGCTGTTCATTTCCATAAATTTCTGTACCAAATATCCCAAAACCACAGTGACTGTCAGAACATCCGTTCCGTTTAAAATAATATATCCCCATATCTCACTTGGAGACCTTTCCAATATTTGACTTTGCGAGGCGATAAATATTCCTTGATTTATGATAGTCGTAATGTCACCAAACATATTAAAGAGATTTAATTCATATTCCAGAGGATCGTAATTGTAAAATTTTATTCCGCCGAAAAAGCCTATCCCGTAATATGTTATAAATTCCAGCGTCGTCAGCATTATCATTCCCAAAAAAATAATTTCTATTTTCGATAAGACCCGCTCCATAAATCGACTTAAAGTCGCTATGCATAAGACATACGAAATCATTGTAATGCTGTAGCCGTATATCCACATATCCTCCTGAAGTGAATCAATCACGTAAAATGTGTCAAATACCAACAATCCCGCGCTGTAATACATAAAAATAATTGAGTAAATAAATCCAAATATTTCAACGGGAAATCCTTTCTCCGTAGGATTTTCTTGCGGCGCAAATACTATTACCAGCGCAAAAAACATTATCGTAGACAGAAAATCTTCAAAAATATATTCAATTTCAATTTGCAGCGGTGTCATCGGCAAAATAATCAGGCATATCATAATCACGAAAATAAATTTACTTTTTGTGGGATTCGATACCACGATTTGCTTGGCGTAGGAATAAAGAGTTATTAAATCCTTTTTGACCTCACTGACGAGATTATTTTGCAGACGCTTTTTAGGTAAAATATGATAAAAAAATCGCAATACCAGGAATATCAGCCCCATTAAACAATATCCAAGCATTAATATAACCATTAATTGATACTCCCTTTAAAAAATGCCCCGACATGGGTCGAGGCGCGGTAAATTTATTTATTTTTTAACTTTCGTAAATGTAACGCAAAGCATTCAAATCTTTAGTATTCAAATCCTTATGTAAGACGCAGCCTTTAGAGTTCAATTCCATAGTTTCGCGATTGTTGACGGAATATTTTTCCCAATGCGGGATAAATTCATTGTTGGGATTGCCCGTAGCCGCAAATGATGTCCACGACGCTTGAATTTGTTTGACGAGTTTCGGATTCGGATTCGGCAAAAGCTCATCGAAAGGCTTATTGAACACGAACGACAACTCCAGCGAATGGAACGAGCCTAAATCTTCCCGCAAAGATATGTCGCTGAACAAATAATAGTACACGTCGTTGAATTTCGATTGATTTTCGGCGTCCAATTCTTGACCGACGCGCCAATCCACCTGATTTATAAAATCCATGTAATTTTCTGCGGTATCGGGACGACCTTTAAGCCACGATTGATAAACTTCCTTGCTGGTACGTGAAGTGCGCGCTTTATATCTGCTCATGACCATAGAAATTCTGTCGTGCGTTTCGTAGAAGTTTTTAAAATAATTTTCGTCATAAAGCAACCAATAACCCCATTCGCAGGCGTTGATACCGGTTAAAAATTTAATGTCACGAGCGGCACCGGTTTTTATCGCGGTGAAAGGGTCTTCCGGCAAAAATTTCCCGTCGCAAGCCGGAATAAAATCAGAGTGCGCGGTTTTAATACGCATTTCAAAAAGTTTTATATAAATGTCTCTAAGTTCGACGGCTGATTTTTTCCTAAGGTCGCTCATTTTTTTTGTACCGCTCAAACTCATAAAATCTTCCGTAAGTTTGGCGGCATGTTGCATGTCATGAACGAAGCGCGAAGGTCCCGACTCCGGAATTGCTTTTTGGAATAAACCTTTGGCGGCCGGTGCGACTGAAAGCAACATACACGAAATTGAACCGGCACTCTCACCGAAAATCGTAATGTTGTCGGGATTGCCTCCGAATTCGGCGATATTTTCCTTAACCCACGTCAACGCCGCAATTTGATCGTTCAATCCGAGATAGCCGCTGCCCTCGTAGGCAGGATCAATCGTTTCAAAGTGCATAAATCCGAAAATGTTCAGGCGATAGTTAAAACTGACGACAATAACATCATTCGACGCCGCAAGATTATTTCCGTTGTAAAGCGGTTCAAAGCTGCCGCCGTGCATGAAACTCCCGCCGTGAATGAAGAACATGACGGGCAAATTTTTCTTATCGCTGCGTTTCCAAATGTTGAGCGTCAAGCAATCTTCGCTTTGCAGATTTGCGGAGGATTTTTCAAGTTCATCATCTTCTTGAATAGCGGACGCGCCGAATTTTTTCGCGTCAAATGTTTTATTGGACGGTTTTAACGGTTGAGTAGCTTGCCAGCGCAATTTTCCGACGGGCGGTTGAGCGTAGGGAATGCCCAGCCATGTCTTAACGCCGATTTCGTCGACGAAGCCGTTGTACGTTCCGTAACGCGTCTTGACCGTGCAATTATCCGCCGCAAAAACTTTATCGCCGAGTGGCAGTCCCGCAGCCGCAAGAGCCAGTGCCGCCAATGAGGTCGTCTTGATGAATTCTCTGCGCGTTAAGTTTGTCATAATATCACTTCCTTTAGCTTTCGTAGACATAGCGCAGGGCGTTCAAGTTTTGCGTGTTCAAATCCTTATGTAAGACGCAGCCTTTTGAATTCAACTCCATAGTTTGACGATTGCCCGCGGAATATTTCACCCAGTGCGGGATAAATTCATTGTCAGGA
>JAFRSO010000058.1 GCA_017427545.1 Selenomonadaceae bacterium
CCGCTGGCAATGGAGGCGTCCATTTGATTCACGTCGTAAACGCAATCGGCAAGGCGTCGAATATCGAAAACGTCAAAATTCGTCTCGTCACGAATCGTCAGCTCTGCACCTTCGGTTATGATTAAATGCGTCTCAACCGAATCAATTTCCTTGAGCCGCCGCAAAAGTTCCACGGCAATCACGACGCCGCTGGCACCGGTCATTCCAACAATCAACCGCATAAAAATTTCCTCCTTTCAACGGACAATCAAAATGCAATGCTTAACGGGTTCGGCTTGAGCGGCTTCGGCAAGTGTCGTCGTAAAAATTTTTTCGTCGGGATAGGAGAGGCGCGCGCAGATTGTGACGGAAGAATTTTCATTCCAGCCGCAGTCGAGCAAAATTTTTGATATGGTCGCGGAATTGAATTCGGCGTCGGTGAGAAGTCCCAAAATTTTTCCCGCCGAAAATTTTAAATCTTCTCGTGAAGGTTGCCGCCCATGAAAACTTAAGAGCGTCGCATCATGCCACGGCAAGGAAATTTTTGCGAAGGCGAGTTGCATTGCGCTGACGGACGGGATAACTTCAATCAGCGTCGGCGGAAATTTTTTTCTCAACAGGTCGAGCATTGAGTAATAGCCGGGGTCGCCGCTGACCATGACGACGACTTCATCAAGCTGAATTTTTTCGCGGATAAAATTAATCGGCGCGTCGAGGTCGCGAGTTATCGGGCAAGTTATCTGATTCATGGAAGAAAATTCATTGAGCGCACGCCTTCCGCCGACTAAAAATTTCGCCGCCCGAATTTTTTTCAGAGCCGCGGGAGTAATATAATCTTCGCCGCCCGGACCAATTCCCGCGACGATAATTTTATTTTGCAAGCTCATCACCTCTGCCTAAAATTTTCCACGAGCCGAAAATTTTTCCTGCATTGCACAAAAGATAAATTTATAATATAATTTCCGCGAAAATTTTTGGAGGTGATGTTTGTGGCTGAATTTGTTCCGTTGAGAAAAAATCAGCGCGTGGAGTTGGCGGACGGGCAATTTGTCACCGTAACCGACAAACTCGGCGAAGGCGGTCAAGGCATTGTCTATCGCGTTCGATTCGATAGCGGTGAGGAGCGTGCGCTGAAATGGTTTTTTGTCGGCTATCTTAAAGAGCCTCGAAAATTTTACAATCACCTTTCCGAAAACATAAAAGTCGGTGCACCTTCGGAAGCGTTCCTTTGGCCGGAGCAATTAACCAAATATGTCGACGGCAAAACTTTCGGCTACACGATGAAAATTTTCCCGAAAGGCTACGAAAATTTTTCACGATTCCTGCTCGCCAAAATTCATTTCAAAGACGCCGCTGCCATGGTCAACGCCGCGCTGAATATGGTCGCCGCATTCAAGGCGTTGCACAACAAAGGCTACAACTATCAAGACTTGAACGACGGAAATTTTTCTATCAATCCGACGAACGGAAAAGTTTTGATTTGCGATAATGATAACGTCGTCGGGCATGGCGAATATTCCGGGATTTTGGGCAAGGCGCGATATATGGCTCCCGAAGTCGTTCGCGGTGATAAGCAGCCCGATAAACTCACGGACAGATTTTCATTGGCGGTCGTGCTATTCATGTTGCTTGCCGGAAATCATCCGCTCGAAGGTGTCGGGACGAATTATCCCGCGCTGACGAATAAGTACGAGAAAAAAATTTACGGGACGGAGCCGCTGTTTATCTTCGACGAAAAAAATTCTTCCAACGCGCCGCATCCTTCACTTCATCGAAACGCGCTGAAAATGTGGAAATATTTTCCGAGTTTCCTCAAGGCGGCATTTCGGCAATCGTTCAGCCAAGAGAGTTTGCTCAACGGCAAAGGGCGTTTGTTGGAGCAGGATTGGTTCCATATTTTAATGCGGCTCAAAAGTTCTCTGATTCGCTGTCCGAATTGCGGCGAGGAAATTTTTTTGGAGAGCGACAAGGCGACTGTCTGTCAATCGTGCAAGCAGAATGTAAAGGCGGTCGGCTATCTTAACTTTACCAAGCGTTCCAATCAAGAAGTCACCGTCCCGATTTTCAAAAACGCCGTGCTTTATGATTATCACATGAATTCAGCGTCGGAGGATTTTGAGACTGAAGCCGCCGTCATTTTGGAGAAGCCCGGCAAGTTCGGCTTGAAAAATAATTCGCGTTTTAATTGGACTGTGAAGACGCCCGAAGGAAAAATTTTTACTCGTCAACCGGGCGAAGTGCAAGTTTTATTTATCGGCGTCAAAGTTGATTTCGGCAACAAAAATATTGCTCAAGTCGTCGCCAACGATTAAGGGGGAAATTTTTATGGGAATGCTCGATAAAGTTGAAATACCGCGCAAGATGTGCGCCGTAATTTTTTTGCTGGACACGTCGGGATCAATGGACGGTGCGCCGATTGGTGCAGTCAACAGCGCGATTGAAAACGTCCTGCCCGAATTGATTACGATGAATGAAAACAATCCCGATAATGAGATTCGGGTTGCGGTAATGAAATTTGACTTCGACGCGGAATGGGTTGTCGGCGGCGATGAATTGCTCACGCCCGAAGAAGTCAAAAATTCTTGGAACGATTTGGACGCGAACGGTTACACTTCAATGGGCGCGGCATTTGAGGCCTTGAACGAAAAACTTTCCACTTCACACGGTTTCATGAGGAGAGCTTCAGGATCAGTTGCACCGGTGTTATTTCTTTTATCTGACGGCGCGCCTACCGACGATTATCAAGCCGGCTTACAAAAACTCAAAGCTAACAACTGGTACAAAATCGCGGTTCGAGTGGCTGTCGGCTACAGCGAAAAATGCAACGATGATGTTCTGCGCGATTTTACGGGTAATTCCGAAACGGTTTTGCATACGGACGATCCCGCCGAGTTGAAGAGAATGATTAAATTTATCGCAGTCACGTCGTCGCGTGTGGCAAGTCAGGGCAGCGGTCTTTCAACCGAAAGCGATAATCCCGATGACAACACTCAAAAGACTGCCGACGCAATCACGGCTCAAGGTGGCGCACTCAATGCACCTATGGACGAAGATGACGGGAAATGGTAAAAATTTTTTGTTGACGTTTGAATAAGTATCAATCCCTTGAAAATTTTTCAGGGGATTTTTCTAAGCGCGGAAGGGTGGCGAGTGATGAGGTTTAAAATATTCGCGGCGTCTGTTCACGGGAAAAAATATTTTGAGCGCGGTTTACCCTGCCAAGATTATTCGTCGGAGTTGGAATTTGACGGCGTGCAAGCTATTGCGGTTGCTGACGGTCACGGCGGCAAAGATTATTTTCGGAGCGACATAGGCTCACGGCTGGCAGTGAAAGTTGCCTTTGAGCAGATAAAAATTTTTTGCAAGGACATTTCCGCGGACGAAAATTTTTCCGAGAACGGCATTAAAAATTTTGAGTTTAAAATTTGGGAGGAATGGACTGCTGCCGTCAAAAGACATTGGCGCGAAAATCCTCCGAGCGATGCTGAATTGCGTTGGCAGACCGTCAGCGATAAATACAAGGCGCGATTTGCTTCCGACGAAAAATATATCCCCGTTGCTTACGGCACGACTTTAATTTGCGCGGTGTCAATCGGCCGGCAAGTTTTGATTGTGCAGATTGGCGACGGCAGCTGTATCGTCTTTCAGCAGAACGGAGAATTTAAAAAGCCCGTTCCGCCCGACAATGAAAATTTTGCAAACGTGACGACTTCGCTTTGTGACTTCGACGCCGACAAAAAATTTCGTCATGTCATTTTGAATTGCGAGGAGGATTCGCCGATTGCGCCCGCCACAATTTTTTTGAGCACGGACGGTCTTGACGATTGCTATCCGATTTTCGAAAATGAGCAGTGGCTTTACAAACTCTACGCCGAAACGATTATTGACAGCATGATTTGCAACGGCTTGTCGCTGACGAAAGATGAGTTGCGGACAGAACTTTTGCCGTATATGACTGAACACGGCAGTAACGATGATATTTCGCTGGCTTGCTTCGTGACGAACGATTTTAATTTGCTGATTCGGGCACGGACGGCTTATCTGGCAAATAAGCTTCGCGAAAAAATTTTTTCTCGTCGGCAAAAGGAGAGGAATGAATATCATGACCAACAGCCTTGAACTTTACAAGGAGGCTTTGACCCTCGCGAAGAATAATCCGATGAGCAATTACGGTTTTCGGACAGTTGCGGGCGATGCTTTGAGAAATTTTTATCTCCAACTGGTGACGACGATTTTTTATGAGCTGACGACGCGCAAAACTTCGCCGCTAATATCCGCGCTGTGTCAAATGAATCGAATCAATTACGCGTCGAAAAATTTTACAAACCTGCCAATGCAACAAACTTTCAACTGGTACACGAGTTACGATATGTTCATGCTGATTTACGGGCTTAACGTCGCGCTGGCGGAAAATCTAAGTTCATGCCTTAAAGTTTTTGAAAACAATGCCGCTGCCATTTTCCGCGGACAATCTTTAAAGGAAGAAGATTTTCAAGCGTTGACTGAAATGTTGACGATGTTGGACGAAAGCCTTGGGAAATTTTGCGGTTCGGAGAAAATTGTTGAGAAGCGCGTTGAGGCTCCCGTCGAGGAAAAATCTTTCACGCCGGACGAAGAGGATAAAACTTTTCTGCAGAGTTTAAATACGCTTGCCAATAATCGACTTTCGGACGACGAAAAAATTCTCACGGAAATAAAAACTGTTCAACGCGATTTGCAAGAGGAATTGCCGCGCCTTGAGGAGACGTTGAAAAAAATTTCGGATATTCGTGACGGGATTGAGTTTAAAACTTTGGAGGAGCCGATTGAGCAGTTGTTGCAACTGTTCGATAAAATTCATGAGACCTTGCAGCAACATCCGCAATCGGACGCGCAGAAAGGTTATGAAAAACTCCTCAAGCGTTGCAGAAATTTTTCGCGATTCGTCGAACAGTCGTTGGCAATGTTGGGTGCGGAACTCATCAATGAAACGAACATTCCGCTTGATCTCGCCAAGCACATGGTGACGAACGTCGTCCGCCCGTCGTATTCTGCAAAGGTATCAAAAATTTTGAGCGTGGGCTTGATTTACAAAGGGCAAGTTCGTCGAAAGGCCGAAGTTGAGGTTGTCGAGCCGGCCGCAACGTTGAATAATGCTTCACGGCTTGGAAAATTTTTCGGGAGGTGAAATTTGATGAGGATTGGAATTGATTTCGGAACAAGTTTTTCCGTACCGGCCGCGCTGATAAATAATGCTCCCGCGACGCTTTTATCCGGCAAATACGCCAATCAATACGGCATTCCGTCCGTCTTTTATTATGACAGGGGCGAGCAAGCTCCTTTGATAGGATTTCCCGCCGATGATCGCAGTGGCCGCCGTCCCGAAAATGTTGTCCGAAATGTTAAAATGGAAATCAGCAATCCCGCGCAAAAAGATTTTCAGCTTGACGGAAAAATTTTCAGCAAGAAACAAATTGTCGGGGGGATTCTTCGCGAAGTCAAACAAATTGCGCTTGAAGGCATTGAGCACAGGCAGTTGATCTCCAAGAACATTGACGGCGCAGTTGTATCGGTTCCGGCAGCATTCACTTTGCGCGAACTGAATTTTATTCGTGACGCCGCGCAAGATGAAGCCGGCTTGAAAGTTCTGGGTTTTGTTCGAGAACCGGTAGCCGCGGCAATTTCATATTTCAATGCGCCCGGTGCCGAAGATGAAAAGACAATTTTGGTTTACGATTTGGGCGGCGGGACATGTGACGTGGCGATTGTTCGTTCCGATAAAAATTCTTCGGAGTGGTACAAAGTTCTTGAATCGGACATGCGGCGAATCGGCGGTAGAGATTGGGATAAACTTTTGGGCGAGCTGATTAAGCGCAAGTGTCGTGAGCAAGAGTTTGGAATTAAATTCAATGCGCGGGCGGAAAGTAAAATTTTGAAGGAAGCGATTAAGGCCAAGCATTATCTTTCGCAGCTGGAAAAATACAGTTCGTACATTGAGATTGGCGGCGAGGATTACGATTTTGAAATTACGCGGGCGGAATTTGAGCGGATAACTTCTGAACTTTTGCAAGAGACGATGCGCATGGTTGATAAGCTTAAGAGCAAGTGTTCGCAAAAAATTGATTACATTGTATGCGTCGGCGGAAGTTCAAACATGCCTCAAGTCGGCAAGGCGTTCAAGAAAAATTATCCCGATATTGAGTTGAAAATTTACGAGCCGGAGAAAGCCATTGCATTCGGCGCGGCGATTTATGCGGAACATTTGACGGAGGAAAATTTTCTTAGCGACATCTGCAAGTTTTCTTACGGCGCGGAATATATTCAAGATTATGAAACTTACCACGATAAAAAACGCTTTAGGATTTACAATCTCATATATAAAGGCGACGCCCTGCCGACGAGTGTGAAAAGAAGTTCTTATGCGCTTGAGGACGGGCAAAAGGCGAGTTACATTGCCATTTACGAATCTGAATGCACGGACGAAATTTATTTGCCCAAAGACGGCACGCATATCGGTGAGATTGTGATTCGCGGGCTTAACAGGAAAAAAGATGATGAGACGCTTTTGACGATAACGATTGACCGCAGTGGTTTGATGCAACTTAAAGCCGTCGATAAACGCACGGGAAAAACTGCTGATGCGCGGATTCAGCTCAAGGAATATTAATCGAAAAATTTTTTGGAGGCAGAAATATGGCTTTGCTTGAAATAAAAAAGGCGGGCGATCCCGTCTTGAAAAAAATTTGTGCGCCCGTCGAGAAAATCGACAAACGCTTGAGAAAACTTTTGGATAACATGGCCGAAACGATGTATGCAAGTGAGGGCGTCGGAATTGCCGCGCCGCAAATCGGTGAATCAATTCGAGCGGTTGTCGTCGACGTGGACAAGAAAAATCGTTACGACCTGATTAATCCCGTCATCACTTACCGCGAAGGTTCGGTTGTCGACAATGAAGGTTGCCTTTCATGCCCCGACCTTTTCGGAGACGTTGAGCGGGCTGAAAAAATTCGCGTCGAGTATACAAGTCGCTTCGGCAAGAAAAAAACTCTTGAGGCGGAAGGATTGCTTGCCCGTTGCATTCAGCACGAATTGGATCATCTTGACGGACGACTTTTTATCGACATTGCCAAAAACATTACCAAAGGTCGGAAGGAAAAAAGTGATTAGTGATTAGTGGTTAGTGCTTAGAAAATCTATTCCCTACTTTCTACTTTCTAATCACTAACTTTCTTTGCAAGTCGAATCAAAATGCGCGTAATCCTCAAACCTTCGACCTCTTCGACGTAAAAAGTGTTGCCGTCACACGCGGCAGATTGACCGACTCTGGGTTCACCGCCAAGCTTATCATTGAGCCAGCCGCCGACCGTGTCAACGTCCTCATCGTCAATCTCAATGCCGAATTCGTCTTCCAAATCCTCCAGCAACATTTTCGCGTCAATCGAGTAAAGATTTTCATCGCGCTTTTCGGAATCGGGACGTTCCTCGTCAAACTCGTCTTGAATCTCGCCGACAATTTCTTCAACAATATCCTCAATCGTGACCATGCCGGCAGTCCCGCCGTATTCGTCGACGACAATCGCCAGCTGCGAACGATTTTTTTGCATCATGTCAAGCAAGACGCTGACGTCCATACTTTCCGGCACGAAGAAAACTTTCCGCGCCAATTTTTTTAAACTCGGCTTGCGCTTGCCTTGAATCAAAACTTTCGTCAAATCCTTAATGTGCAAAAATCCGACGATATGATCTTTATCCTCATCACAAATCGGATAGCGCGTCATCTCCTCCTCAAGAATCGTCGCTAAATTTTCCTCGTAGCTTTTGTTTAGGTAAATGCAAACCATATCGGGACGCGGCACCATAATTTCACGGACGTTGCGTTCGGTGAAGTCAAACACGTTGTCGACAAAATCAACTTCGGTGTCGTCAACAAGTCCCTGCTTGCGACTCTCCTTCATGAGCAGGCGAATTTCTTCGGGATTGTGCGCGACTTCGCCTTCCGAAACCGTCAAGCCCAAATGATGACTTACAAAGCCCGCCGTCTTGTTGAGCATCCAAACAAACGGATACATGACTTTCCAAAAGATTGTCATGGGCACGGCGATGTTGAGCAAAATTTTTTCGGCGGCCGCGATTGCCATTGATTTTGGCGTAAGTTCGCCCAAGATTATGTGCATTGACGTTATCAGCGTGAACGCCAGCGCAAATGAAATTGTGTGACCGATTGTTTCGCCGAATCCGAGCGCGTGGATTGCCGGCGAAATTAATTTTGCAACGAACGGTTCGCCGACCCAACCTAAGCCCAGCGACGCTAAAGTTATTCCAAGCTGCGTGACCGATAACGCTTCGTCGAGTTCGTCGATTAATTTTTTTGCATACTTCGCGCGCGTGTTACCCTCTTGAATCAGAGTTTCGAGGCGTGACGGGCGCATTTTCACGCAACAAAATTCTGCCGCGACAAAAAAACCGTTCATTGCGATCAGGAAGAATACCAGAAATGTTTGCAATATTATGGGCACGATGTCCATCAAAAAACCTCCGTGTTAAGCTTTAAACTTTAAGGATTTTTTCTAGCCGCTAACAGCTAACAGCTAAATTTCCCGCATTATACTATTCGCGGCGACAATCGACAAATATTTTTTTGGGAGTGGAAAATTTATGGCGAAGAAAAAAATTAAATACGTTTGTCAAGAGTGCGGCGCGGAGTCCGTCAAATGGCTGGGCAAATGTCCGACGTGCGGTAAGTGGAATACGCTTGTTGAGGAAGAAATTCCCGCCGAGGTAAAAAGTTCTCACGCCTTGACGACAACTTTTGAAGTGCCGCGGAGAATTGCCGAAGTTGACATGGAAGAGTTGCCGCGATTCATGACGGGTTCGGGAGAGTTGGACAGGGTTTTGGGCGGAGGATTGATACCCGGTTCGATAATTTTAATTGCGGGTGATCCCGGCGTCGGCAAGTCGAGTTTAACGCTGGCGGTTTGTGCAAATGTGGCACGCGGCGGTAAAAAAGTTTTGTACGTGACGGGCGAGGAAAGTTCGCGGCAAATTCGCATGAGGGCTGAACGATTGAACGCTTTGGCGGACGAGCTTTACATTTGCGCGGAAAATAATTTCGAGCGAATCACTCACCACGTCGAGAAAATGGAGCCGGAACTTTTAATCGTCGATTCAATTCAAACGATTTATAAATCCGAAATTGAAAGTGCACCGGGGAGCGTCTCACAAGTCCGCGAATGTTCAGCGGGATTGATGCGGCTGTCGAAAAGTTTGGGCGTGACGACGTTTATAATCGGACACGTGACTAAGGACGGAAGTTTAGCCGGGCCGAGAGTTTTGGAACATATCGTCGACACGGTTTTATTTTTCGAGGGTGAACGCAATGCCGACTTCAGAGTTTTGCGGGCGATAAAAAATCGATTCGGGGCGACGAGTGAAATCGGATTGTTTGAAATGCGAGACACGGGCTTGGCTGATGTGCCCGACGCGTCGAAATTATTTTTGCCGGAACGAGCCGACGACATTGGCAGCGTAATCGTCCCGACAGTCGAAGGTACGCGGCCGCTCCTCGTCGAAGTTCAAGCATTGGTTGCGCCGACACCATTCATGCCGCCGCGAAGAACTTCAGACGCCGTCGACATAAAACGAATTCAACTTTTGCTGGCGGTGTTGGAAAAGCGATTGCACTTGAGCATTGGAGCTTGCGACGTTTATGTTAAGACTGCGGGCGGAATAAAAATTGATGAGCCGGCGACGGATTTGCCGATTGCGGTAGCGTTGGCGTCGAGTTTTGCGAACAGGAAACTTTTGCCGCAATGCGTGATCTTCGGCGAGGTCGGGTTGAGCGGCGAAGTTCGAGCAGTCAGCAAGGCTCGTCAACGTGTCGACGAATCAATCCGCATGGGTTTTACGAATATCATTTTGCCGAAGAAAAATTTTTCGGAGGTGTCGAAGTTGGCGGACAAGGCTAAACTTTTGCCCGTCGAAAATTTACGCGACGCCTTAAAAATTTCTATGCCAAGATAAGAAAGTAGAAAGTAGAAAGTAGGGAGTAGTTTTTTCTACTTTCTATTCCCTACTTTCTACTTTCTAACCAAGGAGTGATTAAAAATTTTTTCACAACGACTGATTGACTTGAAAAAAAATGTGTTGGCTGAAGTTGCGGAAAATTTCGGACGCGTCGAAGAAATTTCCGAAGTCAACACGCTGAAAGTTTTGGAGGCAATGCGGCGACTTAAAATTTCTGACGCGCACTTCAAAACGTCGACAGGCTACGCTTACGGTGACATCGGGCGGGAGAAATTGGACGCGCTGTTTGCAGAAATTTTCTGCGCGGAATCGGCACTGGTACGCACGCAATTTGTCTCCGGCACTCACGCATTGGCGACGGCACTTTTCGGAATACTTCGCCCGAATGATGAATTGGTTTCACTGACGGGCGCGCCTTACGACACGTTGCAGACGGTTATCGGATACGCTCACGCCGCTAAAGGTTCGCTGAAAGAATTCGGCGTCGGCTATCGGGAACTGCCGCTGATTGACGGGAAAGTTGACGTTGCCGCGATAAAAAATTTCATCACGCCGAAAACTAAGCTGGCACTGATTCAACGTTCGCGAGGCTACTCAATGCGCGAGCCGCTCAAGACTTGCGACATCGAAAAAATTTGTGCGGCAGTCAAGGCGGTTAATCACGATTGCGTGACTTTCGTCGACAACTGCTACGGCGAATTTGTCGAGACGCGTGAACCTGTCGAAGTCGGCGCGGATTTAATTGCGGGAAGTCTGATTAAAAATATCGGCGGCGGATTGGCTCCGACGGGCGGTTACATCGTCGGCAAGCGTGATTTGGTCGAGCTGGCGTCGTATCGATTGACGGCACCGGGCATGGGCGACGAATTGGGCGCGAGTTTGGGGACGCCGCGACTTTTATACCAGGGATTATTTTTGGCACCACACGTGACGGCGCAGGCTCTCAAGGGCGCAATCTTCGCGGCGGGAATTTTTTCAAAACTCGGCTACAAAACTCGACCGCTGCCCGAAGAAATTCGCGGCGACATAATCCAGGCGATTGAACTCGGCACGGCTCAACGACTGATAAAATTTTGTCAAGCGATACAAAAATTTTCGCCGGTCGACTCATTCGCGACGCCTGAACCGTGGGACATGCCCGGCTATGAAGATCAAGTCATCATGGCGGCGGGAACATTCGTGCAGGGCGCGTCGATTGAACTTTCAGCGGACGGGCCATTGCGCGAACCTTACGCGGTTTATCTGCAGGGTGGATTGACATTTGAGCACGCGGCGATTGGAATTTTGGGAGCGGCGCAGGAGTTGGAAAATTTGTGACGGAATTTCATTTTGCCGGCGTCGGAACTCTGATTAACGTTGCGGGAATTATTCTCGGCGGATTAATCGGTCTCGGCGGCGGAAAATTTTTAACGGAAAAAATTCAGCACACATTGCAAGAGGCCTGCGCATTGGCAGTAATTTTTCTGGGCGCAAGCGGTGCGCTGAAAAATTTGGACACGATGCTTTTAATCGCAAGTTTAATCGGCGGCGGATTTATCGGGGCGATTATCGACATTGACGGCAAATTTGAGCGGCTTGGAATTTGGCTGCGAAGTCGTTCGGGTAATGACGGTGACGCAAAATTTGTTGACGCGTTTGTTACGGCGTCGCTGACGGTTTGTATTGGCGCAATGGCGGTTATCGGCGCGATTAACGACCGACTTTTGCACGACGCCACGATTTTGATTGCCAAGTCCGCACTCGACATGATTATAATTTTGGTGATGACGGCGAGCCTCGGCAAGGGCTGTATTTTTTCGTGCGTGAGCGTCGGAATTTTTCAAGGGGCGATAACATTTCTTGCGGGATTTCTTGAACCGATTATGACGGAAATCGCGCTGGCAAATCTTTCGAGTATCGGCAACGTTTTGATTTTCGGCGTAGGTGTCAATTTGCTTTTCCCCGAAAGAAAAATCAGTGTCGCAAATCTTCTGCCGGCACTGATTATCGCTTGCCTGTGGAGATGACAACTTGACGCTCAATCGCAAAAAATATAAACTGCGTAAAAAACTTTTTAGGGGGAAAAATTTATGCAAGTGACTAAGACAGCTTTGGACGGCGTGTTGATTTTGGAGCCGAAAGTTTTTGGCGACGCACGCGGCTGGTTTATGGAGACGTGGTCGGCTGCAAAATTCGAGACGGCGGGTTTGAATTTTAATTTCGTGCAGGACAATCAATCTTATTCCGCGCACAAAGGTACACTTCGCGGCCTGCACTACCAGACGGCTCCTTTCGCTCAAGCCAAACTCGTCCGTTGCACACGCGGTAAACTTTTGGACGTGGCGGTTGATATTCGCGAAGGCTCCGAAACTTTTGCAAAGTGGGTGGCCGTCGAACTTACCGCCGAAAATAAAAAGCAGTTGATGATACCGCGCGGCTTTGCACATGGTTTTTTGACGCTGACTGATGACGTGGAAATTCAATACAAGGCGGACAATTTTTACGCGCCGAATTGTGACGGGAATATTCGTTGGGACGACGCCGAAATTAAAATTGATTGGCCGTTTGAACCGACGATTCTTGCCGAAAAAGATGCCAAAGCTCCGACGCTTCGTGAACGTTTGGAGCGCGGCGAGCTGAGGTTTTAATCATGGAATTGACACGCGAACAGCAAGCTGCTGTCGATGCACGCGGCGAAAATTTTTTGATAGCGGCGGCGGCCGGTGCGGGAAAAACTAAAACTTTAACTGAACGCGTCGTGAAAATGTTGGCGGAAAATGAATGCACCGTCGACGAGCTGTTAATTTTGACGTTCACAAATGCCGCGGCTCAAGAAATGCGCTCACGAATTCAGGCGGCACTCATGAACCGTTTGGAGGATGAACTCGACGCCGATAATCAGGCACTTCTCGAAAGGCAAATTATTTTTTTGAGCGGCGCGCAAATTTCAACCTTCCACGCATTTTGTCAGACGATTTTGCGAAGAAATTTTTCACGCATCGACCTCGATCCGAAATTCCGTGCGGGTGATACCAACGAGCTTGAAGTTTTGAAGCGCGAAGTTATCGAAGAACTTTTTGAGGAAAATTACGCGGGCAGCGGCGACGTATTTAAAAATTTTACGGACGAATTCGGCGGCAGTGTTCGCGGCGACGAAAAAATTCACGACATGATTATCAAGCTGCATGATTTTTCGTTGAGTATGCCCTATCCCGACAAGTGGCTTGATAAACTTGCCGAACCTTACGACTTGCCGGAAAATGCCCGCCTTGACGATACGGCCTGGTTTAAATTTCTCAAGCCGCATATATTTGAGACGCTCCAAAAAATTTTCGACGATTGCGCGGAGGCCTGTGACCTTGCCGAAAAAAATAATATCAAAGCCAAAATTATCCGCAACGATTTTAATCAGCTCAACGCCTTGAAAACTTCGCTTGACGATTGGAACGCGCTTTACGACAAAATTTTGGCGATTAAATTTGACAACTTCGGCGGCGGAAAATTCGTCGGCGACAAGCTGCTCATCAAAGACGAGATTAAAAATTTGCGTGACGGCTACAAAGATAAAGTCGAGACATTGCGCGAAAAATATTTTCTTGACGACGAAAATAAAATGCTCGCCTATGTCCGCGAACTTCACGAGCCGATTAAGGAATTAATCCGCGTGACGAAAGCTTTTGCGCAAAAATTTTCCGAGGCTAAACGTGAGCGCGGCATTATCGATTTCAACGACATGGAGCATTTCGCGCTGAAAATTTTCGACACTGCCCCCGAAGTTGTCGACGACTACCGCAAAAAATTTAAATTCATCATGGTTGACGAGTATCAGGATACAAACGGCGTGCAAGAGGAGATTGTCCAAAGAATTTCTCGCCGCGACAATCTATTTTTCGTCGGCGATGTCAAGCAGTCGATTTATCGTTTTAGGCTCGTCGACTCCGCCAACTTCAAGAAAAAAATGAACTCTTACAGCTGCATAAATCTTTCCAAAAATTTCCGCAGTCGTGAGAAAATTATTGCGGCGGTCAATGAAGTTTTTAAGCGGCTCATGAATAAGCGTGCGACGGAAATTGATTATGATGCGGCGGCTCAACTGCAATTCGGCGCGACTTTTGAGGTCGGCAAAAATTATTTTGATGAACGCCCCGAATTTTATTACATCAAGTCGGAAAAAGATGACGACAGCTCTGCCATTGAACTTGAAATGCGTTTCATTGCCGGGAAAATTCACGAGCTGATTACGTCGAAAAAACTTGTCCGCGACGGTGAAAATTATCGTCCCGTGCAGTTCAAGGACATTGTGATTTTGCATCGTTCGCCGAAAACTCAAGCCTTTTCGATTCTCGACACGCTGAAAAAATACGGCGTGCCGGCTTATGTGCCCGACGAGGAAAATTATTTTCGTGCGAATGAAATTCAAGTCGTCATGAGTTTGCTGAATTTGCTGGACAATGCGCGGCAGGATATACCGCTGGCCGCCGTCATGTTAAGTCAAATCGGCGGATTCAGTGCGGAGGAACTTGCCGAAATCCGAATTGCAAACCCCGACACAGATTTTTATACGGCTGTCAGTCTCGGCTCGGACAAGTGCAAAAATTTTTTGGGCAAGCTCAATCTTTGGCGCGAAATGGCTCGTCAACTCGGCGTGCCCGAACTTTTGAGCAATCTCTATCGTGAAACGGGCTATTATGATTCTGTCGGCAAAGATGATCGCGGCGATGCTCGCCAGGCGAATTTGAGGATTTTGATTGACCGCGCGACTACCTTTGAATCAACCAACGCTCGCGGTCTGTCCAGATTTATTGAATTTATCGGCAAGCTCAAGGAGCATGGTAACGATTTGGCGGCGGCGACTACTCTCGGCGAAAATGAAAACGTCGTGCGCGTCGTGACGATTCACAAGAGCAAAGGTCTTGAATATCCCGTGGTATTCGTGGCGGGTGTCGGCAAGCAATTCAATAAAGACGACTACACTAAGGGAATAATTTTCATGCACCGTGAATTTGGTATCGGGGCATTTCGGACGACGAAAGATTCTTTGCTGAAAGTTAAAACTCTGGCGACGCAAGCCGTCTCGAAAAAAATTTCTGACGAATCAATTTCCGAAGAATTGCGGCTGCTGTACGTGGCGATGACGCGTGCGAAGGAAAAATTATTTCTCGTCGGGATAACGTCGAAAACCGCGCTGGAAAAATTAAAACCTGTCGACGTGCCGACTGACTACGAAATTTTATCGGCGAACGAATTCATGGATTGGCTGTTGCCGATAAAAGACGCGCTGACACCGGTAATTTATTCGGAGCAGGTAGAGTCGTCGGAGATTAAAGCAATTCAGGAGCGGTCACTTGAGGCGGCTAAGGAAAAAATTTTGCAAGCCCCGGAAAAACTTTCGACGATTCCGCTTGAAAAAATCCCCGCGAAATTATCCGTCACCGAACTCAAACGCCGTGCGCAGGAAGAAGATTTGCCGAAACTTGAAACCTTCGCGCAGAAAAAATTTATCTGGCGTCGACCGAAATTTTTGCAGGCAAAAGAAATTTCCGGCGCAGAATTCGGTTCGCTCATGCATAAAGTCATGCAGAGTTTGAACTTGAGCGGCGATTTGTCGACGAGGGGAATTGCCGCGCAGATTGAAGAACTTGCCCGCCGTGAAATTATTTCTTCGGAGCACGTCAAACTTATCAAGCCGGAGAAAATTTCTAAATTCTTCGCGAGTGAACTCGGTCAACGTCTCGTCAATGCGCAAGAATTTTATCGGGAGTTGCCGTTCAGCCGACTGATTGACGCGCAGAAATTTTTCCACGTCGACGAAAAAATTTTCATTCAGGGCATAATTGATTTGCTGTTCAAGGACGCGGCGGGGCATTGGATTTTGCTTGACTACAAGACTGACCGCGACGCTCCCGACATTGCCGAACGCTACAAAGTTCAGATTGAGCTTTATGCGGCGGCAGTTGAGGCCTTGCTGAAAATCAAAGTCGCCGAAAAATATTTGTACCTGCTCAACGGCGGCCGCTTTGTTAAAATGTAGCTTAAACTAACAGCTAAGGGCTAGCAGCTAGCAGCTAAAATTGGAGGATTTGAAATGATTAAAGTTTTGGTAAACGGCGCACTCGGTCGCATGGGTCGCACAGTTTGCGGCGCAGTCAAAGCCGATTCGGAATTGGAGTTGGTCGGAGCGGTTGACGCTTTCGCCGGCGAAGTTGAAGGCCTTACGGTTGAGACGAATCTTGACGCCGCGTTGAAAAAATTTTCGCCCGACGTTATGGTTGACTTCACGCGCCCTGATGTCGTCTTCAATAACGTGATGACCGCGCTGGCAAATAAAGTTTCACCGGTTGTCGGCACGACGGGTTTAAGTGACGAGGCTAAGGAAAAAATCCGTGAGCTTGCCGAAAAAAATTCCACGCCCGCATTTATCGCCCCGAACTTTGCATTGGGCGCGGTGTTGATGATGTTGATGGCTCAAAAAATTGCAAAGTACATGCCCGACGTTGAGATTATCGAACTTCACCACGACAAAAAACTTGACGCGCCTTCGGGAACTGCCGAGTTGACTGCCAAAATGATTGCCGAAGTTCGCCCGTCACACAGGCAAGGTCATCCCGAAGAGGTTGAGCGGCTTGAACATGTTCGCGGCGCAGATTTTGACGGTATAAAAATTCACAGCGTCAGACTGCCCGGCTACGTCGCTCATCAAGAAGTTATTTTCGGCGGATTGGGGCAAATGTTGACGATTCGCCATGATTCGATTGGCAGAGATTCTTTTATGCCCGGCGTCATTCTCGCTTGCAAAAAAGTTCGCGGGCTGAAAGGTTTGACTATCGGGCTGGATAAAATTTTGGAGTAATGAAAAAATTTTGGCTTGATGTAATTTTATTGGCGTTATTCATTGCGGAGTTGAGCTTTCACTACCTGCCGAAAATCCTGCATGAAATTTTAGGCGTGGCAATGTTGGCGGCAATCGTCGTTCACGTTGCGATAAATTTTCGACGCTTCAAGGCTCTGTTCAGTCACGTGACGCCGCGGAAATTTTTTTCAATCGAAGTGGACGCCGCGCTGATAATCGCCGTGCTGATAATTTCATTTACGGGCGTGTGCATGTCAAATCATCTTTTCCCCGACGCGGTAAGCTCGGAATTGCGGCGCAATATGACACTCCACAACCTGCACACCGCGACGCCGTATATCATGATGATTTTAATCGGGGCGCACGTCGGACTACATGCGCAGGAGTTGCGGCAGAGATTTTCAATCGTTGACAAAATTTTTCGGGCGGCAATCGTGACGTTGGCGGCAATCGGTTTAGGGGGATTGTTCCTAAATCGATTCTTGAGCCGAATTTTGATGAAGCACATTTTCGCGACGCCCGCAACAGATTTACCCGCGCCACTGTTCGCAATTTTGATACTCGGCGGCGTGATTTTCTTCGCGCTGATAACTTTCCTTGCCGACAAAAAATTTTTTCGACATCAAAAACTTTTTGGGGGTAGCTCATGAAAAATTTAATTATTATCGGCGTCGGAGGATTTGCCCGCGAAGTTTATTGGCACGCGAAAAAATCTTTGGGCTGCGGCGTCGATTGGCAGATTAAAGGTTTTCTCGACGGCGACGTTAAACTTGCGGCGGTTGATTACGAACTATTGCCGGAAAAAGTTTTGGGCGACGTGAACACTTACGAAATTTGCGCGGACGACGTTTTCACTTGCGCGATTGGTTCGCCCCATGCCAGAAAAATTCTCGTCGAAAAAATTTTGGCTCGCGGCGGAGAATTCATCAACATAATCAGCACACTTGCCGAAATTGTCCCGACGGCTGAAATTGGTCGCGGCGTGATAATTTCACCTTTCGTCGGCGTGAGTGAGCGGGCGATTATCGGAGATTTTGTTGCCGTCAATGCCCAGACGATTATCGGTCACGATGCGCACGTTGGGAACTTTTCAAGCATCATGCCGCACGTCACACTTTCGGGCGGTTGTAAAATTGGTGCGGAAGTTTTTATCGGGAGCGGCGCAGTTATCCTGCCCAAAGCCAAAGTCGGTGACGGTTCGACAGTCGGAGCGGGTTGCGTCGTCTTGAAAAAAGTTCGAGCCGGTGCAACGGTTTTCGGCAATCCCGCAATCGAATTCAATTAGGAATGAGGAATTAGAAATGAAATTGACAGCTGAAGAATTTGTAAAAAAACTCGCGGAAGTAATGGACACGGAGCTTGATTTAAAATTGTCGACGAAGCTGGCGGACGTGGAAGATTGGGACTCGTTGAGCATGGTGTCATTCTTTTCATTTTGCAATTCGACACTCGGCAAAAAACTTGCGCCGGAAGAAATTAAATCGGCTCAAACGGTCGAGGATTTATTCAAGCTGGCGGGTGGCGAATCATGACGAACGCGATTTTGCTTGACGTGAAAGACAACGTCGCCACTTGCACGACGGCCGCTAATAAAGGTGACGCGATTAAAATTCTCGGCGGCGGCGAAATTATTTGCGTCGAGGACATTCCGATTTGGCACAAGGTCGCGTTGAAGAAAATTTCTCGCGGCGAAAAAATTTTCAAGTACGGCGAAATTATCGGTGAGGCGTCGATTGACATTGCGGCAGGCGGTTGGGTGTCGCACGAAAATATTTTCAGCGTGCCGCGTGACTACGAGAGCGAGATGATTTAAATGAATTTTTTTGGTTACAAACGCAGTGACGGTCGCGCAGGAATTCGCAATCACGTTTTGATTTTGCCGACGTGTGCTTGCGGGAGTGAATCGGCGCGGATTGTCGCAAGTCAAGTTCGCGGCGCAGTCAACATAATTTTCAACACGGGCTGTTCGGACGTTCAAGCCAACACCGATATGTCGCAGAAAATTTTGACGGGCTTTGCGTGCAATCCGAACGTTTTCGGCGTCGTGATAATAGGGCTGGGCTGTGAAACTGTCCCTCATGCCAAATTGCGCGAAAAAATTCAATCCATGACGCGCAAGCCGGTTGTATCGTTCGGCATTCAAGAGGAGGGCGGCACGCTCAAGACGATTGAAAAGGCCGTTCGAGCGGCAAGAGATTTGGCGGCGGAAGCGTCACTTCAGCAGAAAGAACTTTGCGACATATCGGAGCTGTTATTGGGGATTGAGTGCGGCGGATCTGATGCTACGAGCGGCATTGCGTCTAATCCTGCTGTCGGCGAACTCAGCGACAAACTCGTTGACCTCGGCGCGTCAACTTTGATGAGCGAGTCGATCGAGTGGATTGGCGGCGAACACGTCCTTGCAAAACGCGCGGCCACTCCCGAACTTCACAACAAAATCATAAAAATTTGCGCGGATTACGAAGCTCACTTGAAGGCGGCGGGTCAAGATTGTCGAGCGGGTCAACCGACTCCCGGCAATAAATTCGGCGGGCTTTCCACAATCGACGAGAAAAGTTTGGGCTGTATTCGCAAGGGCGGCACGCGTCCGATTGTCGAAGTTTTGAAGCAGGCTGAACGTCCAACTAAACGCGGGGCAATCGTCATGGACACTGCCGGCTACGATATTTCTTCGGTGACGAGCATGGTTGCGGCCGGTTGCAACGCGATAATTTTCACGACGGGTCGTGGCACTCCTACCGGCAACGCGATTGTTCCCGTGCTCAAAGTCACTGCCAACGCTCAAACTTTTTCGTGGATGGAAGACAATATCGACGTTGACTTGAGCGGGATTATTGCGGGCGAGCTGACGATTGCTGACGCGGGAAATTTGCTGCTGAAAAAAATTCACGACGTATGTAACGGGCGACTAACCAAGGCTGAAGCTTACGGATTTTCGGATATCGCCGTCGATCACGTCTGCAGATTCGTTTGATAAAAAAATTTTTCCTCCGCCGATTTAGTGGTTAGAATTTTTCTAGCAACTAACAGCTAGCAGCTAGCCGCTAAATCGACGGGATTTTTTTTGGAGGAATCACGCTGAAAAAAATCTGTAAAGAATATTGGCAAGCGCGAAAAGATTATGTATAATGCACGAGGAATCATTTTTATTTCATAGGCGGTGATAAACATGAGTGATATAGTTACGATTAAGGGGCTTAAGTACGGCTTGCAGCTGAACTTTGCAAAGGGCGCGAGTTTCGACGACGTGCAGGCGAATCTTTTGGACAAGCTCCAATCGGGCGACAGTTTCTTTATTCGCGGGACGACAGTTTTTGTTCCGAAGGGCTATTTTGCCGAGGAGCAGAATGAGGCATTGCGCAAGATGTTTCATCGGCACGGAATGCTTTTCAGCACCGAGTTGAAGCGTCCGAATCTTGCTCCGCCTTCCCGCGACACAAATTCCAAAGCTCCCGCGCAGAAATTCAAGGAGAGCGTTGAGGAAGCTCAAAAGATGATGGTGATAAATCACACGGTGCGCGGCGGTCAGGAAGTTAAAGCGAATTGCTCCGTGCTGATTTGCGGCAACGTCAATCCCGGTGCGCAGGTAATTGCGGGCGGTTCGATTGATATTCGCGGGACGTGCAGAGGCTTCGTTCATGCGGGGGCATTCGGCGATAAAACCGCTTGCGTTGTGGCGGACAGGCTTATGCCCGTGCAAATTCGCATTGCCGATCTCATTGCCCGCGCTCCCGACGAAGATATCAAAGCCAGTCAGGCTGAACGCGCCATGATTAAGGACAACATGATTATCTTTGAACCCGTCGCGCGCTAAATTAGTTAGGAGTGAGGAGGCAGGAGTTAGGAGTTTAAACCTGCTCCCTGTTCCCTAACCCTAATCCCTAAGGAGAAGATTTTATGAGTCAAATTTTAGTAATTACGTCGGGCAAAGGCGGTGTCGGCAAGACGACTACCACGGCCAATATCGGCGTCGGACTTGCCATGCGCGGCAATAAGGTTGCGTTGATTGACACTGATACCGGTCTGCGCAACCTTGACCTTTTGCTCGGTTTGGAGAATCGGATTTTGTATGATCTCATTGACGTGACGAGTGGGCGCGTCGCCTATAAAAAAGCTCTCGTCCGCCACAAGAAATACGAAAATCTTTATCTCCTGCCCACGTCGCAAGTCAAGGACAAGTCCGCCGTCAATCCCGAACAGCTCGTTACTCTCTGCGACGAGATGAAAAAGGAATTCGATTTTATAATTATCGATTGTCCCGCAGGCATTGAGCAGGGCTTTAAAACCGCGATTGCCGCCGCCGATACCGCCATTGTCGTGACCATGCCGGAAATTTCTGCCGTCCGTGACGCGGATAAAATTATCGGTGAGCTTGGTCGCGCCGACAAAGAAAATGTCAAACTCATCGTCAACAGAATTCGTCCGCAAATGGTCGAAAAGGGCGATATGCTCGACATGAGCGATATTGACGAAATTTTATCGGTCGTGTGCATAGGGCAGGTTCCCGACGATGAAAATGTTGTTGTCGCAACGAACAGAGGCGAGCCGGTTATCACCATGAGCAATTCGACGGCGGGGCAGGCGTATAAAAATATCGTCGCCCGACTTTGTGGCGAAAACGTCCCCTTCCTCAAGCCGCAGAAGGAAGGTTTCTTCGCCCGCTTGAAAAAACTTTTCGGCTTGCTGTAAGGAGGGCTGTCCATGCTTGATGTTCTGAAAAGAGTCTTCGGCATGTCCGAGAAAAAATCGGGGGCAGTCGCCAAAGAACGCTTGCAAGTCGTTTTGATTCACGACCGCGCCAGCATCTCGCCGGAGATTATGGAAAAGATTAAGGAAGAAATTATACTGGTCTTATCAAAATACATGAACATAAACCGCACCGAAATGGAAATTTCCCTTGAAAATGATTCCGATTCGGTTGCACTCGTCGCAAATATTCCGGTAAATTCTATGCGGCACGCCAGATAAAAAAATTTTGAGCGGTCAAAGCGGCCGCTCTTTTTTTGCCTTGAATCAAGTTGTATTTTCGTATAAAATTAACATGTCGGTCACGGACGACCTCCGATCGCCATAATGAAAGGAGGTGGCGAACATGTTATCTACATTCGTAGTAACCGTCGCAGCAGGTGTTGTGGTTCACATCATCTGCAAGTGGCTCGACGGCCGTAAGTGACCAAGAGCACGTGGTTATCGTTAACCCATAAAACGAGCGAAAACCCTCGGCGGCAACCGAGGGTTTTCTTTTGGCGAACATGTTATCTTGTATTTTTCTATGTAACCAAATTAAGTTTAGCATACGACTAAAATTTTTGCAAGCTGAAACGAAAAGAACTTCCGATTTCTCGAAAGCCCCTTCCGTGTTACCGATATTCGTAATAACCGTCGCAAGTAATAAAAGCATGTGGTTATCGTTACTCTATAAAACACGCATGAAGTTTATCACACGCCTGAAATTTTTGCAAGCTGAAACCAAAGGAGCCTCCGATTTCTCGGAGACTCCTGTAATTTACGTTATGAAAGTTTTCCGGTTGAAAGTGTCGGCTTAGAAGAAGAACTCGACACGACCGAAGAGACGTTCTGCATCGCCGGGGCCGTAAATGTATTTGCCCTTGAAGTACTTCGCGAGGACAACGATTCTGTCGAACGGAGCCCAGCTTGCGCCTGCGACAAAGCCCTTGGTGCCGGCATAAGCGTCATCCCAGTTGATAGCGCAGAGGGAGGTGTTGGAGCCGAGTTCTTTATAACCTGCCCAGACAGCCCATTGACCCTTGTGAGTGTTCTGGTTGCCGCCGCCGTAGAGATCGCCGTAACGGACGAGTGCCTGCCAGGATCTCTTTTCAAAGTCAGCTTTGGAGTTGCGTGCATATGCGCCCCAGACCTGTGCTTTGCCGAGTCTGTAGCCGAGGTTTATGGAGTAAATGTTGGCAGTGTCTTGGTTACCTTTCTTGCTGTAAGCGTAGTTGCCCATTTCCTCACCAAAGAAAGTCATGGTTTTGAAGTCATCGTCTTTGATGTGGTAGTAGCCCAAGCCGCCGAAGAGACCTTTTTGACCGGGATCATACTGCAGGTTGATTGCCCAGAAGCTTGAAGGATCTCTGCTGTCGCCACCGATTCTGCCGCTTGCATTAGCCCAAGTGTCACCTGCGCTCCTGCCGGGATCGCCGGGACGACGACCATCCCAAGAACCTGCATTACGAATGGCACCGTTGACTTTGTCAGCCTTGAGGCGACCGCCGTAAGCAGTAAGTCTCAAGCCGTCAACGAGTTTGCCGAAGGTAATTTCACCGCCGGTATATTCAGTATCCCAGATGATACCGTCTTCATTGGTGTAGAGGGGTTGACGACCGACTTTGATTTGGAAGTTGTCGTAATCGCCCTGTGCCCAACCACGAACCAGTTCAAAATCGCTGGAGTTGTCGCGGCTGAGGTCGACGTGCGCATCAATACGAGCGCGGAGTGTCCAGTGGTCATTGACGTGTGCAATCGGCTCAAAGCGGAAGATCCAGTCATCCTGCTTAACGCGGGTGTGCTCACTGGTGCTGTGATGATTGCGGCGACGGTCAGCATAAACGTTGTCAGTCTTGTGGTTCTTGTAGGTGTACTCAATCTTGCCCTGCCAGACAACTTTGTCAGCATACTTTTCGAGTTCCGCAACGCGTACGCCGAGAGCGTCGAGTTCATCACGGAATTCAGCTGCAAGACGATCGAGTTCAGCCTTATTCGCGCCGGTAGGATTCTTCGCCATAGCTTTTGCAATCATCTGCGCCATTTCATAACGGGTGATGTTGCGGTCGCCGCGATAGGTGCCGTCGCCATAACCTTCGACAACGCCGGCTGCTGCGAGTTTGGCAATCGAGTTGTACGCCCAATGTCCCGCAGGAACATCGCTGAACGGATTGGCCGCCGCGAACGTGGTTGCACTTGCGCCCATAACAAACGCTGCTGCAAGGGCTGCTGCTACTGACTTCTTCATTTTGAACATCCTCCTTAACAGATGCCGCTAAAGAAATTTACTGCTGTGACCTTTGCGGTTCGGCTTGGAAGCTATTCAAAATTGAGTGGCCGTGTTTCCTCAACCTGTTGGGCTTCACTTGCCTTGCCCCTTAAGTCGGCGCAATAATATCGCAGAATTTTTCGGTTGTCAACCCCCAAAAAAAAATTTTTATACTTCCTTTCATGTGCTTTTCATGATATAATTAAAAATTTTTCACGGAGTTTTCATCGTGATTAAGCATACACATTAAAACATATCACAGACCGCGAAAATTTTCTTGAGACTTGGCTGAAAATAAAAAAATCGCCCCCGAATTTTTTCGAGAGCGGTGAAAATATTCTGACGGGATTTTTGACTTAGAAAAACAGCTCCACACGTCCGAAGAACTTGTCAGCCTTGCCGCGACCATGTTCACCGGCCGAGATATATTTGCCGTTGAAGTATTTGACTTGGAAGCCGATATTTTGGAACGGTGCCCAGTTTGCTCCGATGACGAAACCGCGAGTGCCGCGCAACGTATCATCTTCCGTCGGGATAAATGAAACGTTGGTGCCGTATTTGCGATAGCCGGCGTAGACACTCCATTGACCTTTTTCGGAGGCATCTTCGTAGTTGCCGTAATTAAGTTCAGCGTGCCACGAATCCTTTTCCCAATCGGCCTTACTGTTTCTCGCGTAAGCACCACGGACGCAAAGTAAATCGGTGAATTGATAGCCGAGGTTTGCAGACCAAATGTTAGCCTTTTTATCGCTACGCTCACTGCGTTTTTGCCAAATCAAATCGTCGTCCTTGACCATGTACCATGAGCCGCCGCCGAAAATGCCGCGTTCGCCCTGATTATATTGGACGGAAAGTCCGACGACGCTTGAAGGATCAGTTTCCGTGATATTTTCGCCTAATATGCCGGCTCCCACTTTATCTTCAGAAAGGCGACCGGCAAGGGCGTTAAATTGCCATTTGCTGCCGACAGTCAGTGACGCGCCGGAGATTTCCGTATCCCACATGAGGCCAAATTCCGGTTCGGGGCAGAACTCAAACTTGCCGACTTTTATATTAAATTTATCGTAGTCACCTTCAGCCCAGCCACGTACCAGGTTGAAATTCGTAGATTCGTCATGTTTCATGTCCACTTCAGCATCAATGCGGGCATTAACCGTCCAATGATCGTTAACATGTGCTGTCGGTTCAAAGCGGAAGATAAAGCCGTTGGATTTCTCCTTGTCCTTGCGACCGGTGTTATTGGGATCGGTGCGCTCGTTGGTGTAGGTGTACTCAATCTTGCCGTGCCAGACGACTTTATCGGCGTATTTTTCAAGCTCGGCGACACGAACTCCCAACGCGTCAAGCTCGTCACGGAATTCTGCGGCGAGGCGGTCAAGTTCAGCTTTATTCGCGCCGGTAGGATTTTTCGCCATAGCCTTTGCAACCATCTGTGCCATTTCGTAGCGGGTGATATTTCTGTCGCCACGATAAGTACCGTCGCCGTAACCTTCGACGACTCCCGCCGCCGCAAGTTTTGAAATCGAGTTGTACGCCCAATGTCCCGCAGGTACGTCGCTGAACGGATTGGCCGCTGCAAAAGTCGTTGCACTCGTGCCTACTACAAACGCTGCCGTCAATGCTGCTGCTACTGTTTTCTTCATTGTGAAGACCTCCAAGTTAGATTGCCAGATTGCCAGATTGCCAGATTGCCAGTCACTTCTTGCAATCTCGCAATCTTGCTATCTTATAACTTATACTGTCGGCTGTCAGTCACTTTGGAGAAGCTTTCAACTTGAGTGGCCGTGTTTCCTCAAATGATTTTGCTTCTCAAAATTCCTTAAGCCGTCGAAATGATAATCCTAATCAATTTCCTTGTCAAGTCTTTTCCGACTTGAATTTGATATGAAAAAATTTTCCACCCAATCAAATGACTTGAAACTCAAATTCGACGGCGAATCGGGATTCCTCGCGTGAAATTTTTGACGTTGACAGCGGGCGGGCATTGTTATATTCTTCGCGAAAAAGGAGTGGACAACTTGATAGAGATAAAAAATTTGGAGCTTAAACTTGGTAAACGAGAAATTTTTTCGGGCTTTAATTTAAAAATTGCTCGCGGCGAAAAGGTCGGGATTATCGGCGGCGAAGGTTCCGGCAAGTCGACTTTGCTGGATATTTTGGCGAAAAGAATTCATCCGACGGCGGGCGAAGTGGAAATTTCCGGCGAAGTGCTTTCCGTCAACGGCAGTGTTTATGCGGATTTTTCCGAACTTCGTATGGCCGAAATGTCCGCGATTGAAAAGCTTAAACGCGCTCTTCGCGGCCTCAATGACGACGAAATTATTTTACTTCTCGACGAGCCGACAAAAAATCTTGACTCGGACGGGATTGAATGGCTGATAAATTTTTTGAACGAACATAAAAATTTGACGTGCGTTATCGTCAGCAGCGACAGATATTTTCTCAAGCAAACGTGCTCGCGAATGATTCCTCTCGGCAGTGATGAAGTTGAGCCGGTGAGGATTGATTGCGCGGAACTTTTGCCGCCGACACCTTCGGGCGCAGTGCCGATTGTCCTTAAGGTGAACAGCCTGTTGAAAAATCGTGATGGGGAGCCGCTCTTTAAGGACGTAAGCTTCACAATTCGGCAGGGGCAAAAGGTCGCGTTCGTCGGGAAAAATGATCGTGGCAAATCCAAACTGCTGAAAACTTTGGCGACGGCTTATCAGACCGGTGATGAAACGGGCGGTTGTCTGCGCGGAAGAATAAAATTTTCTGACGGCGTGAAAGTTTTTTCAATGCCGCGAGTTTATACGGGCGCATCGGCGAGGGTCGAGTTCGATAAAATGGCGTTCGGGACGGCGAATTTTTTACTGCTGGACAACCCGACTGCTTGCTTGGACTTGCCGACGATTGAGGCGTTGGAAAAAAGTTTGGTCAACTTCCCCGGCACGATAATTTTTGTCGACGAGGACAGGGAATTCATCAGCGCGATTGCCAATCGAATCATGGACATCACGCCGCAAGGAACCGTTGACAGAATTGCAACCTACGAGGATTTTCTTGCCAACGAGACGGTCAAGTTGCAGATTAAAGACAAGTACAAAATTTGAGGAGGCGGTCGAAATGGCAATGCGCGGGATTCGAGGCGCGATTACAGTCGACGAAAATTCCAAGGAAAAAATTTGGTCGGCGGCACAACTTTTGGTCACGAAAATTTTATCGCTAAACGAATTACGAGCGGAAAATATAGGCGCGATGATTTTTTCGACGACGGAAGATATAACCGCGGCATTTCCCAGTTCAGCCGTAAGACAACTTCCCGCGTTGAGATTGGTGCCGCTTTTCGACACAAGAGAACCCGCTATAGAAAAATCTTTGACGCTTTGCATACGGGTTTTGATTTTGGCGGACACGGACAAAGCTCAAAATAAAATTCATCACGTGTATTTGGGCGGAGCAAAAAATCTTCGTCCCGATCTTGATTGAAGTCAACTTCAACTGATAAAATAATTTCAAGCGTATGTTATGTTAGCTGCTAGTTGTCAGCTTAAAAGGAGGTTTTAGCATGGCTTATCTCGGCGAAGAAATTAAAAAGCTGGGCTTCGGACTCATGCGACTGCCGCGGCTTGAAGATGGAACCATTGACATTGAGCAGGTCAAACAAATGGTCGATCTTTTCCTGTCGAAGGGCTTCACGTATTTTGATACGGCGCGAGTTTATCCCAATTCCGAAGACGCAATCCGTCAAGCGTTGGTCGAACGTTATCCGCGTGACAAATTCACTTTGGCGACGAAAAATGCCGCATGGATTAACTGCAAAACTCGTGAAGATGCCATTGCGCAATTTGAAACTTCACTTGCTCGGACGGGCGCGGGATATTTTGATTTTTATCTCCTGCACAATCTCGGCGAAATGCGCACGGAATTTTTTGAGCGGTTCAAGATGTGGGATTTCGTCTTCGAGAAAAAGCGTGAGGGCAAGATTAAACACGTCGGATTTTCATTCCACTCCACGCCCGAAGAACTTGACGCGATTTTGACGGCGCACCCTGAAGCCGAATTCGTTCAGCTGCAAATCAACTGGGCGGACTGGGAAAATCCCGCCATTCAATCGCGCGGATGCTATGAAGTCGCTCGCAAGCATGGCAAGCCGATTGTCATCATGGAGCCGATTAAAGGTGGTTCGTTGGCAAATCCCCCCGACGAAGTCAAAGCCGTTTTCAAGGCCGCCAATCCCGACACGTCGATTGCTTCGTGGGCTATCAGATTCGCCGCAAGTCTTGACGGGATAATTACTGTCCTTTCCGGCATGAGCACTCTCGACCAGATGAAAGACAACGTCGCGTACATGGAAAATTTCAAGCGGCTTGATGACAGCGAACGTGCTACTGTCGAAGAGGCAAGTAAAGTTTTGGCGGGCATTCCCGTTATCCCCTGCACGGTTTGCGATTATTGCGCAAAAGTCTGTCCGCAAAATATCGGCATAAGCGGTTCGTTCACGGCCTACAATATTTTGACGCTCTACAAAAATAAAGAATTTGCAGCGGGGCAATATGAGTGGCTTGTCGAACGTCACAATAAAAATAATGCAAGCAAGTGCATTAAGTGCGGGGCATGCGAGCGCGTTTGTCCGCAACACATTCCCATCAGAAAAAATCTCATCAAAGTTGCAGAGGCTTTCGGAAAATAAATCAATCGTTACGTTTAAACAGCTCCTCGACGGTCATATCGACGCCGAGGAATTTTTTTTTATTTATTTCCGGCTCGCGAAGAAAAAACTTGCAAATGATTTAGTTTTTGTTTACAATATGCGGCGAAGTCAATGTAAAGAAATTTGGAGGGCATTTATTGTAAGATTTTTTTACTCTTCGTGAAAGCGAGGGCAGATTAATTTTGGACATAAGCTTATTGGAAGAGTGGGCGACCGTCCACTCTTTCGCGTTGTAGGGGGAATTTCGGAGGTGGAAGCTTGAGCAAAGTTGAAACGAAAGTCGAAGATTTGATGGCGGAAATTTTGACGGGCACGGTTTATGAGCTTGTCGACGTTGAATATGTCAAGGAGGGGCGCGAATGGTATTTGCGCGTTTTCGTGGACAAGGACGGCGGCATTGACTTGGACGACTGCCAAAATTTGAGCGAGAAGTTGGGCGCGAGGCTCGACGCGGAAAATATCATCAACGGCGCATATATTTTGGAAGTGTCATCGCCGGGGATTGACCGCATTTTGAAGAAAGATAAAGATTTTATTCGTGAGGCGGGCAAGGTCGTCGACGTGACACTTTACGCGCCGCTTGACGGGAAAAAAATTTTTGTCGGGGAGCTTGAAAGTCGCGACGAAAAATTTTTGCACCTCAAAGATATGGAACCATTGCCGCGAGAAAAAGTTGCACTGGTTCGCTTACACATAGATTTTTAGCTGTCAGGAAGTTGTATAGGAGGAAGAATTTACTTGGCTACAAGAAAGAAAACACCTGAATTGAAGTTGATTGACGCGATTAAGGATTTGTGCGTCGAGAAAGATATTTCGCCCGATGTTATGTTTGAGGCGGTGGAGTCCGCGCTTAAAGTCGCTTACAAGAAAAATTTTAACCAAGATGATAACGTCGAGATTTCGCTTAACCATGAAGACGGCACCTTTCATGTTTACGCGCTCAAAAGTGTTGTCGAGACCGTCGAAAATCCCGTTATCGAAATTTCCAAGTCGGACGCCGAAAAAATCAGTCCCGGTTGCGATATTGACGACGTTATCGAGATTGAAGTCACGCCGAAAAATTTTGGTCGAATCGCTGCTCAAGCTGCCAAACAACTCGTCGTTCAAAAGTTGCGTGAGGCTGAACGCGGCGTCATTTACGACGAATTCACCAACCGCGACAGTGATTTGGTTCGCGGAAAAGTCGTCCGCATTGAAGACAACAATTTAATCGTCGAAGTCGGCAAGACTGAAGCAATTTTGGTTCCCAGTGAGCAGACGATTTCCGACAACTACAAAATCGGCGATTACGTTCGCGCTTACATTATCGAAGTCAAAAAGGGCGGTAAAGGTCCGCAAGTTTATCTTTCGAGGACGCATCCCAATTTTGTGCGCCGGCTCGTTGAAATTGAAATTCCCGAAATTCAGGAAGGAATAATCGAAATTAAAGGCGTGGCTCGTGAAGCGGGAGCGCGTGCGAAAATTGCCGTCAGCTCAAAGGATCCCAACGTTGAGGCGGTCGGCTCATGTTTAGGTCAACGCGGTACGAGGATTCAACCCGTCCTTGATGAACTCGGCGAAGAAAAACTTGACGTTATCGAGTGGAGCGCGAAGGCCGGCGTTTATGTTGCCAACGCCTTAAGCCCCGCGAAAGTTATCAGCGTGGCGGTAAGTGATGATGAGAAAAATTGCCGCGTGGTAGTTCCCGACAATCAGTTGAGTTTGGCTATCGGTAAAGAGGGGCAAAATGCTCGTCTCGCCGCAAGACTTACCGGCTGGAAAATCGACATCAAGAGCCTCAAGCAGTCGAAAAATGCACCGCTTCCCGAAGACATGCACGAGGTTGATATTTCGGAAGCAATGGGACTTTTTAAGCCGCGCAAAAAATTTCCGAAGAAGGGCAAACGTTAATGTCCAAAGGCAAAACCGTTAAGGGTACGGCTATCAAGCAAATCGAAATGCGCCGCTGCGTCGCCTGCCGTCAAGTTCGTCACAAATCCGAACTTCTGCGCGTCGTCAGGAAGAATGGAGAATTTTCACTTGACGAGACGGGTAAAGCTGAAGGTCGCGGAGCTTACGTTTGCAGGTCGCCCGAATGTGTAGCGATTGTCTGCAAGCGTCGCAACTTCGATAAAATTTTCAAAGCCAAGTTGCCCGACGAGATTTACGATATCATAAAGGAGAAAATCCACATGTGAAAAAACTAAAGTGTTTAGTGGTTAGTGGCTGATGGTTAGAAAAATCCTAACAGCTAACAGCTAACAGCTAACAGCTAATCGCTAACAACTAATCCAACGGGGGTGGATCTATGTCAAAACCGACGAAGTACAGAGTTTACGACATGGCGAACGAATTCAATCAAGATGTGCAAGTTATCATCGACTTTCTGAACAAGCGCAAGATTAAGGTCAAGAATCGTTTCACGGGCGTGGAGGAGGATGCGTATCAGCTCGTTAAGGCTCAATTCGGGCGGCGTAAACCCGTCGAACCTGCTCAAAAACCTCAATCTCAACCTCAACAGCAGAAACAATCCAAGCCTGCTCAAAAACCTCAACCGCAAGCTCAACCTCAACAGCAGCAAAAACAATCTAAACCGGCTCAAAAACCTCAACCGCAATCTCAACCTCAACAACAGCAGAAACAATCTAAACCTGCTCAAAAACCTCAACCTCAGCCGCAAC
>JAFRSO010000059.1 GCA_017427545.1 Selenomonadaceae bacterium
AGTCCTCAACTCCTCAGACCTTGGACGGGTAGCTTAAAAGCACTCGGCGACATCTGCCACAGACCTCATCACTTGATAAGGCTTTTTATCTTATCACCTTCTTTTTACTTTTTATAACTTTTATTTAGCTGTTTGTGAGCCCCCTCAAAGCTTAAAGCTAAAATTTATATCTCGCTTCAATGCTGAAGATATAATGCGAACCTTCGCGCTCAACATTCAAGCCCAAGTTGTCGTTGAAGTCGTATTGAATGCCGTAGCGTTGAACTTTATGGCTACCGAAACCGTGAGTGTAGCGAACCATAAATTTATCCGTAACGTATTTGCCGATTGTTATGTTGTAATCTTTTTCAGTGCCGGCATTTTTTTGTTCGGTAGCATTTTTCTGTTCAAACATTGAGCCGGAGCCTCTGGTAACCGTCAGCTGATCAATGCCCAATGTCCGTTTCAAGGCGTCTTCAATCTCGGCAAGAACCGTCATTTGCAAACCGATAGCCAACGCGTCAGCCGCCGTCAAATTCACATCGCCGCCCCTTGAATAGGCCTCGCGCAAGGTGAGCAATTTTAAAATTTCTTCCTGGCTCATTTCGGGGCTTGAAGTCAATTTGAAGTCCATATTATTCGGCGGCCCGTTGATACTCAAGAAAATTTTCGTGTTGGCAATCTTCGTATCAGCGGCAAAGTGCACCGTCGGCATAAACGTCCCGATTTGATTGAAATGCGCTTCACCTTCCCGAATATTAAACACTGATTCTAAATAAGTCAAGGTGCCGCCGCGCTTAACCGTTATGACACCGGAAGTTTTCGGTATATTGGTCGTGCCCTCAAATTTGGCGTTGCCCGTGAAGTACATGTCGTAGAGCCGCGATTTGTAGAAATGAACTTTTTCGCCCAAATTCAACGACACGTCAAGAATAATATCCGGTAGCGGCGAATCATCATCGGGGAGCGACGGAATGCTAAATCGGCACTTGTCAAAATTAAGTTCGCCGGTAATTTTCGGAAGCGTCCTGTGGAATATAACGCCTTCGCTGAAATTGAATTTCGCGTTGAAAGGCCCCTTGTAAAAGTCGCTGTTGATTTCGAGTTTGTCCGCCACGAGGTCGAAATTGTAGTCTTTAAACTCCAAGCCGGGGAAACTGAATCCGCCCGTCAATGTCAAAAGTCCTCCGCCGATATTGGCAGTGAAAGTTTCAATATCGAACCGTTCGTCCTTAAATTGCGTCGAAATATTTATGTGCTCAATCAAACTCTTCATGCCCTTGAGTTTAACAGAGCCATCGAAGAGTGAAATTTGCCCGTTGATTTGAGGATGAGCAGCCGTGCCCGTAATTTTAACCGCGCCTTTAAGATCGCCGATACCCCAAGCAACTTGCTTGCTCATGACGGGCAATAAACTCAAGTCCGCGTTGTCAAGTGAAACGGTTAAATCCAACTGTTCGTCGGCAGGCAAAGCGTCTTTCGTCCGAGCAGTCAAAGCCCTCAACGGGACAAAACCTGTTGCCCGCGCACCGTAAGTTTTCCCGGCAAGCTCACGTTGGACGCTAAGTTCTTCGACGTTGACGCGCCAATCTTTAAGCAGAAAATGCCCGTGCAGAAGATCGAAGGTCGAACCTTTGATACCGCCCGTCGCAGTCCAAAGCAATTCGCCGAAAGGATTATCAACGGTGCCGCCGAGTTTGGCAACAATATTCGACGTGCCGACCATCTCAACATCATAGCCCGCGGCCTTGCTGAAAAGTCCAAGCTCCAACTCTTTTGCGACAAATTGCAAGTCAAGCGGCCCGTTCAAATTCGCCGAGCCTTTCAGATCGAACGAGCCCTTTTCGCCCTGAAGACCGTCAAGCTGATTAACGTAAAGATTATTGCTTATCAAGTTCAAATTAACGTCTATGTGGTGAATGTCGTAGCCGGCAATCGTGCCCTTCGGAATGTCGCCGACTAAAGAGCCTTGCGGGTTAGTCAATGTGCCGCTGACCAAAATTTTACAGTTGAGTTTGCCGTCGAGGAGTTTATTTTCTTTTCCGGCAATGATGAGCAAATTTGCAATGCTCGCCTTACTCAAATCAATTTCGCCGCTGATAGCCTTGCTGTCAAGATTCACGCTCATTTGAACTTGACAATTCGCCTCGCCGTCGCGGAAATGAAAATCATCGAGATAAACATTTGCGCCGTTGGAAGTTATATGGCCGTAAAGATTCGTGAGCAAAACGCCGTTCAATAAAAGTTCGTCGCCTTTAAGTTCGCCGTCAAAAATCGGGACATCGGGCGTGCCCTTGATGACGCCCTCAAAAGTCGTGTGACCTTCGGCGGTGTAATTTTCGGGAAGTTTGCTCTTGAAACGTTCGAGGCGAATATCCTTGCCTTGTACGACAAAATCCATGACTTTAGTATTTTTATTAATCGTGCCGTTCAAAACTATATCAATCATCGGCGAAGTAATTTCAAAATCTTGCAGGCGGAGAATATCGCCTTCAAGGAAATAATCGCCCGTCATGCCGGTAAGTAAGACGCCGTGATAGCTGCCGCGTTTGAATTTGATATTGCCGGCGACTTGCGGATTGTCGATTGTGCCGGTGACTTTGACGGTGTTGGTAACGTTGCCGGTTATCGGTTGATCGGGGGCAACGAGTGCGGCAATATCTTCCGCTCTGACTTCTGTCGTGTCGAGTTGAATATTAATTTTCTTTTCGCCCGTCAAAGCGACATTGCCCTCAACGACCGTCCATTTAATTTTGCCGTCCTTTTCGAGATTGAATTTATTTATGTTAATGCCGTCGAGATTTCCGGCAGCGGCGAGTTGAATCGAGTCGAAGGGCTGCTTAAAGAAATTACCCTTGAAGCGTTTACCGTCTTCTGCGCGGTCGACAGCAGATAATTCCAAAGTTATGTTGGGATTTTCGGCGTCACCTTGAATCGTCCCTTTGAAGTCCGCCAAACCGTTCATGTCGAGTTGCGGATTAAATTGTTTGAGCAGAGCCATATCGACATGCGCGCCGTAAAATTTCAAGTCGGCAACGCTGATGTCGGTAATTGTCCCTTCGACGCCGAGAGTGCCTTTATTGGGCAAATTCGCGCTAAGGTAGTCAATCGTCAAGTCGTCGTCAACGAAATAAAATGAAGCGTTCGCATCGTTGACTTGCAAACCTTCATAAGCCAAATTCGTTGCGCCCGCGTTACCATAAACTTTAATCTGCTTAAGTTCAGAGGTCTTGCCGTTAATGCCGACGTCCGCCGAAATTCGACCGCTGACAACTTTATCGGAGCCGCTAAATTCGCACAATGTCGCCGCGTCGATACCGTGAGCCTTGACGTTGGCATTAAAAGAAAAGTCATCGGTTTTAATTTCCGCCGAACCTTTGATGTTGCCGCCGAAAACGTCCGCGCTTGTTTCGGTTAGGTAAATCATTTCGCCGACGTAGCGGAGTTTCGTGGAAATGTTTTGTGCGGAAAGATTTTCATAGCCGAGCCAATCGGAATAAATATCGGCGTCGACTTGAGGATTTTTTGCGGTGCCGACGAGATGAGCGCGAATATCAGCCGCGCCGTTAATGCCTATATCGCTGATGATTGCTGTTGGAGTAAAGTTATCGGATTCGGCGTAAATGTCAAAAAAAGTTTCGTCGGTGTCGAGATGAACTGTACCGCTTGCAGTGGCATGTTGACCGTTGGCAACTGCGGAGGCGTCCAAAATAATTTCGCGTTCGTTGAAGGCGACGTTGCCGTTGATATTTTCAACAGCGGTGCGCTCAACATTGACGGAAGCATTTTTGATTTGCGTCGAGCCGAGATAAGTCAAAGTTTCGTCATTGTGCAAAACGTGCAGAGAAATTTTTTCAGCCGCGCCGCCTAAAATTTCTACGCCTTCGGGAATTTTATCGGCGGGCAGGTAGGGCAGAATTTTATCAAAAAAAATTTCGTCGACTTCAGCGTTGATGACTTGTTGAGCGGCACTCAATGTTCCCGAAGCCGTGACGTTCGCGCCGAGAGTTTTGGCAGAAACTTTCGTGGGAATAGCATTCATATCCGCGCAGTCAGCTTCGGCAGAAATTTTCTCAACAGAAAGACTTTTTCCGTCGAAGGCGGCATTAACCGTTCCGTTCGACAGAAAAATTTTCGCGCCAAAAGTCGTCTCGCCCTCACTCTCAAGCTTGATGTCGTTGACGTTCCAAGTATTTTCGTCGCGCTGTTTAAGGTTGAGCGTCGCGCCGTCAATTTTAATTTCGTCCAAGGCGGCAACGGGATCATCAGTCAGGGCGAACAAATTAAAATCAATTTTAGCCGTATCGACGCGGGCAATAAGTTCGTCCCGCTTGTCGAAAATTTCCACGTCGCGAACGATAATATCACTGTTCTCGTCGCGGTTGAGGTTGATATTGTTTAAGTCGACGCTGCCGATTTTGACGGGCACGCCCAAAGTTTTTGAAGCAGTTTCTTCCGCAGTTGCCAAAGCTTTTTCGATAATTGCTGATCGTTGTGAATTAATGTAAAGCCCGCCGCTTAGCGCAAGGACAATCAGCGCGCCGCCGAGGATTTTAAAAATTTTACTCACGGCGAACCCCCTTATGTTAGTTAGGAGTGAGGAGTTAGGAGGTAGGAGTTAAAAACTAATCCCTGTTCCCTAATCCCTGTTCCCTAAAATCATTGAAAAGCCTGTTCACGAGTCATTTCACGTTCGACACTCTCTGAAGGCAGCGGCGCGGCGTTTTCAAAATCAATCAAAACAACCGGTGCAACTTCACCCGTCTCCGGAACTGCGGCGGCCTCTGAAGTCAACGCGGCATCTTCGCGGGATTTGGCAGCGGTATTGCCTTCGCCTTCGGATTCGATATAGCGCACAACATCGATCTCAACCGGCACACCCATATACCTGTCAAGCGACGCCTTAGCGGTGTTGTAGTTGTAAAGCGCGGTGAAATAATTTGAGCGAGCCTCCGTCAATTTACGTGAAGCGTCCATAACGTCAAGGTTTGTTCCGACGCCCGCCGCATAACGGACTTGAGCAATTTTGTAGTTCTCTTCGCCGAGGACGACTGCCGCTTGAGTTGTACCGATATTCCTTTCAGCCGCGCGCAGATCCAGAAATGCCGATTGAACGTCCAACTGAATTTGTTCGCGAGTTTGAGCAGCAATTTCCTGCGCACGAATGAGAGCCGCGTCAGCCTCATTTACTTGAGCTTGAGTTATGCCGCCATCAAAAATATTCCACGACGCAGTTATTCCCGCCGCCCATTGATCGGTTATCTTGCTACTGACGAAATTTTCATTAGTATGACCTTTGCTGATTGAGGCCGAAACACTCGGACGCCAGCCCGCTTTAGCAGCCCTTTTATTGGATTCGGCTTGCTTGACAGCATAATCAGCCATTGCGGCATCAGCGCGATTTTCCAGGGCGTATGTAGTGCAGTCGCTTAACTTCACGTCATATTTTTTATAAGTCAAAGTATCTTGCGGGCGGATAATGGTATCAGCGGGCAAGCCGATATAATTGTTCAGTTCGGCAACGGAAACGTCGTAGCGGTTTTGATAATTCACCAGAGTTTGTTGAGCGTTGGCAAGTTCGACCTGCGATTCCAACACGTCAACTTTTGCAACGGTACCTGCGCGGAGTTGGGCATTGACGTTGCGCAAATGCTCCTGCAAAGTCAAAACTTCCTCCTCGTAAACTTCGATTAAATTTCTGTTCTGCAGGACGTTGAAATAATAAATCGTCGACTGCAAACGAACGGTCTGCATAGTATTTTCCAGCGACAAATCAGCGGAACTCAAAGCAAATCGAGCTGCGCGACGACCTTCCTTGAGACGCCCGCCTTCATAAATCGGCATACTGATTGTTCCGGTGTGTGCAAAGGAGCGATTATAGCCGTAATCACGATAACTTTGACCGCCGAATCTTTGACCTGTCATGCTCCAAGTAAGTTGAGGATTGGTTTGACGACGCGCCTCACTCAAACTCCAAAAAGCTTGTTCGCGTTCGGCGATAGAAGTTTTAATCGTGCGGTTGTTTTCAAAGGCACGTTGAATCGTCTCGTCAAGCGAAATGTTGACGACATCAGCAGCGTCAACACCCGTGACGCCGATTGAAAAAGTCATCATGCCCGCGACGATTGCCGCCGCCAATTTCCTCCGAAATTTTTTCTTGATACGATTGGAAATTCTCATTTCAATCACTCCTTTTAAGGGAACAGGGATTAGGGAACAGGGATTAGGTTTTAATTCCTAACTCCTGCCTACTAACTCTATTTTAACCGTCTCACCTAAAGTCAGACTCCCGATTGGATTATCAAAAGTCACCTCAACTACAAGCGGCTCAACGAATTTAATTTTGCCTTCGCGAGGATAATCGCTGCCGTCACTCAGCTTGAGCGTGGCTTTCGGATTGTTCGTCGACAGAAAAGTTTTCTCGTCCTCCGAAACTTCAAATCGGACGACGACAGGATTTTTTTGACCGATTTTCGCAAGGATGCTGTCATTTTCCTTGACCTTTGCCCCCAGCGGAACACTTTCCAAACTTAGTTGACCGTTTACAGGGGCATAAACCATTCCCGCCGCGAACTCGTCCTCCAAAAATTTTATGCGGTCTTGACGTTCGGCAATCTCGTATTGAATTTCTTCGACGGATTCATTCTGCGCAGTCTTCCGCGCCAACTCCGCCATTGCTCCGCCCAAATCAGCCTTGGTTTTAATCAGCTCAATTTCTTTATCCTTGTCGCCGATTTTGAACAGCTGCTGACCTTCCTTAACTTCTTGCCCATCTTCAAAATAAGTTTCGATGACGCTGCCCGAAACCGGCGAAAAAATTTTTAACTCGTTGCTCAAGGCAATTTCCCCTTCGCGAGAAATCGACGAGATTTTTTTAACTTTACTTTCTTCAGCGGGCGGATTGTCATTGCCGCAACCTGCAAAAAAAATTATCGTCGCGCAGAAAAGCAATGCGTAATTCGTAATGCGTAATGCGCAATTAAAAATTTTCATCAGCAATTCCCAATTCCTCATTCCTAATTAATCAAAATTCTTGCTTCAACCCGAAATAAACGGCGCGATCTTTTTTCTTATTGACATTGTGCCATTCGCCGAGAAGATAAGTCGAATCGGCCACGCGGAACTGTGACTTCAAGCGAACTCTGCCGTGATTCAAATCGTAAGCTTCAGCCGAAAACTTAACATCTTTCCCGGCGAAAGCATCCAGTCCGATACCCGGTTTGCCCGCAATAATTCCGCCGTGCGCCCCGAAATTTGAACCGAATTTTTTTGCGCCCTGAAGATTAAGTCTCGTGTGGTCGCCAATATCTTCCGCGCCGAGTAGAAGTGAATTATCACCGCTCGTCACGTCCAAATTAAAATTCGTGTTCCAATTATGCGCCTTGCCGCTGTATAGTATATCAACCGAGGGCGTTACGTCAATCTTAGAAATTTTATCCGCAGTACCTTCGACTTTTCCCAACATTCTATCAGCGCGTTCAGTTATACTTCGGGCATTGCTGACCGTCGCTTTCAAGTCTTCTGCAACTTTCGGATCGCCGGCAAATTTATTCATATTATCCGCCATATTCGCCACGCTGCTTGAAGTTTTGGAAATGTTATCCAACGTCGTCTTGAGTTCAGCAACAGTTTGAGGGTCGCCCGCGAATTTGTCCAGATTTTCCGTCATGTGCTCAACATTGGCCATCGCCCGATTCATTCCGGAAACTGCGCCGTTCATCTCATGAACCATGTTATTAAATAGTTCTTCGTTTTCAGTAGCAACCCTGGCTAAAGTGCTCGTCATAGTGTTAAAATTGCCGGAAGCATTTTTCATGTTGTCGCTCATTTCGACGACGGAATTTTTAAAATTATCATCACCTACAATCGCGTGCACGTCGTCTAAAAGTTCCTCAACCTTGGTCATAACCTTAGTCAGACCGTCGAACATTTGCCCCATACCGGCTTCGTCCGCGCCGTAAAGATAATCGCCGTTTTGAAGATATTCGCCATTTTCGACTTTCGGCTGAAAGTTTATAAATTTCTCGCCCATGACGCCGCTTGAGGCTATTGAAACTTTCGACTGCTTGGGAATTTTAAAATTTGGATCAATCGACATCGTGACGGTAACGCCTGTACCTTCGGGAGCAATTTGCGTGACTTTGCCGACTAAAACGCCGCTCAAACGAACGTCCGATTGCTGCTGAAGTCCGACCACCTGACTAAAGCCCGCGTATACAATCATGTCGTCATTACTGCCGAAATTGAAATTGCCAAGCCCCGCCGCCGCTCCACCTAAAAGCATCAATCCTCCGACCGTGAAGGCTCCTACCTTTGCTTCAACTGACATCATTTCGCCTCCGTTATGTAAAAAATTATCTTCGATGGTTAAGTTTCTATTCCTGTGTTATAGTCTATTTATTCTTAGCGATTAGATCTACTTTTTCTTTGCGAGGTTTAACTTCCTTTCTTTGCTTGTCCAAAGAAAGGAAGCGAAAGAAAGGACACCTCGCAGGGGCGTTAACCGCTCACTACTCCAACGTTGCGATTACCCGCAAGGTAGAGTGCCGCTAACGACGCTTCCTGCGTCGTGGTCGCGGCGGCCGTCATCCATGACGGCCTCTACTTTTTCAATAGTCAACCTAATCTATGATTCGGAAAAATTCTTTAATACGCGGGTCTTGAATTCTCTTGAATTTGTCGGGCGTATCGACGGCTATCAATTCACCGTCATAAACCATTGCAATCCTGTCGGCAATTCGGCAAGCACTAACCATGTCATGCGTCACGACAATACTTGTAACCTTCAAGGCTCGTTGCGTCTCAATAATCAGCTCGTCAATTTTATTCGTCATAATCGGATCAAGCCCGCTGCTCGGCTCGTCGTAAAAAATAATTTCCGGCCCGAAGGCAATGGCTCTTGCAAGTGAAACGCGCTTTTTCATGCCGCCGGAAAGTTCATTGGGCATACGATTTTCCACGCCCTCAAGCCCGACTTGATGAAGTTTTTCGCGGACGATTGATTGAATTTTTTCCTTGCTGAAATCGGTATGTTCAATCAGCCCGAAGGCAACGTTATCGGCGACTGTCATTGAATCGAACAGCGCGGAATATTGAAATACCATTCCCATTCGCAATCGAACGCGCATCATATCTTTTTCACCCATGCGGGAAATTTCATCGTCGCCAATCCAAATTTCGCCGCTCGTCGGTTGAATCAAACCAATCATCAAGCGCAAAAGTGTCGACTTGCCGGAACCTGAGCCGCCGATAATCGCAAGCGTCTCACCGTCAGCAATTTCAAGATTTATATTTTTCAGCGCGACCTTTGCACCAAATTTTTTTGTGACATTAATAATTTTAATCATCGTTCACCTGTTTTAGCTGTTAGCGGCTAGCTGCTAGCTGTTAGCTGTTAGAAAAATCCTTAAAGCTCAAAACTAATCATTCACCTGTAGATAATGAAAGTCAACAGCGCGTTCAAGATAAAAATTACGATAATCGACGTGACGACAGTTTTAGTCGTGGCCTTGCCGACACCTTCCGCGCCGTCGGGACAATTCAAGCCGTAATAGCAGCCCAATACCGCAATGACGTTGCCGAAGAAAATCGCCTTAATCATTCCGCCCGTCAAGTCGTAAAGATGCGCGAAACTTCTAATCGAGTTCACGAAGAGATACGAACTTATGCCGGAATAATGCGTGGCTACAACCCAACCTCCCGCAACGCCGATAATGTCGCCAAAAACCGTGAGGATAGGTACAACTATCATGCAGGCAATCATTCGCGGGACGATTAAATAATTTACGGGGCTGACGGACATAACTCGCAGGGCGTCAATTTGTTCGGTGACTTTCATTGTGCTGATTTCTGCAGTTATCGCCGCGCCGACACGTCCCGCACAAACTACGCCGACTAAGACCGGCCCCAGCTCCCTGCCAATAGCGATTGCAATTACTCCGCCGACCGTCGATTGTGCTCCGAATCGAATAAATTCATGCGCCGTTTGCAATGTGAAAACCACGCCCGTAAACAGCAAAGTCAGCGAAACAATCATCAGTGAATCAACGCCGAGGTGAGACATTTGCGCGATTATGTGACCGATTCGCGGCTTGCGGGTAACTTGTTTCATTGTTTCGACGTAAAGCAAAATTATCGTGCCAAATTCCTCAAAGCGTCTTATCACAAAGCCGCCAATCATCTCAAAAAATTTCGTCAGCAATATGCCGCCTCCCTTCGGGCAAGTATTATAACATAAAATTTCTTAAGATATGAATAGTCACTGAAAAAATTTTTTGGAAATTTGACAGCGGCGGCTCAATCATTTAAAATTCATTTAGAATCGGCGCGGAGGTGAATTGATGATTAAAAAATTTTTGGCAATCTGCGCAGTTGTGGTCGCAGTATATTTTTTGATAAGCGTACCGACGGTTCAGAAAAAATTTTTATATCCGTTCCCCTATCGCTCAACAGTCGAAAATTATTCGGCGCGTTGGAAGGTCGACAAATTTTTGGCAATAGCCGTGATGAAAGTCGAAAGCAATTTTTCCGAAGCGGCACAATCTCAAAGCGGGGCGGTCGGACTTATGCAAATCATGCCGGAGACTGCAGCTTGGATAGCGTATCAACTTGGCGAGCAGCCCAAAGAAATTGCCGCTGACATAAAAAATCTTCACGACCCTGAAACGAATATTCGATACGGAACGTGGTATCTTGCCGAACTTGAAAGCGAATTTAAAGGCAACGATGTTTTGGCATTGGCGGCGTATAATGCGGGGCGCGGCAATGTTCATGAGTGGATTGAAAAAAATAATTGGGACGAAAATTTTTCCGATATCGACAAAATCCCTTACGCCGAAACTCGCGACTATGTTAAGCGCGTCCTCCACTGCCGGGAAAAATACGCGAAACTTTACAGCACGAATGATTTTGTTTCGACGCCGATAGCCTTGCATGAATTGCGCTTTGCCCGCTTGAAAAATTTAACGCTGTGAAACGGGGTATTGAAATTTGAATATCAAACGGAGACTTCAACGGAAAAGTAAATATTGGAACAAGGGCGAACTTATCGAGGAGATTATTGAGCCGACGATTAATGAGAACGGTGACGAGGTTGTTGAGCTTGAGACGAAAGACGGTGGCAAGAAAAAAGTTTCCGTCGCTTATCTCGTCGCGCAAGCTTTTATTCCAAATCCCGACAACTTACCCTATGTTCGCCACAAGGACGGTAACAAACTCAACAATCACGCTGACAATCTTGAATGGTCGGACACTGAGGAGTAAGAGACAAGTTTTAAACTCCTAACTTCACACTCCTAACTGAAAAAGCCCCTCCGAAGTTGGAAGGGCTTTTTCTATGCAAGAAAAATTTTGTCGTCAGAAATTATTTGATGCCTGCGCCGTCAAGAGCACTGCGGACGGATTTTGCAGCCGCGTACATCTTTTCTTGTTCTTCGTCAGTGAGAGCAATTTCAAAGACGCGCATAAGACCATCTGCGCAAACCATACGAGGCATCGAAAGTGCAACGTCGGTAATGCCGTATTCGCCGTTCATGGGAGCCGAGCAGGGCAGAATCGTGTGTTCATCGTAAAGGACGGATTTAACGAAACGAACAGCCGCCATTGCAACGCCGGTATTGGTGTAGCCTTTGCGGTTGATAACGTCGTAGGCAACCTGAATGAGTTCTTGCTCAACAGCTTTTTTGTCGAGAGGTTCGGTGTGACGGAAATATTCGTCGAGTTTTTCAAGCGGGAAGCCTGCGCAACCGGTGGTTGACCAAGCGACAAATGCAGCGTTGCCGTGTTCGCCGAGGACGTAGCCGTTGATGTTCTTCGGGTCGACTTCGTATTTGTTGGCGAGAATGCGGCGGAAGCGATAAGTTTCAAGCATGGTGCCCGTGCCCATGATCAAGTTGGTCGGATAGCCGATTTCTTGAGCAATTTTGGTGACAACATAAGTGGCAACGTCAAGCGGGTTGGTGATGAGGATGATGACGGCCTCTTTGGTATGTTCGGCGATTGCGCGGAAGACCGAGTTCATGATTTTTGCGTTAGTGCCGGCGAGTTTAAGGCGGTCGGGAGTTTCGCCGGGACGAATCGACGGACCTGCACAGATAATGACGATGTTGGCACCTTTGCAGACGCTGTAGTCACTCGTGGCGCGGAATTTGATATTGGTGCTGTAGACGCAAGCGGTTGCGTGGCTGGAGTCGGTAGCCTCGCCCCATGCCTTGTCCTGATTGAGATCGATTAAACAAATTTCCGAAGCAAGTTGGAAGTCGGCGAGTTTGTTGACGACTGCCGAGCCGACGTTAGAAGTTCCGACGACAACAATTTTCCTGCGGTTACCCATTTGGCATTCCTCCCTCAAAATAAAACCAATCTTCGCGGAGCTTAAAGCTCTGTTTGCGAAAAAGTTTACAACTTTTACTTTCCGCCGTCAAGCCGCCCGCATGAAAAATTCTGAAAACTCAATTGACATTATGAAATTTCGTGTTAGTATAAACGTAGGATATTGAGCAAAGATAAATTCAGGAACTAGGAACTAGTCCTCAAAAAGGAGAGTTATATATGACGACGCTTTTGGAGAAAACACGGAAAATTAATAAGCTGCTCCAGCGTTCCGAAAATGTGGAGTATGACGGGATTTCCAGAGTCCTCAGCAACGTCCTTGACGGCAACATCTATATTGTCGGCAAGAAGGGCGAGCTTTATGGTTACGCAATCAACGAAGATGAGGAGACTGGTATTGATGAGGACGTTCTCAAGGGCAAAATTCCCACGCCTTACGTCAAGTGGCTCAACCAATTCGACGAGACGCAAGTCAATCCCAAGAAATACGCCGATGAAGACGGCAGCTCACCCATAAGCGGCAAAAATTTTACAATCGTCCCGATTTACGGTGTCGGCCGCAGGATTGCCACGCTGATTATCTCTCGCCGTAAAAAGAGTTTCACGGACGACGATTTACTTTTGTCCGAATATGGCGCGACGGTCGTCGGCATGGAAATTTTGCGTGATCGCACAGAGAAAATTGAGCTTGAAGCTCGCAAGAAAGCAACCGTTCAAATTGCGCTGGCGACTTTGAGTTATTCGGAGGCGGAAGCGGCAGTTAACATTTTGAGCGAACTTGAAGGCTCGGAAGGACTGCTCGTCGCCTCGAAAATTGCTGACCGCGTCGGTATCACTCGTTCCGTCATCGTCAACGCCCTGCGCAAGTTTGAATCGGCCGGCGTCATCGAATCCAAATCCCTCGGCATGAAGGGCACTTACATTAAAATCAAAAACGAATATCTTATGGACGAAGTTCAAAAACTCCGCAGATGAATTCTTTGGCATAAAAAGAAAATCCCCGTCACTCACTCACGAGCGGCGGGGAATTTTTTTTCTAATCACTAACCACTAACAGCTAGAAGTTATTTTCCTTTGATGTCGGAGGCGCAATGCGGACATTTGGTAGCGTCGTCGGCAACAACTTCACGACAATACGGGCACTTGCGCGGATCAGGCGGTGGAGGAGGCGGTGCCGGCATAAATCTATTTACTTGTTTTATGAGGATAAAAATGGCCGTAGCCACAATCAAGAAATCGAGGCACGTGTTCAAGAATGCGCCGTAAGCGATAATCGGTGCACCTGCTTCCTTGGCAGCGGCAAATGATTCGTATTCAACACCCGACAAATTGATGTAAAAATTCGAGAAATCGACTTTGCCGAGCAAAAGCCCCAACGGAGGCATTAGTATATCGGACGTGAACGAGGAAACGATTTTGCCGAACGCCGCGCCAATTACGACACCGACGGCGAGATCTAAAACGTTCCCGCGAAGAATAAATTTTTTCCATTCGTCTAACAAGATTACTCACTCCTTGATTGACAAAAATTTAGCCCCTCTGCTAAAATGTGCTTGTTACCAAACAAACAAACCGCAGAAGGGAGACACTAACGTGTTGAATGATAACAAAACAAATCCTGAAAGTCAAACGGTTCAATTTTCTGTTTACGTGCTCTGGTGCCGCGTCACCGGAAAATTTTACGTCGGCGTCACACATCGCAAAGTTGAAACTCGCATTCGTCAGCATAAGCACAGTGGGCGGCAATTTATCGGTCGCGAAATCCAGCGCATTGGATGGGAAAGCAACTGGGACTATTGGGTCGTCGAGGAGAGCGTTCCGTCTGAGCTGATTAGCGAGCGCGAGCGATACTGGATAAAATTCTTCGATTCGCGCTACCCTGACGGTTATAACAAAACGAGTGGCGGGATAAAACATTTCAAGCACAATGAAGAAGTCAAGGACAAAATTAAAAATAAATTGACTGGCATCAAACGTGCACCCTTTACTGACGAACACAAAGCAAATATTTCCAAATCTTTAAGCGGCGAAAAAAACCCAAGGTATGGAAAGCATCACACACCGGAAACAAAAGAAACAATTCGTCAAGCAAATCTCGGTAGAAAACACACAGAGGAAGAAAAAGCTAAAATGCGCGAAGCTGATCGTGGCAGAAAAAGTTCTATGAAAGGCAAACGTCATACGGAAGAATCCAAAGCTAAAATGCGTCAAGCACATCTTGGCAACAGCTCACGTAAAGGTATTCCGTGTTCCGAGGAAACGAAAGCCAAAATCCGCGAAAAAGCTCTTGCAAAAAATATGAACGGCGAAAACAATCCTTTTTACGGTAAAAAACACACAGAGGAAACGAAAGCCCTAATGCGCGAGAAAGTCCTTGCCAGACACGCCGCGAAAAGAGCCGCCAAAGCCGTCGCTGAAGAAAATCTTGCCGCTGCCAATTCGACGCCGACAAGCCTATCGACTCTACTTGACGCAGTAATATTTCAATAGGGCTTGCGTGCCTAAGTCGCCGTCGCCCGCCTCCTCAAGCTTACGAACCTCGTGCAACACCATCGCCAACACGGGCAACGACGCGCCGTAAGCCGTGGCAGTCTCCGTGCCGATAGCTAAATCCTTCAAAAAGTGTTTCAACATAAATCCGGGGTTAAAATCACCGTCAAGACCTTTTCGAGCCACGCCCGTCATTTGAAAACTGCCGGCAGCACCCGTCGCTATCGCCGAATAAACTTTTTCCACGTCAAGCCCCGACGCCTTGGCATAGGCAAAAGCTTCACACACTCCCGCCAAAGTTCCGGCAATGGCAATTTGGTTGCAAGCCTTAGTTTTTTGACCGGCACCGGCTGAACCTTCGTAGACGATATTTTTTCCCATCGCCGCGAAGACCGGTTGCAACGCTTGAAAATCTCCCTCCTCGCCGCCGACCAAAATCGTCAACGTGGCATTTTTTGCACCGACATCACCGCCCGTAACAGGCGCGTCGACTGCGTGAAGATTTTTCTTCAGAGCCGCCGCAAAAATTTTTTCGGCAAGAATCGGTGACGAAGTTGTCATGTCGACGAGATAAGCTCCCGCCTTTGCAGAGTCGACAATCCCGCCTGCGCCCAAATAAATTTCTTCAACGTCTTTGGGATAGCCGACGATTGTAATTACAACGTCTTGCCCCGACGCACATTCGCCGACCGTTGAGCACCATTTTGCCCCGCGATCAATCAAACCTTGAGCCTTGGATTTCGTGCGATTGTAAACACTCAACTCAAAGCCCGCGTCCATCAAATGCCCCGCCATAGCCGCGCCCATTATGCCCGTCCCGACGAAGCCGATTTTCTTCAAAGCAGACATTTCTAAATCACCTTCTTTCACGCGGCGAAGTATATCACGTTGTTTTCAGCTTTTCAATAGGATTATTGACAGGAAATGAATCAACTTGTAAAATTGGCGGCAGATTAGCTGCTAGCTGCCAGCTGTTAGCTGTTGGAAATTTCTATTCAGCTAATTGCTAACAGCTAAAAGCTAAAGAGGAGGCGGTTGGCTTTATGAAATATAAACGTGTAGTTCTGAAGTTGAGCGGCGAAGCTCTTGCCGGAGAAAAAAGTTTCGGCATCAATCCGCCGGTGGTCGAGAGTATTGCTCGGCAAATCAAAAAAGTTCGTGAGGCGGGCTTGGAAATTGCAATCGTGGTCGGCGGCGGAAATATCTGGCGCGGACTTAGCGGTGCGGCTAAAGGTATGGACAGGGCGTCGGCCGATTATATGGGAATGCTCGCAACCGTCATGAACGCTTTGGCATTGCAGGACGCCTTGGAGCAGCTGAAAGTTTTTACTCGCGTGCAGACTGCAATCAAGATGAGTGAAGTTGCCGAACCTTATATAAGACGCCGCGCAGTTCGTCACCTTGAGAAAGGGCGCGTCGTAATTTTCGGAGCGGGCACGGGCAATCCTTACTTTTCCACGGACACAACTGCGGCACTTAGGGCGGCGGAGGTTGAAGCGGACGTTATTTTAATGGCGAAGCGCGGAGCTGACGGCGTTTACGACTGCGACCCCAATCGTTTTCCTGACGCAAAAAAATTCGACAAGATCAGTTATATTGACATTTTGAATCTCGGCTTGCACGTCATGGACTCGACGGCAACAAGTCTTTGCATGGACAATCATATTCCGCTGGTCGTCTTCAATATCGATGACCACGAAAATATTTACCGCGCCGCTATCGGTGAAACTATCGGCACAACTGTTGGATAAGCTGCTAGCTGTTAGCTGCCAGCTGTTAGCTCAAAGCTCAAAGCTTAAAGCTCTCAAAGGAGGAGGAATTCAAATGACTAAGGACGTTATTAAATCGGCGGAAGACAGGCTTGGCAAAACTCTCGACGGCCTCAAAAAAGATTACGGTACTCTCCGCGCAGGACGTGCCGCGCCCAGTCTGCTCGATAAAGTTATGGTTGACTATTACGGTACGGCGACGCCCGTCAATCAAATTGCAAACGTTACCGTCCCCGAACCGCGCATGATTATGATTAAGCCCTACGATAGAAATTCGCTCAAGGACATTGAACGCGCCATTCAAAAATCCGACCTCGGCTTGACGCCCAATAATGACGGTACGACAATTCGGCTGGCAATTCCTCAACCGACTCAAGAACGCCGTAAAGAACTCGTCAAAGTCGTCAGCAAGAAAGCTGAAGAGGCTAAAGTTGCCATGCGCAATATCCGCCGCGACGCCAACGAGTCGATTAAAAAGCTTGAAAAGGGCAAGCAGATAACTGAAGATGATCGCAAGGATGCTCAAGAAGAAATGCAAAAGCTCCTCGACAAGTACATTAAGTTAGTCGACGGTGCCAAGACTGGTAAAGAAAAGGAAGTCATGGAAGTTTGAACGATAGTTAGGAGTTAGGAATTGTAAAGAGCACCTTAACTCCTAACTCCTACCTCCTAACTTCTAACTGAGGTAAACTATGTGGGAAAGTGACGGCGGCTTGCTTGCGCGAGTCGATAAAGATAAAATGCCGCGGCACGTGGCGATTATAATGGACGGCAACGGACGCTGGGCAAATGGTCGCGGGCTGATTAGGAGCGCGGGGCATAGAGCCGGCGTCAAGACCCTCAAAAATATTTTGAAAACGGCGGTCAATCTCAAGCTTGAGGCTTTGACTGTCTACGCTTTTTCGACGGAAAATTGGAAACGACCTCATGCCGAGGTTAATTTTTTAATGCATTTATTTTCGGAGTATCTTGAACGCGAGAAACTCGAAATGCATCAAAACAACGTCCGAATAAAATTTCTTGGACGGACGGAAGATTTTGCGCCGGCACTGCAAAAATTGATGCGTGATTCAACCGAGCTGATGAAAAATAATAGCGGCGTCAAGTTCAATGTGGCGGCGGATTATGGCGGTCAAGATGAAATTATTCGTGCGGCTCAAAAGTTGGCGCGGCGTGTCAAGACGGGTGAACTTTTGCCCGAAAATATTTCCACGCAACTTTTTGAGGCCGAACTCGATACTGCCGGTCAACCGCCCGTTGATTTGCTGATTAGGACGAGCGGTGATTTGCGCGTCAGCAATTTTTTATTGTGGCAAGCCGCCTACGCTGAATTTTGGTTTACCGATACGCCTTGGCCGGAATTCACGCCGGAAGAATTTATCGACGCCCTTGTTGACTTTGGCAAGAGATCTCGACGTTTTGGCGCACTCAATGAATAGGAGAAATTTTTATGATAATTCGTAACACCCCCCCGTCAACCTGTGCAGTTTCCGTAATCATTCCAATGTACAACGCAGAAAAATATATCGCTGATACCCTTGAAAGCATTTTGGCTCAAACATTTCAAAATTTTGAAGTGATTGTCGTCAATGACTGTTCGACCGATAACAGCCGTCAAATTGTCGAAAGCTACCTTGAAAAATTCGACGGACGACTGAAACTTTTCGACAACGAAAAAAATTCGGGCGTCAGTACCACACGCAACAACGGGTTGAGAAAAGCAATAGGTGAGTATGTTTTCTTTATGGATGCTGACGATTTGTTCGTTCCGAATTCACTTGAGGGAATGTATACACTTGCAAAAAAATTTAATGTCGATTTTGTCAATTTCACGAAAGGTGCTGTGGCAAGCGAAGATGGTAAAGAATTTACTGTCGGGCAGACAAAATTAATTCCTGAAGATGTAGTTATGATTGAAGAGAATTTGAATTGGCGTGTGGAATCTTTATTAAAATGCAGATTTAACTGGGGCATTTATCGTAAATTTTTAAGAAGAGATTTTTTGATTGAAAATAACCTTTCCTTTCCAGATAATGTAAAATTTGCCGAAGATCAGACGTGGACTTATGGTATTTTCTTTTGCGCTAAAAGGATTGTGCATTCCCCCGACGTGTTCTATTACTATCGTAAATCCGCAGGCTCGTTGTGCAGATCAAGAATGAACTTTTTTAAAAGTGTAATTCGTTGGCTCTATCCTCTTACAGGAGGTATGAAATGGCTTGACAACATTATGAGCAAAATCGAATTTTTTCAACAAAATCCGTCGTTTCAGTACATGATATTGGAATCTTTTACCTCAAGATATTTTAACAAAATTTTTAAAGATTTTCTTACCGTTAAACAGCAACACATATATGAAGCAATAAGAAAGAATTTGTGCGAGAATTTGGGTGAAGATGATGTCTTGATTGCTCAACTGTGCACTTTTGTCAATGCTCAACAAAAACAAATCGATACGCTAAAGAAAAATATAGATACTCAACGCAAAAAAATTGTCGGACTTGAAAAACAACTGAAATCTAAATAAGCAATGAAAAAATTAAGTGAGGAAGTGACGCCTTGGCTTTAAGAATTATCACGGGGATTATCGGAATTGCTATAGCGGCGTTCGTGATTCAATATGGCGGTGCACCTTTCGCAGGGTTCGCGATGTTTTTATCTTTGTTGGCGTGGCATGAATATTCCGCAGCCTTCAGACGGGCGGGAGTCATCACGACTTACATTTTTGGAGCATTGGCGTTGATTTTGCTGTTATGTTGTGCGTGGCTCGGCAACGTCGAAGAACTTTTAGCAGTTTTAACCGTGAGCATGATGTTAATTTTTTTGTTGACGGTGATTTTGCGTGGCAGCACACGACCTAATGACGCTTGCGTTTCTGTGGCGGGAATAATGTATATCGGGTTGCCGTTCGCGCATTTGATTTTCCTGCGATTTTTATCGGACGAACCTCAACCGGGCGAAGCTGTCACGACCGTTGCTGACATTGCCACGAATAATGCCACGATTCTTGACAAGCTCGACATTGGAAAATATTTGGACTTCCTCCCGACACTCGATTTAAGCTTGCGTGTAAATGTTGACGCGGGCTGTGCATTGGTTTGGGTACTTTTCGCTTGCACGTGGGCGAGTGATACTTTTGCTTACTTCGTCGGATCGGCTATCGGTTCGCATAAACTTGCCTCGTCGATAAGTCCCGGCAAAACTGTTGAAGGTTTCCTCGGCTCGATTGTCGGTACGATTTTAACGGCCATTATCGTCGGAACATTTATTTTCGGCTTGCCGCTGATTAAAATGGCTATCGCGGGATTTATCCTTGCACTTGCGGCGACACTCGGCGATTTGGTGGAGTCTGTGCTTAAACGTTTTGCCGGCATAAAAGATTCGGGATTCTTCTTACCCGGTCACGGCGGAGCACTCGACCGTTTCGACAGCATACTTTTCACCGCGCCGACGTTCTATTATTTTGTGATTTTATCGGGGATTGCTTAAATGCAATTAGGAATGAGGAATGAGGAATTAGGAATGAAACGCCTTGCAATACTCGGTTCAACCGGCTCAATCGGCACGCAAACTCTTGATGTCGTCAGAAATTTGCCCGAAGAATTTTCCGTGGAAGTTTTAGCGGCCAACTCGAACGTCGAACTTTTCTCGCGGCAGATAAAAGAGTTTCGTCCGAAGCTGGCAGTTTTGGCTGATGAGGCGGCTTATAAAAAATTGTCCGAAGAAAAATTTTCCGGCACTGAACTTGCCGGCGGTCGACAGGCTTTTATTGACGCGGCGGCCTTCGGTGATTCGGAAATTGTCTTGACGGGCATGAGCGGTTTTGCGGGATTGGAACCGACGATTAAAGCTATCAACTGCGGGAAAAATATTGCTCTCGCCAACAAAGAAACTCTCGTTGTGGCGGGCGAATTAATTACCAAACTTGCCGAAAATCGCGGCGTGAAAATTCTTCCCGTCGACAGCGAACACGGAGCTTTTTTCCAGTGTTTGCAAGGTGAAGATAGGCGGTCGATAAAAAAACTTTTACTCACGGCATCGGGCGGCCCTTTCAGGGGCAAAAAATTTGACTACCTGCGCAACGTCACGGTTAAAGATGTTCTCGCGCACCCGACGTGGAATATGGGCAAAAAAATTACCGTCGATTCCGCCACGCTTGTAAATAAGGGGCTTGAAATAATTGAGGCGAAATTTCTTTACGGCGTCGAATATAATCAAATTCAAGTCGTCGTTCACCCGCAGAGCATTGTTCATTCGATGATTGAGTTTTGCGACGGCTCGATAATCGCACAACTTGCCGCGCCGGATATGCGCCTGCCGATTCAATACGCGCTGACTTATCCGCAACGGCTGCCCTCACCGATAAAGCCGCTCGACTTTTGGGAGCTGAAATCGCTGACATTTGAAAAGCCCGACGCTGAAACTTTCATGGGATTGAAATTTGCATACGAGGCGGGCAAATGGGGCGGAACGTTACCTTGCGCCTTCAACGCGGCAAATGAGGTCGCAGTCAATGCATTTCTGCGCGGTCGAATAAAATTCTTGGACATTTACGGCGTGATTGATGACGTTATGCGGCGTCGCCCCGTCAAACAAAATCCGACGCTTGAAGATTTAATCGCGGAAGATTTGGAAGCTCGAAGGTTGGCGGAAGAATTTATCAAGGAGGAAATTTAATTGATACTGACGATAGCGGCGGCAGTCTTCGTATTCGGATTGTTAGTTCTCGTCCACGAGTTCGGGCATTTCATAACCGCGAAGATGACGGGTATGCGCGTCGATGAATTTGCAATCGGCTTCGGCCCAAAAATCATCAGCAGGAAACATGGCGAAACTGTCTACTCATTGCGGGCGGTACCTCTCGGCGGATTCAATGATATTGCCGGAATGGATCCCGATAACAACACTGCCGGTGAACGCGGATTTTGTGCCAAGCCCGTCCTGTCGAGAATGGTCGTGATTTTGGCGGGCGCGACGTTTAATTTTATTCTGCCGATAGTTTTATTTTTTATGATTTATGCGACAATCGGCGTGGGTCAACCTGCACAGGAACCGATAATCGGCGGCGTGATTCAAGGTATGTCAGCTGAACAGGCCGGTCTCAAGGAAGGCGATAAAATTTTAAGCGTCGACGGTCAAACGGTCACGACGTGGAAAGATTTTACCGACAAGCTCAAAAACATTGAGGCGGGGCAAAATATTCTGCTTCGATATGAACGCGGCGAAGTTGTCAACGAAGTCACGGTTTCGCCGACATTCAATGAGCAGGAAAAGCGCGTCTTAGTCGGCGTGCAAAGTTCAGTTGTCTACGAATCGAAGACGTTGCCCGAATCATTCACGATGGCGATTGATCATACGAAAGAAATTACCGTGTTCATGATTGATTCAATCGTCCGCCTGTTCAAGGAGCCGGGGCAAACTGAAAATCTTGCCGGGCCGATTGGGATTGTGCAAATGTCGGGACAAGTCGCCGAACGCGGATTTATTCCCCTGCTGAACTTCGCCGCGCTGCTAAGCATAAATCTCGGCATAATAAATTTATTGCCGGTACCGGTGCTTGACGGCGGACATTTCGTAAATCTGTTTATCGAGGCCGTCAGAGGCAAGCCGCTCGGAGCTAAGGCGGTCGCTTATACGCAACGAGTCGGAATCGCGCTTCTGTTAATGCTGATGCTTTTCGCCACGAAAAATGATCTTGTGCGAGTCTTCTTGAAATGAGGAATTTTTTTGAGGGACGAGACTAAAAATAAAATCGCCGCGCTGAATTTTGAAAACCTGTCCGAAGAAATCGAAGGCTTCACGTTGAAGAAAATTTTTGCGGCGGACGAAGATAAATTTATTTTTTTCAGCTACGTTGACGACGCGGCTCACTGCGCGATTAAAATTTACTTTCACGAGGAGACCAATGAGTTCAAAGTCAGTCAACGAATCGGCTTGACGGAATTTTGCTTGACGGATTTTTTCACGGAGAACTTTGAACACTTCCGCGAGCTGATTGATGCTGAACTTGTCGGCGTGATAAAAAATTTACGCGACATCAAAAAGCCGCCGAATCGTTTTCTGTGCGATAAAAAAATTGACGCCTGGGATTATGGTAAAAATCTTCCCGCGACGCTTGAAGGTTTTGAGCTGTTTATAAATCCCGCCGCGCCCGTCGAAGTCACGAACGGTTCATTTATCATCATCAACTACGCCGACTTCAACGCCAACAGCGATCTCGTCATTTACTACAACATTTACACCGACGAATTTAGCGCGGAGCAGAGAATCAACGGTGCGACGCATATAATTTACACTTTCGACACGAAAACTTTGGCGGAGCTTGAGGACAGTCTCAAGAAAAATTTATCCGCCGAACTTCAAGCAATCAAGCTGGTTAGTGATTAGTGATTAGTGATTAGAAAAAAATCCCCGCCAACCTTCGACGGGGAAAATTTTTTTATCGTGACTTAAGCAATCAGCCTCTCTTGTAGGCGGTGACTTGCTTGTAATGTTTCTTGAAGAATTCTTCGGCAACTTGCGGGAAGAGTGCGTAGCTGAGAACGTCCTCATCAGTCGGATTGAGGAAGCCCTTGTTAATCAGCTCGTCTTTGAATTGCGCGAAAGTCTCACCCTTAGCGTCCTCAACGGAGCAGTCGTCAATAATTTGATCTTCGGGGACTTTGAGCGTGTTGATGATGAAGTCACGGTCGACGGGTACGGGAGTGCGTCCGAATTTGCCGCGAACCATATCTTTGAATTCATTCGGAACCATCTTATAGCGTTCGCCCGCCATGACGTTGAAAGTTGCCATTGTGCCGACGATTTGGCTGGACGGTGTGACGAGCGGCGGATAACCTGCATCAGCGCGGACGCGAGGCATTTCGTCGAGCAAGTCTTGATATTTATCCTCCATGCCGGCTTCCTTGAGTTGGTTGGCAAGATTCGACAACATGCCGCCGGGGATTTGGAAGTCGAGAACGTTGACGTTAATATCGAAGTAACCTTTCAGCCCGAACTCTTCAATGAGTTCTTTTTTGACGCCGAGGAAATGTTTGGCAATGGGCGTCATAGCCTGGCGGTCGAGTTTCGTATCACGTTCATGACCGGCGAGCATTGCGACGATAGTTTCCGTGCAAGGTTGGGAAGTGTCACTGGAAAACGGACTCAACGCGCAGTCGACAATATCAACGCCCGCCTCAATCGCCTTGAGGTATGTTGCGTGACCGAATCCCGACGTGCAGTGCGTGTGCAGTTCGACGGGAATATCCAAACCGGCTTTGAGTTTCTTAACGAGATCGTCGGCGACATAAGGTGCGAGCAATCCGGACATATCTTTAATGCAGACGGAATGACAGCCCATTTCCTGAAGTTCTTTAGCCAGCTCAACGAACATTTCGTTGGTATGAACGGGGCTTATCGTGTAGACTAAGCAGCCTTGAACTTCGGGTTTTTCGGGACAAGCAAGCGCGGCTTTGATAGCGACGCGAAGATTGCGAACGTCATTAAGGGCGTCGAAAATGCGGAATACTCCAATGCCATGCGCCGAGGCGTGTTGAACAAATTTTTCTACAACGTCGTTGGAATAGTGATTGTAGCCGAGAAGATTTTGTCCGCGCAGGAGCATTTGAATCGGCGTGTTTTTGAGATTGGCCTTAAGTTTGTCGAGGCGTTCCCAGGGATCTTCGTCCAAAAATCTAAGGCAGCTGTCGAAAGTCGCGCCGCCCCATGCCTCCAAAGCTTTATAGCCGATTTTGTCGAGACTTTCAAGCATCGGCTCCATTTGACGATAACGCATACGAGTGGCAAGCAGTGATTGATGCCCGTCGCGCAAGACTGTTTCCATAATTTGAAGCGGTTTCGCCATAAATACACCCTCCTAAAAAATTACTTAACCTTTGAAAAGATTATAAATTTTCTTGTGTGCAATGTCAATCGGTGCGGCGAAATTTATAAATGAAACTTATGCTACTATTTGGAAAGCCGCTCAAGAATTAGTGATTAGTGATTAGTGATTAGTGGTTAGAAATTCTAACAGCTAACAGCTAACAGCTAGCAGCTAAAAAGAGGTGACATCATGGAAAACATTCAACTCACCGATATTTTTTTTGTCGACCGCGAATACAGCCTCAATCATCCGCACATGCTCCACCGTCACGACAATGTTTTGGAGCTTTTGTATATTGCGGCGGAGAGTGGCCGTTATATCGTCGGCAATTATGAATACGCGGTGACGGAGGGCGATTTCGTTATCTGCAAAGCCAACGTCCCGCATGGCGAAGATCCTTTCCAAAATCATCACATTCAAACTTATTGCCTGGTGTTGAGCGGCGCAACTTTTGATCTGGCCGAAAATGAGCGTCCGATTATTTCCCTCGGCAAGGATAATGCAATCGGAGAACTTTTGCCGGAACTCTATCACATGTTCCACAAGCAAGAAGGTTATTCGGAAGTTTGTCGACATTTCGCATTGGGGATTTATTTTTTTCTGCAGAGAAAATTTTTTGAACGCGCCGCAAATCCCAAGCAACTCAAACGTGAACGATTGGTTTATAAAATTTTGGATTATCTGAACGAACATTACGCGGAAAATTTGTCGTTGGAAAAAATCAGCGCGGAATTTTTTATCAGCAAATCGAATCTGTCGCATTACTTCAAAAAGGAAACGGGTTTGTCGCCAATTCAATATATGATGCAGCGGCGCATTGGTGAGGCACAAAGTTTGTTGGTCGAAACGTCGTTGCCGATTCAGGAAATTGAATTTCGGCTCGGCTTCAATGACAGTGCACATTTTTCCAAGATGTTCAAAAAGCATGTGGGCGTGACGCCTAAAGAATATCGGAAACATTTTGCAGGGCGGCGTCGTCGACAATAACTGCGTGATTTTACAACTTCCAACGAAAAAATGTTACTGCGCAAAAGATTTTCGACACGATAACCATAACGCTTGAGCGGGATTTTCGGTACAATTCAAGCGCAGTAAAAAATTTCGAGGAGGAAACTAAAATGGCAGATTTGAAACTCGGATTGATTGGTACCGGTGCAATCGGTCGCACGCACATTGAACGTATCAACACCAAGTTGCAGGGCGCAAAGGTCGTGGCGGTATCGGACGCTTTCGCGGAAGCCGGTAAGCGCGTCGCTGAAAATTACGGCTGCAAATTCTTCACGACGGGTGAGGAACTCATCAACGACAAAGACATTGACGCGGTTATCGTGACGACTGCGGACGCTTATCACGCGCAATACGTCAAGGCGGCAATCGTTGCAGGTAAGTACGTTTTCTGCGAAAAGCCTTTGGCACCGGAAGCGTCGGTTTGCAAAGAAATCGTTGATATGGAAATGGCAGGCGGCAAAAGACTCGTGCAAGTCGGGTTCATGCGTCGCTACGATTATGGTTATCGTCAGCTGAAAAAACTTATCGCGGAAAAGACTTACGGCGAACCGCTTATGTTGCACTGCGCTCATCGCAATCCGACGGTGCCCGAAAGCTACGATACTCCTATGGCCGTTGAAAACTCTATGATTCACGAGATTGACGTTCTGCGCTGGCTACTCGGTGAGGATTATGTTGCGGCAGAAGTCGTCTTCCCGAAGAAAACTCGTCATGCGCACGAGAATTTACAGGATCCGCAGATTATGAGACTGTGGACGAAATCGGGCGTGCTGATTGACGTTGAGGCATTTGTTTGCGCAGGTTACGGTTACGACATTAAATGCGAAGTTTGCTGCGAAGACGGGATTTTGAATTTGCCGGAGCCGTCGAACGCAATGATTCGCACGAACGCTTCGCGCGTCTATCCGATATGCAAGGATTGGAGCGACCGCTTCACGCAAGCCTATGACGATGAGTTTGCCGAATGGATTAACAGCGTCAAAGCCGGCAAGCTTGAAGGCCCTTCAGCATGGGACGGTTATGCCAGTCAGATTACAGCTGCCGCGGCGTCGAAGGCTCGCGACACTCAAACGAAAGTTGCCGTAGAAATTCCTCCGACACCTGACTTTTACAAATGATTAGACAACGTCTTTGTAAGTTCTGCGTGCAAGCACAAGATAAATTGTTGATTTTGAGACATTAAATTTTCGTGCTAATGCCACCATGCTGAAATTTTCATCATGAGGTTTGTAGTTAAAGCGAATGTAGCGAACTTGTTCAGGCGTTAGCTTAGAATGTAGATTCTTTGTCCCTGTTCGACTTTTTATCAAGCCGTTTCTCCAAGCGTGACGAGAGTTTTCTGTTGGCGTTGTCCATTCGAGGTTTTCGAGACAATTATTGAGCTTATCGCCATCAATGTGATTAACATAAGATTTGTTTTCTGGATTGGGGATAAAAGCTTGAGCTACAAGAATGTGGACATATTGCGTTTGTTGTTTTCCATTTTTTGTCAGATTCACTACGTAATATCCAGGATAATCAGCGAACGAAGGATTAAGAGTGCGAACTCCATTATTGTGAAAGCTTTTCACACGTCCATAGTTACTGACTTGATAAAGCCCCTCGTAGCCGATAACGTCGCGCCACTCTTCGCCAGGCAAGTCGTTGAAATCAAGCGAGTAACAGGAATTGTTAATTTTTTCAAGATTTTTCCTGTCAATCATGGCGACGACGGTTTTGACGGCAACTCGTTCGATATACGTCAGATTTGGGACTTTCAGCAAGATCTCTCTTGCTCCCATGATAGTCATTTAAAATCGCTCCTTTATGGGTTGTTGACTTTACACGCCGAAACGCTTACAATCAGAAAAACAATTTGACTTGGCGTTTCGTGTGCTGGTTATTTTCTACAGAACTTAATTTAGCACAAAACGAGTGTCAGGTCAATTTGTTTTAGGAGGACTTAACATGAAACTTTCAATTTGCTCTGACGTATTCGGCAAAATCCCATTCGGTGAAATGCTCGACAAAGTCAAAGCTTACGGCATTAACGCAGTAGAAATTACGACCGGCGGTTGGGGCGGATGTCATTACGTTCCCAGTGCTCGTGACCTTTTGGACAATCCCGCGAAGTTGCAAGCTTTTAAGGACGAACTCGACAAACGCAACATTGCAATTTCCGCGCTCAACTGTTCGGGTAATCCCCTCGTCAACAACGCAATGGGTAAAGCTCACAGCCGGACAATTCACGACACCGCTGAACTTGCCGGCAAACTCGGCGTGAAAACTATCGTCACGATGTCGGGACTGCCCGAAGCCAAAGCCGGTGACGTTACCCCGAACTGGATAACTTCGACAATTTCTTGGCCAGAGTTTGACGGCGTGAATTATATGGTCGAAGCTGTGAAGTATCAGTGGGAAGTTGCCGCGAAGTGGTGGAAGGAATACGCGCAATTTGCTAAGGATAACGGCGTTGAAAAAATCGCCATTGAAGAATTCCCCTGCCAACTCGTTTACAACGTCCGCAGTCTGAACAAGCTCGTTGAAGTTGTCGGCTCCGATTTAGGCAAGATGATTGGCATGAACCTCGACCCGTCGCATTTGATGATTCAAGGTGCAGAACCGATTGCGGCTGCTCGTGCTCTCGGAGAAAAGATTTTCTACATTCACGGCAAAGACGCCCGTATCGAACGCTACAAAGCTGACGTTGACGGCTTGCTTGAAAATCTGCCCGTCGATAAATCCGCTGACAGAACTTGGAATTATGTTGCAGTCGGTTGCGGACGTGACTTGCAATGGTGGAAAGAATTCTTCTCCGTCTGCCGCATGATGGGTTATAACGGTTATGTTTCGCTTGAAATGGAAGACTTGACGATGAGCGTTGAAGCCGGCTTGCAAACTTCCATTGATGCTTTGAATCAGACAATAAGCCAATAAAAACCCTCCTCCGAAAAGCTGAAAAGTCCTGCAGGAAAAAATTTTTCTTGCGGGAATTTTTGCGTTCAAAGGAGGCGGAAGCTTTATGAAGAGTGTCGACCCCGGTATCTTGAGCCATTCCGAGTGCTTTGCTTTTCAGCCGTCGGAAGTTGCCGCTAAGAATATGAAATACTTGACGTGGTGCGGGCATTATTTTTGCACGGACAGTTATTTCATGGAACGTGAAACTTATCCTTACGTGTTGGTGATTTTTGTTCGCGATGGCAATATGGACGTTCGATACAACGGGAAAAATTATCTTATCGGCAAGGGCGACGTGCTGTTGATTGATTGCGTCAACCCGCATTATTATCGCGCTCACAACGGCTTGGAATTTTTGTATGTGCACTTCGACGGCGTTTGCTCGCATGAAGTCGCTGAGCTGATTATCCAAAATAATAACAGTCCCGTATTTCGTCGCTCGCACAATTTGAAAGTCGGTCAAGAAATTTTTGACTTCGTGCAGTTTTTCAGCAAGGGCGGCATGACAAATATTTTTCAAGAGGCCTTTCACATTGAGAGGCTTTTATATTTGCTGTCATGTGAGGCGGAGGAGAAAATTATCGAAGTTTCACCAATGGAAAAAATCATTACGTACATTCACGAAAATTTTACGCGGACAATCACCGTTGACGAACTTGCCGATCTTGCCGCCGTCAGTCCCAGTCATCTTGCACACACCTTTAAAAAGCAAACGGGCTACGCTCCCGTCGAATACGTCCTTAAAATGCGTATGGAGCGGGCGATGATGCTCTTGACGCACTCAAGCAAAACCATTTCCGAAATTTCGGAGGAGGTCGGCTATGATTCCGTAAATGCGTTCATTAAAATTTTTAAGCGCAAGACGAGCTACCCTCCCAGTATTTGGCGAAAACTTCAGAAGAGCAAGTAAAAAAATTAATCGACTTTGCAAACCGCGAAGTCTTTTTTTTTGTGCAGGATAGGATAACTTTTGAACAGCTTGGCTAATTGTTGAAAAGCTTCGTTTCTATTATGATTCAGTCATCAAAGTTGTTAACGGTTTTAAATGAAAGGAGTTTTTCAAAATGTTGATTGGCGAAAAGAAAATTGCTCGTCCACTTCGCTGGGGTATGATTGGCGGCGGCAGAACTGCCAATGTCGGTCCGAAACATCGTCGCGGCGCATTGTATGACAACACGGCTTTTAAGCTGGTCTGCGGTGCATTTGACGTTGACCCCGTCCGCAACGTTGAATTCGGCACGAATTTGGGCGTTGACAAAGACCGTCTCTATCCCGACTACAAAACCATGATTGCCGAAGAGGCTAAGCGCGAAGATGGCGTTGAAGTCATCGACATTGCCACGCCGAATTTCTTGCACTATGAAATGGTGAAGGCAGCTCTTGAAGCGGGCTTGCATGTCATCTGCGAAAAACCGCTGTTCTTTGAAGTGGCGCAGGGCGAAGAAATTATCAAGCTCGCCAAAGAAAAGAATCGTTTCGTCGGCGTATGTTACGGATTCTCCGGTCATCCTCTCCTCATGCAAATGCGCAAAATGGTTTTGAATGGCGACCTCGGCGAAATTAACATGGTCGAGCTTAGTTACACGCACGGCTTTGGTTGTGATGCACTTGCCGACGTTAAGGCAGAAGGCCAGAAATGGCGCGTTGACCCGAAGAAGTCCGGACCGTCATTTGTACTTGGCGACCTCTCCACGCATACTTTCTACATGTCCGAATTGGTTTGCCCGCAGTTGAAATTGAAACAACTCCTTTGTGATCGTCAATCGTTCGTTAAATCTCGCGCACCGTTGGAAGACAATGCCTATGTTCTCATGCGCTACGAAAATGGCGCGGTCGGACGTATGTGGGCTTCGGCCGTCAATGCTGGTTGCATGGACGGACACCGCGTAAGAATCGTCGGTTCTAAAGCTTCAATCGAGTGGAGCGACAATCAGCCGAACGAATTGCTCTATCAAGTTCAGGGCGAGCCGATTCGCAAGATGATTCGCGCAATGCCTTACCTTTACGACGAAGCCAATGCCTTTGAACGTCTCGGCGCACTTCATGCCGAAGGCTTGATTGAGTCTTGGGCGAACATTTACATTCAGTTTGCAGTGGCAATCGATGCTATAAATCGCGGCGACAAAGAAACTCTTGATAAACTCGTTCTGCCCGATTTAGCGCACGGCGTCGACGGTATACGGTGGGTCACCAAATGCGTTGAGTCTGCGGACAAAGGCGGCGTCTGGGTAGACTTTAAATAAGATAATTTTGTTGGATTGGGAAAGGAGCAGGGAAGATTTTTCGACCTTGCTCCTTGTCTTAAATGTGAGGGGAGGTTAAACTCATGGCGGAATCCAGTGAATATCGCTCGACACTTACGCGAATTATGATTATCGCGACACTCGGCGGACTTTTATTCGGCTACGATACGGGCGTCGTCAACGGTGCATTGCCTTTTATGGCGGCACCTGATCAGCTCAATCTCGACCCGCTTCAAGAAGGCATGGTCGTTTCGGCATTATTGGTCGGCGCGGCAGTCGGTTCATTTTGCGGCGGCAAACTCGCTGACTATCAAGGGCGCAAAACAAATATTCTTTGGCTTTCAGTTATCTTTTTCGTGTCAACATTAGGTTGCTCACTGGCACCGAGTTTTCACGTTATGTTAGTCTCGCGTTTCGTATTGGGACTTGCGGTCGGCGTCACTCTTCAAGAGAATTAAAATTTAATCGACATTCCTGTAACCTTGCCCGTTGACAACTCTTTTTAGCGTACTTAAACCAACACCAAATCTTCTTGAAAATGCGGAAAGACCAAATTCTTTATCCTTAGGAATATAATGCGAGCGAATGTAGCGTACTTGGTCTGGTGTAAGCTTTGCGCGCGGATTATTGTAACCAATTTTCTTGGTACCAATTTCGACAGCGTGTTGTTGGTTCTCACCGTTTGTAACCCAATTCAAGTTCCAGACGCAGTTATTGCCGGGATTCCCGTTTTGATGATTGACGATAGGTTTGTTTTCGGGATTAGGAATAAACGTCTGCGCAACTACCATATGAACGCCGGTACATTTTCTGCTACCGCCTTTATCCAATGAAACTTGAATATATCCGTCCTTGATAACAACGGGCTTTCGGACTAACTTCCGTATCAATACTTGATTGCCGTAAAAACTTTTAACTCTGCCGTAGTTGCTGACTTGATAATGTCCCTCGTAGCCGACAACATCGCGCCAATCTTCGTGAGGCAAGTCTTCAAGTCTAAGCCAGATACTCAAGTCGGTTTGCAAGGCGGCGACAGCGCAGTTAAGCCTTAAAATGAAGGTTGCATCTTCTTCGCGGGCGTCAGTCGGCAACTTTGGCAAATCCTTCAAGAAAGCCAATGCCTCGTCAACCGTGAACTCGAAGGGCACGGAAGCTGCAGGAATGTTTTTCATCGCGTCCCAGTTTTCGAAAGTGAACTTAACCGCTTTTTTCACGGCGAGCGGCAAGTTCGGATAGTAATCCACAAAAATGTCTCTTGCTTCCATGATAGTCATTTAAAATCGCTCCTTTGTGCTTGACGTTGCAAGCCGAAACGCTTACAATCAGAAAAACAATTTGACTTGGTGTTTCGTGTGCAGTTGGATTCTTTGACGAAACTAATTTAGCACAAAACGAGCGTCAGGTCAATTTGTTTGGGAGGACTTAACATGAAACTTTCAATTTGCTCGGACGTATTCGGCAAAATCCCGTTCGGTGAAATGCTCGACAAAGTCAAAGCTTACGGCATTAACGCAGTAGAAATTACGACCGGCGGCTGGGGCGGATGTCATTACGTTCCCTCGGCTCGCGATCTTTTGGACAATCCTGCGAAGTTGCAAGCATTCAAAGACGAACTCGACAAGCGCAACATTGCAATTTCCGCGCTCAACTGTTCGGGCAATCCCCTCGTCAACAATCCTATGGGCAAAGCTCACAGTCAGACAATTCACGACACCGCTGAACTTGCCGGCAAACTCGGCGTGAAAACTATCGTCACGATGAGCGGACTGCCCGAAGCTAAAGCCGGTGACGTTACTCCGAACTGGATCACCTCGACAATTTCTTGGCCGGAATATGACGGTGTGAATTACATGGTTGAAGCCGTGAAATATCAGTGGGAAGTTGCCGCGAAGTGGTGGAAAGAATACGCGCAATTTGCTAAGGATAACGGCGTTGAAAAAATCGCCATTGAAGAATTCCCCTGCCAACTCGTTTACAACGTCCGCAGTCTGAACAAGCTCGTAGAAGTCGTCGGCTCCGACTTAGGCAAGATGATTGGCATGAATCTTGACCCGTCGCATTTGATGATTCAAGGTGCAGAACCGATTGCGGCTGCTCGTGCACTGGGCGAAAAGATTTTTTACATTCACGGCAAAGACGCACGCATTGAACGCTACAAAGCTGACGTTGACGGACTTTTGGAAAATCTGCCCGTCGATAAATCCGCTGACAGAACTTGGAATTATGTTGCAGTCGGTTGCGGCCGTGACCTTCAATGGTGGAAAGAATTCTTCTCCGTCTGCCGCATGATGGGCTATAACGGTTATGTATCGCTTGAAATGGAAGATTTGACGATGAGCGTTGAAGCCGGCTTGCAAACTTCCATTGACGCGCTTAATCAAACCATCAGCCAATAAAAGCCTTACCTCTAATCTTCGGATAAATTTTATCCCCGTGAAAAACTTCGCGGGGAATTTTTTTCTAGCAGCTAAAAGCTAACAGCTAAAAGCTAAATATTCGGCAGGAAAATTCGCGGCGGCAATAGAATAAATCCCGCGAAAAAATTTACGGAGGGATTTCTAAGCATGAAAGATTACAAAAGCGAAAGTATCAGAAATGTAGCGTTCTGCGGTCATGGCCGCTCAGGCAAGACCAGTTTGCTTGAAGCGGCACTTTTCGACAGCGGCGCAACTACCCGCCTGGGCAACGTCGATCAAGGTACCGGCGTCCTCGATTTTGAGCCTGAAGAAAATAAACGCAAGATGTCAATCAGCGCGTCGCTTGCAGCTCTTGAGTGGAAAAATTTCAAGATCAATGCCATTGACGTGCCCGGCTTCCCCGATTTCGTTGCGGAAATGCACGGGGCATTGGCGGCGGCTGATTCGGCGGTTATCGTCGTAAGTGCCAGCGCGGGCGTCGAAGTTGAGACCGAAAAGGCCTGGGCTTTGGCGGAAAGTTTGAATCTTCCGCGCGCATTCTTCGTCACGAAAATGGATCGCGAACATGCCGATTTTGAAAAAGTTCTCGCGCAGCTCAAGGACAAATTCGGCAGCGGCGTCGTACCCGTTCAAGTTCCCGTCGGCAAAGAGGACAGCTTTAAAGGCGTCGTCGATTTGCTGAAAGTTTTCTCGAAGGTCAAGGCTGACGATGAGGCTTGTGACGCGGCGGAAGTTGCTGACGAGGTTGAGGATAAACGCCTTGAAATGCTCGACATTGTCGCCGAATTCAATGAAGAACTTATGATGCAATATCTTGAGGGCGAAGTTGAGGATTTAGACGAGAAAGAAATTTCCGAGGCTCTGGCGCAGGGTATCAAAGAGGCAAAAGTTTTCCCGGTATTCGTCGGCAGTGCGCTTAAAAATATCGGCGTGAAAAAATTCCTCAACAGCGTCGTCGAATTTTTCCCCGCGCCCGATGCAAAAGTTTACAGCGGCATTGATACCAAAACTGATGAGCTTGTCGAACGCAAAGTTTCCGATCCTTTCAGCGGACAAATTTTCAAGACGTTGGTTGACCCGTTCGTCGGCAGGATGTCTTATGTTCGCGTAATCAGCGGCGATATGAAAGGTGACGCGACATATCAACTTTTCGGCGCGAACAGTGAAGGTCAGGAACGTTTGAGCGGACTTTTCACCATGCAGGGCAAGAAACAAATTCCGGTTGACGTGGCGCACGCGGGCGATATCGTCGTCACGAGCAAGCTTGCCAATGCCAAAACCGGCGACACTCTCTGCGACAAGGCCGCCCCGATTAAATATGAGCGGATTCAATATCCCGAACCGATGCTTGCGATGGCTGTCACCTCCGAAAAGAAAGGTGAGGAAGATAAAGTTTTCGGCGCGATTACCCGTCAACAGGACGAAGATCCGACGATTATGCTTGTCAAAAATGCCGAGACTAAGCAGACGATTTTGAAGGGCGTCGGCGAAGTTCACTTGGATATTTTAAGCGACAAGATTCAACGCAAATTCGGCGTGAAAATGGTTTTGGGCGAACCGCGCGTTGCTTATCGTGAGACAATCCGCAAGCAGGTTGAAGTTCAAGGCAAGCATAAGAAACAATCCGGCGGTCACGGGCAATACGGCGACGTTTGGTTAAGAATCGGCCCGAATAAGGAAGCCAATCCCGAAGTCAACAACGGTAACGTTTGGTCGGAAAGCATTTTCGGCGGCAGTGTTCCGCGGCAATATTTCCCCGCCGTCGAGAAGGGCACTCAAGAAACTTTAGCGGAAGGCGTCATTGCGGGCTATCCCGTCGTCAATGTCAGCGTCAATCTTTTTGACGGCTCCTATCACGCGGTTGACAGTTCCGAGGCGGCCTTCAAAATGGCAACGTCGATTGCGATTAAGAAGGGCATTCTTTCCGCAGACCCGATTTTGCTTGAGCCGATTGACGAGATAACTGTCCTCACGCCGGAAAATTACATGGGCGACATTATCGGCAAGCTCAATTCCAAGCGCGGCAAGATTTTGGGCATGGATCCGAAAGGTAAGGGCATGACTGAAGTTAAAGCGTTGATTCCGTCGAGTGAACTTTACAAATACGCCACCGACCTCCGCTCACAAACTCAAGGCAGGGCTTCTTACAGTTTGAAGTTCTCGCATTACGACCCGATGCCCGATAAGCTTGCCGAAAAGATTATTGAGGAACATAAAGCCGCTCAAGAGAAGTAATTAGCTGATAGCTGTTAGCTGATAGCTGTTAGCGATTAGAGAAAAAATTTTTTACGGGCTTTGCGCAGGTCATTGCTGAAGCGTTCTTCCTCACTGAAGATACAGCCGCAGTAATTTTGCCGATAAAGTCCCAGCTCCAAACTCAAGTCAATACCTTCCTGCCAGCCTGCGCGGAAGTCCTCATAAAAAAATTTTACGCCGAACACGTTCGCAAAGTGCTCGGCTATTTTTTTCATCAGCTCGTGATTTTGATGGCGGCTGTAAAATAGCGTCGACGTGAAAATTTCAAAATTATTTTCTGCAGCAAAACGCGCCGCCTCACTCAATCGCCACGAATAGCAAATCCCGCAACGCTTATGAAAACCGTCGGCAAATTGAATCGTGTCCTGCTCATCGACGACGCTTGAAACTTTTGCCAGATACTCGCGCAAGCCGTAATGATTGTCCGCGAAAAATTTTATGCCGACCTTCTCCGAAAAATCACGCGCCGTCCGCAATCGTTGCCGCCACTCTTGATACGGGTGAATGTTCGGATTAAAAAAATAGCCGACCGGTTCAAAGCCCTCCTCGCGCAATTTTTTTGTCGGGTAGCATGAACACGGTCCGCAACACATATGCATTAAAATTTTCTCCACTACTGTCTCTCCTTAATTAAGGAACAAGTTTTTTTCTAACCACTAACTACTAATTTGTTGTCGCGGATTTTATATGACGCGCCGTCAACATTAAACGTCGTCGCCGTGTAGTCTTTGAGCGTGATAGCCCCGGCTTGAGTTCCAACCTTGAAAGTTATCACGTCATTTTTGCAGGTCGCCGTAAAGTTGAGGTTGTCAAGGTTCAAAGTATCGTCGTCGCTGAAACCGAAGATAACATCTTTGCCGTCACCTTTGGAATAGCAGAAAATATCCGCCCCGTCACCGCCGAGGAGAGTATCATTACCCTTGCCGCCCCAAAGTATATCGTTACCTGCCCCGCCATTTAAGCTGTCATTACCTGCGCCGCCACTCAAACTGTCATTGCCATTCCCGCCGAAAAGTTTATCATTGCCGGTGTAGCCGCTCAACGTGTCCGCACCATCTCCGCCGACGAGTGAATCATTGCCCGCTCCTCCGCCGAGATAATCGTTATCAGCCCCGCCGCTTAACGTGTCATTTCCTGCCCCGCCGAGCAGATAATCATTCCCCGCCTCGCCGAAGAGTTTATCCGCGCCGGCATTGCCCACGATTGAATCATTGCCCGCTCCGCCGTTAATCGTATCAGCTTTTGCACTGCCGACGATTGAATTTGCATTTGCGTCACCCGTGATTTTAATTCCTTTCGTAAGAGCCGACGCGTTGACATTGTTATAACTGCCCGCGCTGAATTCTCTGTCACTGAACGCCGAAGTCAACGTTATACTCCTGCCGTCAGTCGTCGCCAAACCATTTTCACTCAAGACACGTGCCGCGCCGTTAATCGTGACTACTCCGCCCGACATGTTTTGGAAAGTCAAAGTATTTTTCGCGTTGTTGAAAGTGAGGACGGTACCGAGACTTTCAATCGCAATGCCGCTGATATTTGTGAGAGCACTCGCGCCGCTTGCCGCCAATGAAATTCTGTCGTTCGACGTGATATTTGTTATGACGTCATTGCCGCCCTTGTATACGAAGAGATTACCGCCCGTGCTACCAATAATCGTATCATTGCCCGTGCCCGTGATAATCGTATTACCGCCGTGATCAGTCGTAATGCTGACGAGATTGTTGCCATTGCCGGCATTAATCGACGCACTGTAACCGCCCGTGAAAATCGTATCATTTCCCGCACCGGCTTTAATCGTCGACTGCAGGATAGTTGAATTATTGATTCGATTGTTGCCGCCACTGACGCTGATAAAATTGTTGTAGCGTGCGCCGTCGACCGTAGCAACATCAATCGTATCATTGCCGGTGCCTGAAATGATTGACGAGCCGCCA
>JAFRSO010000006.1 GCA_017427545.1 Selenomonadaceae bacterium
GGCGGTTACGAGAATGAAAACGGTGATTTGGTACTTTTCAACTCTGGCAGTGGCAGTTATTGCCTCCAAGTCGACATCAACGAGGACTTGTTCTATATCTACGGCAAGTTCCCGAAAGCGATTGAAGTAGCGAACAAAGAGACGGTCGCACTCGAAGACTACGCGATTAGCCCCGAAGCATTGGACGCCGCTGTTGAGGCCGAAACCGAATTGGCTAACGTCGAACCCTGCATGACGGTTGATGAAAAAGTTGCAGCATATGTTCAACAGAGCCAAATCAACTCGCTCAACTTCGTGCTGAACTTCTGCACCGAGAAAAGCGCGGAGTTTGCTAAATGGCTGGACATGGCAGTTGCCGAAAACGACAGTCACAACGCTAACGAGTACAGTCAATTCATCAGCACGTATGAAGCCAAAATCGCCGAAATCAAAGCGGCACTGGCGGGCAAAACTCCTCAACCGCAATTCAATCTGCCGAGCACTGAAATCCGCCTCGCACATCAAGATTCATTGAAGGCACGGAGACGCGGATTCATCATGAACCCCGACCGCCTTAAGATAACCTTCACGGACGGCACGTTCAAATTCCAACACTTCCACTACCCTGCATTGACTTTCGTCACAATCGCCAAATATGACACGGCGGAAGAAGTCGAACAGGTTATCAACCTGCTCAAAGACGCCGTTAATCGCGGCGACAAATCCTTCAAGTTCCCGACCTTCACTGTTAATAACGGATTCACCGAATCGGAGCTTGCCGAAATCCAAAGAGACCTCGCCGAGCCGATTACCGAAGCGACTATAACACCGACCTTGGACGACTTGAAGAAAAATAGCCGACTTTACGCCGTAAGCGGTAAAGCACTCGCCGCACTTGCATTTGGAATCAACGCTCCGATTGATTGTGATGATGAGACCGCTGACCAATACGAGCAAGCTTTCCAAGCCGTTAAAACCGCTCGCGATAAGTTCAACGAGAGCCGTAAAAACTTTATAAAGCAATACGACCAAACGGAAGCAAATATCAAAGCCCGTGCGAAGAAACGCTTGAGCAAAGTCAGCACACAAGTTTTGGATATGCTCCAAAACATTCCGACTGCCGCCGCTATCGCCTTGAAATTTATGCCTTCTACACCCCGCAATTTCACCTTCGACACTGAAAGATTCGGGCTGGACAGTTACACAGCTGAAAACAAAGTCGTGAAAATTGGCGAAGACACCATAGAATACGACGCTAACGGGAAAATTGAATGGGTAGTTTCGGACAAATACGGCGCATTGCTCCAATTCCTGCCGAGCGGCGAAATTGCATACTTCACAAAGCCGTTGCGCGATGATGGGAAGAGCTTTTACAACGAACTTGACCGCTGGTGTGTCAATGACTTTTTCCTCAACCTTGCCGAGCGCGGCGCGTGCATAATTGGAGACCCTAAGCCGACCGATGACTTTGCAAGCAAGCTGGCGGAATTAGAATCAAAGGAGGCGGAGGCTAGAGCGGCAGTAGAAAAAGCGAAAGTTGCATTGCTGGCGGCGCAAAACGTAAGAGATGAAGCTGAAGCCGAATATCGCAAGGCACGGAAAGAAATTTCCCGACTGCTTAACATGACGGCGAGCAAACTCACTGAAAAGATATGGGAACTGTCGCTGGACGCGATGACGCTCAACAATCAAGACGGCAAGTCGTTCAAAGCTCAACACGGCGGGACAGTCACGCCCCATATCGAACACACTTTCAAAATCTCCAACGGCTGGAAAGTCTGCGGCTATTACGACACCCCCGCTCAAGTTACCTGCGTGATAGAAATGCTCACGGCGGCAGTCAATACGGGCAAGACTGAATTCACCTTCCCGACGATTGACGAATTGAATCAAGCTAACTTCACTGCCGACAGCTTAAAGGAGGTGACAGTATGAAGAAAAAGTATCGCGGAATCGACAGGTTGACGGGCAAACCCGTTGTCGGAGAGTATCGGCTGCTGTTCGACAAAATCCCGATGATTGAAGTGGCAGCAGGTTTGGTGGAAGTTATCCCCGACAGCATTGAGGAAATAACGCCGACTAGCAAAAAGCCCGTTATCCAAAGCTTGTTTGAGGAGATGACATAAATGAAAGGCGCATATGATGACCTTTCGCAGGAAATGTGGAATAGCGCAGATGACAACATGCCGCAAGATTATCTTGAAAGCGTGTTAGCGCAGATAATCCTGCCGAAAAGACCGTTGCCGAAAACCGACAGCGACCTTGACAGCGACGAAAGATTTATTGCGAAGTGTCTTCGCCGAAAAGCGAACACGCGATTTGTCGGACAAGCGTTGAAGGATATGCCGCGAAACGGGCAACCTAGTTTCGACGCCCCGCTCGTCGATTGGTATCACGAATACCGCTACCGCAATCTTCACCCGCTCTGGTATACAAACGAATACCGCTACACCGATGACGGTACCTTGATTCATAGGAGGCAATGATATGACGATTCAAAGAAAAATTTGCTCCGACAAAAGCGCATTTATAGTGGTTTACGATAACGAAGGCGAGCCGCTTGCTACTGCAAGTTTTATAAATTCCCTTGACGCCAAATTCGCAATGCGCTTGATTCGCGACGTAATTACCGAATGCGGACACCCCGCTCCGAAAATCCTTCCCGACAAAACGGCATAAAATAAAAGAGAGGAAAAACCAACATGAAAAAAGCAATCGAACATTTGGAAGCGGCTTTGAAAATTTTGAAGCCGAAACGCGACGCGGCTAAAGAGAAATATGACAGTATCGAGAGGCGACGCGGCCGTCACGACAACAACCATCCGATGTGGCACGAGTTTGTTGTTTATCACAATATGTGCGCGAATATAATCGAGGCACTGGACTTCGCGGATAAGCGTCCGGACTTACAGGACGTTGACGCATAAAAAAATTACCGCCCGAAGGCGGCGAGTGATACAATTCCGAACTCTAAAACTAAATGAAATTGTACCACTCCGCCGCGGCGGCGTCAAGGAGAAATGATTATGAATAAGTACTTGGTTAGATTAACCTACGTCGGCGGCGTTTCTAACGGCCATTATTGGTACTACCCTGTTTTAGCAAAGACACCTGAGGCCGCCGCCAAAAAAGCCCGCAAGCACGTCGAAAGAAATTTTCGGAAGTCAATGTATGTTCCTGTGCTCGCCGGTGTTCAAACAGCTCCTAAAGTGGCGGAACTTAAAGCCGACATTAAGAAATTTCAGCATGACATTGCAGAGGCGGAACTTGCTTTGAACCGCGCCAAAAACACTTTGTACGACTTGAAAAGTATGCTTGACGCAGTTGAGGAATTTAATCCTTGCTATTAAGGCAGGCGCGTCGGCGTGTTAGACCTCCCGACAAGATAATCAATCGACACGTTATAAGCGTCGGCAAGCTTATGGAGCATAGAAAGCGGCGGTTCTCGCCCATATTCGTAGACTTGATAAGCTTGTGGAAAAATTTTCACGGTGTCGGCAATCTGTTTTTGAGTAAGATTATATTCGTGGCGAAAACGTTTCAAAGCTTCGGCATAAGTCATGACAATTCCCCTCCTCTAAACAATCAAAACATTGTTGACAATTAAAGCATTGTTTGATACAATTACCGCGTTGACAATTGGAAGATTGCTAATCTTTGACAAGCATTATAGCAGTGGAATTGACAAAAAGCAATTATGCCTTGTCAAAAAAATAATGCCCGATTCGGGCGAAGAATTATCAGCTTTATTTCGTGTTAACCATAGCACAAGGAGGCTCACAATGGCAACAAAAAGCAAGGCGCGGTGTGACTGGGCTCGGTCTGGCAAGGTTTGGCAGGCAAGGTTTGGCGAGGCAAGGCAATACAAGCTGGTATCGCAAATCGTGATAGCGAAACCGAGCAATGCTTATCGTTAAATCCCGCTGTTCAATTCGGACGGCGGGATTGACGATAAGAAAAATTATCAAATTTTAAGGAGGAATACAAATGAATCAACTGCAGATATTTAATCACCCCGACTTCGGCGGAGTGCGCGTCATCATGATTGACAGCGAGCCGTATTTTGTGGGAACCGACGTGGCAACTTCGCTGGGCTATACAAATCCGCAAAAGGCGTTGCGTGACCATGTGCCCGACAAATACAAAAGGGCTGAACGAATCGTTCACCCCTCCGGCGGCGCACAAGATACTATCGTCATCAGCGAGGCGGGCTTGTACAAACTGGTTATGCGGAGTAAATTGCCGAACGCCGAAAAGTTTTCCGATTGGGTATGCGAAGAGGTTTTACCGAGTATCCGCAAAACTGGAGCATATCTGACGGTGGAAACCGCTGAAAAGATTCTTTACAACCCCGACTTCATCATCAAGCTTGCCCAGCAAGTCAAAGACGCTCAAGCGAAAATTGCTGTGCTCAATACGCAGGTTGCCGAACTTCAACCGAAGGCAAGCTACTATGATATTGTCCTGCAGTGCAAGGATTTAGTCACGACTTCGGCAATCGCGAAAGATTACGGCTACAGCGCGAAGAAATTCAACAAACTCCTCTACAGATTGGGCGTTCAATATCCTCAAAGCGGAATGTGGCTGTTGTATCAAAAATACGCGTCGCTGGGCTGGTCGTCGACGAAAACGCATAAGTACATGGGGCTTGACGGCGAAATTCATTGCAAGGTACACACGTATTGGACGCAAAAAGGACGGCTCGGACTTTATCAACTGCTCAAGAATAAAGGTTATCTGCCGACGATTGAATTAGCCGCATAAAAAAAGAATTCAAAAGTTCATGTCAGCCTTCCTCGCCGGAAGGTTGAGACGAGCCTTTGAAACTTCACTGGCGCGATTGATAAGAAAGGAGGTGACAAGTGATGACAAGCGCGTTTAAACCGTTGACGCAACTCAATTATTTCTTTCGGTTGGCAACTGAACGGAAACTCAGCGGCAGTGACCAGCTGATGTACCTTCATATCTTCATGAAGTTCAATCAAGCGCACTGGACGGAAACACTCCGAATCAAGGACGCCGAACTCAAAGATTTAATGAGATTGTATGACAGTAACGGAAAGCCCGCGTCAATCGATACCGTACGACGCGGCAGACAACGCTTAAAAACAAAAGGTTTTATCGATGTGAAAACAGGTGACGGGCTTGAACCGGAATACCGGCTACCCTGCCTATACCCTGCCGACACCCCTGCCGACACCCCTGCCGACACCCCTGCCGACACCCCTGCCGACACCCCTGCCGACACCTTCGCGGCTCCCTATATACGCACGCGCGAAGATTTTAAGACTAAAGACTTAAAAGACTTAAGACCTTATGAATATTATGAGGACGCGCGCGCGCGAGCGCAGGCGGGTACGCCCGTTAATGAAAACGCCGAAATGACGATTCACGACGTTTGGGAGTACGAAACGGGCTACACGCTGAACGGCTCAACCGCCTACGAGCTTGAAGCTCTGGCGAATGAAGACTTCGAGCTTGTCCGCAAGGCGATAATCGCAGCAGTCAAGTCGAAGACGACAGACCGCTTGCGGTACAACTACTTCAAAAAAATTTTCGACGGACTGAAAAATCCGATGAGAGGAGGTGAAAAGGTTGAGCGTAGTGACATTTCCAACGGCGGACGGCACTACAACGTCCCGCAAGACACCGGTGACGAGCCTTGGGCAGATATTGACGTCTATGCATTTGCAGGGAATAAGCAAGCAGCGTCCTTTGCAAGATGAATTGTCGCGGATTCGCGAAAAATACGGCTTAAGCGTAAATGACGGCATGATTCTTGAACTGGCAAATGCGGAGCGGGAAATAGCCGAATGTGACACTTGTACAGGTGAGCCTTGTAAAAAATCGCACAATCAATATTTCCGCCCCGTCATCAAACACGATGAGAAATTCGGTTACGTCGTCTTTGTGAAAATTTGCGAGTTCGGGAAAAAGCATTTCTTGAGGATTGACAGTAAGTCATGCGAAGTTCCGCCTCAATACGCCGGCAAGACTTTCGCCGACTACAAGCCAAGCGATGATAACGAGCGGGCTTTGAAAATGGCGCGTTGGTTTATCGAAAAAAAGCCGCAAAAAAGTTTGTACTTTCACGGCGAATGCGGTACCGGAAAAACTTTTCTGGCGAGCTTGATAGCGCAGGAGTTTATTCTGGACGGCAAGCGGGTAGAATTCGGCGACGTGCCTACACTCCTCGACAGAATCAAGCAGACGTTCAACACGGATAAAAATGCGCAAGATGTTGTCGACCGCTACTGTGATTGTGACCTGCTTGTCCTAGACGACATTGGCGCAGGGCAAATCACGGAGTGGAATATCGGGATTCTCTACCAGATAATCAATCGGCGATATAACGCGGGCAAGCCGCTAATCGTCACCAGCAACTTCGACCTTGACGGGCTGGAATCACGCCTAGCAATCAAGGATACAAATTCAGCCAAGAGAATCACGAGCCGCCTTTGTGAAATGTGTATGCAAGCTTTTTTGGGAATGAATGACAGGAGGAAACAATCATGATGACTTATGAAGAACGCGAGCGGAAACTTAACTCAATCGCACAGTTGAGGAAAGCGGCGTGGAACAAATCCCTCAATCGCGTCGGAAATAGCAATCACAGCAAGTGGGAAAAATTGAGGGCGTTCAATGTTCTGCTTGACCCGCCCGCGCTGATTCGTGAAGAAATTAAGCGGCTCGCCGACATAGAATTCGATAAGGAACGAGAGGCAAGTCGGCTGTGTGAAAAACTGGACAGGATTCATGAGGACATACTCGCCCTGCCCTACACGTGCACTTTCACCGATTTTGACGGTAACGAACGCGAATTTATTTGCACCGGACTGCTCCCAAATTTCGAAGAAAGTTCGGAGAACGAGGACGTTGCAAGACAAATGCTGGCGGATTATCGCGCACAGGAGGCGATAGCATGAAGAAATGCGCGAACTGCGGAGAGCCGATAAGATTGTCGGACGGGCGGTATAAGTATTGCAGTGATGAATGCTACAAGGAGGCGCACCGCCACCAGTGTCGGGAGAGGTTCCGCCGCTACTATATCATGCACCGCGAAAAGGAACTTGAACGCTATCACCGCCGCTACCGTAAAGAGGCAAAAAAATAAACGCTGACCGAAGTCACCGCCAGTGATACACCGAAATTTAATCGCGCGACGAGTGTATCACGGCGGGGGAGGCGGCGTCAAGTGGATAGGAAGAAAATACTGGTGAAAACGTTCGGAGCAAGACTTAAACATTGGCGGGAAAAACTCGGAATGTCAAGGGGAGAATTGGAGTTTGAAGCCGACCTCGGCGAAGCGATGATTGGGCATTATGAACGCGGCTCACGCTCCCCGACACTTTACACTTTGGAAAAAATTTTGGACGGGCTGAACGTTACACCGGCTGAATTCTTTTCGGAGGAAATAGAATGAAACTTTTGAAAAAGCTGTGGGAAAAATGCGGCGAAAAAGCCTTCACGGAAAAAGTAATGGTAGTCGTCTGCACTCTCCTCACCATTTACAACATAATATTCACGAGCAATATTCCCGAACTCAACGGACTGCTCGTTTTCTTGAACGGCGCATTGATTTTCGCGCTGGTCATGGAAGAGGACGACTGAAATGGGCGCGTATAAAATCGACGCGAATAAAATAAGGCAGGCGGCAAAATTCCGTGGCATGACGCTCAACACCCTGTCGATTCGGGCAAAAATCAGCTGGAATACACTTAACAGCATTTTGAACGGGAAAGTCAAGCGTCCGCACCTGTCGACGCTCGGCAGTCTGGCTATTGCCCTGCAGGTATCGTGGCAGATGTTAATTGAGGAGGAAAATTGAAATGGCAGAAAACAAATTGCAAGATGAGAAAAAAAAGAATTCCCTGCCCGCATTAGTGCAAAAGGCGGATGTTCAGCGCAGATTCAGTGCCATGCTCGGCAGTAAAAATGCGTCGGGATTCTTGAATGCACTGCAAACGATTTACAATGGCAACCGGCAACTGCAGGACTGTACTCCTATCTCGATATTGAGCGCGGCAGGAGTGGCGGCGACTTTGAACTTGTCGATAACTCCCACCTTGGGATACGCCTATGTTGTCCCCTACAAAGGGCAGGCGCAATTCCAAATCGGCTATAAAGGGCTGATTCAGTTGGCACTGCGCACCGGCAAATATACGACGTTGCATTCCGGCGCGATTCGCGAAGGTGAAATTAAAGGCGTCAATCCGATAACGGGCGAACTTGAGCGCGGCGAGAAAATTTCTGATGAAATCGTCGGCTACGTGGCGTACATGCGGACGATTGACGGTTTTGAAAAAGCCCTGTACATGACGGTTGAGGAAGTCAGAGAGCACGCCGCTAACTATTCGCAGAGCTACGCTTATGACTTGCGCTCGAACAGGAAGACAAGCATTTGGAGCAAGAATTTTGACGCAATGGCGAAAAAAACTGTCCTCAAATTGTTGCTCAATAAATGGGGCTTGACCTCCTCGGAATTGATAATGGCGATTCAAACAGACCAAGCGGTTATCGATGAGGAAGCCAACACCTTGACTTACGTCGACAACGGCGGGCACGCTCAATCCCGCGACGATATGTATTTCCCTGAAGATACTATAGACGCTGAAATTAACGAGGACACCGGCGAAGTCACCGAAGTTACCGAAGCCAAAAACGCTGAAGTCGTGCAAGGCGACTTGAAGTTTGAGGAGGCGGCGCAATGAATAAGTTGATGACACCCGAACGCGTCGCTACTTTCGCCCCGATAATTATGCGTCACCACATGAAACAAGCGGCACACTGGGCGGCGCAATGGGCTAAACTCGGCTCCCTTCGCGACAGGGAAGTTATCTTCCGTGACCTTAAGCGGGAAGCTGAAAGGGCAATCGTGAAATTCATGACGGAGGCAGGCTTATGTGTGAGGAAATGAATTGGACACACGTTAGCGGCTATGAATTGCTCCGGCAATATGCCGAACGCGACGCTGAAATTCAAACGGCGGCCAAAAAACGTGATGAGTTGAAAACATTTTTCAAGGCGCAAATGGACAAGGCAGACAAAATTTTTGCTGAAGAGACAGAAGGCGCGAGGATTGAACTTGAATTGCTCAAGGAACAAATTCGCAGTTACACCGAAGCGAACCTTACAGGCAAGAAACGCAGTATTGAATTGCCGAACGGAACAGTTTCCTTGACGCGACAATCTCCGATTATCTACGTCGAAAACGAAGGGCAAGCAAGTTCGGCAAGCAAGCGTTTGCGCGAATTCGTCAAGACGGACGCGCCTGAATTCTTGAAAGTGCAGACAACAGAAATGGTCGACTGGGCAGGGTTGAAAAAGCACTTGAAAGTTGACGGCGAGGACGTTTACTTCGACGACACCGGCGAACAAATTGCCGGCTTGAAAGCGCAGGCACGTCCCGACATTTTGACAGTGAAATTGGCGTGAAGAAAAGGGCGGTCGGTGACCACCAATAAACTGACCGCCCGCGTTCTTAGGAGGAAAAATCATGAAAGGTTACAAAGGATTTGACAAAAATTTTCGTTGCCGAGGGTTTCAATTCAAAGTCGGAGAGACGTATAAGATTGACGGTGAAATAAAAATTTGTGAACGCGGATTTCATTTTTGCGATGAGCCGTTGGCAGTTTTTGAATATTACGAACCTGCAAATTCTCGTTTCGCATTAGTTGAAGCTACCGGTGATATCGTTGCTGACGGCAAGCATAAATTTTGCACAAACGAGTTAGTGATAATCAAGGAAATTACTTTAGATGAGTTGATTAAGTCAGCAACGAACTTTAAAAAGTTACTGAATACGGGCGACTGGTCAGTGGCAACGAATACAGGCAACCGTTCAGCGGCAACGAATACGGGCGACTGTTCAGTGGCAACGAATACGGGCGACTGTTCAGTGGCAACGAATACGGGCAACCGTTCAGTGGCAACGAATACGGGCGACTGTTCAGTGGCAACGAATACGGGCGTCTGTTCAGTGGCAACGAATACGGGCGACTGTTCAGTGGCAACGAATACGGGCAACCGTTCAGTGGCAACGAATACGGGCGACTGTTCAGCGGCGATCGTAGCTGGGAAAAATTCTGTAGCAGTAGTTACCGGACGTCAATCGTGGGCTAAAGGTGCATTAGGTTGTTGGCTCGTTCTCGGCGAATGGGTGGAAAATGAATTGTCTGATATGCAAGCCTTCAAGGTAGACGGGAAGAAAATCAAGCCCGATACTTTTTACAGATTAAAAGGCGGTCGAGCGGTTGAGGTGGAGGAAGAATCATGAAACACAGAATCAGAATCAACGGAGAGATAAAGGAAATTGACTGCGAATTGGGCAGCGGTATTTTTGACAAGAACGGTCATGAAATTTTTGAGGGCGATAAAGTTCTTTTCAACGATTATACTTTTTACGTAAAACTTGATGACGGCGGTTTTTGTTTCATTAATAAATTCAACTTTAAATATCCGTTAGGCAAAGCTTTTTCACCCGACCTTGAAATCGTTAATGATAAGGATTGAGGCGTTGATAAAGCCGGTACCGTTTAAGAGAGTGATACCGCGAAGAGGACGTCCGCGTAATCCTGCGGAGTATACCGAGTTCAAAGAAGAGCTCGGTTATTTCGCGTTAAAGGCGATGAAAGGTCGTGAGCCGCTCAAGGGGGCAATCAGACTGCACGCCGATTTTTATAAGAAACGCCGCGGGCTGTTGCAAAAGAATTGGGGCGACGTGGACAATTTTCTCAAGGCCGTAATGGATTCATTGTCGGGAATATGTTATGAGGACGACGGGCAAGTAACCCAAATCAGTGCGACGAAAAATTACGGCGAGCCGCGTATCTTAATCGAAGTGGAGGAATTGTGATGGAGAAATTATTTCGGACGCTGATGTCGTCCGATATGGACGAATATTCCCGCCGCGAAGTCACACGCTACGCCGAAAAGATTATTGATGAGCACATGAAGATTCGCGGACAAATCGCCCGTGACTTGTCCCGACTCGGCGTTGACGCGTGGCAGGAGGATTCTGCCTATCGCAAGCTCAAGGCAAAATATATCGCGCATCACCAGAGCAAAAAGAAATTGGCGATTCTTGAAATGGAACGCCAGCTTAATTGTAAATCGGAGGATTCATTATGACGAGCAAAGAGTTAATCACAATCGCGGCAATCAGAAACGATATACCGATAAAACAAGTCGAAAAGATTTTCCGTGAAGTTTTCGCGACGATTAGTCGGGAACTGGAGCGCGGCGAACGCGTTCAGATAGTCGGTTTTGGAACGTTCAGCGTAAAGGAGCGTCTTCCGCGACGTGGCAGGAATCCCAGAACGGGAGAGCCGATTGATTTGCCGCCGACAAAGCACGTCCACTTCAAGCAGGGCAGGAAGATTAAGGAGCTGCTGAACGATGATAATTGACGGAATCAAGGTTACCTTTGAGGGTATCGAAGACGCGACGCCGGAAGAGGCATTGAACTATAACGCCTACGTCCGCGAGCGCGTCAAGCACGACACTACACTATAAGGAAAGGCGGCGAGCCGATTGACAGAAAAGGAATTAAACAGCGTCCGCGAGCTGAATAAAAAAATTCGCGACCTTGAGCGGCGTCTGCATGAATTAAGAATCAGTGCTGAAAATCTCGTGCCGATAATCGACGGCTTGCCGCATTCCTCCGAGGCTAAATCACGCGTCGAAAAACTTGCGCTGATGATTGTCGAGCACGAACGCGACCTTGAAAAATTTCGCGACCATATTATTTTAGCGAAGTCGGAACTTGTGCACACAATTCTCCGCGAAGTCGACGAGCCGACACTGCAGGCGTTGCTCATGTTGCGTTATGTCGAGTGCTTATCTTTCAAGGAGACTGCCCGCCGCATGAAATTCACATTGCGCCATTTATACCGGCTTCACGAAAAAATTTTTAAAAATGTCACCCTCTTGCACTCTTGCGCACTTTCTAAAGGCTGATATAATTAGACTAGCAAACTACGCGGACATCCGCTTGACATAAAAAATACCGCCCCGATAATCGAGGCGGTATTTGCGTTAGAACAGATTGTTAATCAGACCGTAATGCCCACAGCGGCAAGGTCACGTTTGGTTTCGTCCGAAAGTGCCGAAATGCCTTTGGATTCGTCCCAGCATTCATCAAGCGCACAGTCCAAATAATAATACTTGTCTTGCCATTCTTTGAGTTTCCTCTCAATAAGGCGCAAGCGGGCAATGGCGTGACGCGTGCAGACTTTGAAAACGCCGTCTTCGGGATATTCTTCTTCGTAGACGGTAAACTTGCCGGCTTCTACGGCGTCAGCTACCGAGCGGCCGTGGTCGTAATCGGCCTTGCAAGCGAGGTATAAATTAAACATGTTTCCGTTCATTAACGGGATACAAAATGTGTGAAGGGCATTGTCATATTCATCAAACCAATATCCTTCGCGGCGTTCAGCATTCCGATGAGCGGCTTTCAACTTTTGTAATGTCATCATAATTACTCCTCCTCAAATTCTCCGGAAAAACATTGAGCCTTAAAGGCTTTGTGCGAGGCTACCTGTCACGTAGCCCCGTGGCAAAACCTTTAGTCTATTTTTATGCGACGGTTTCAGCGACGCTTTCTACGAAAGCAGAAGTGATATCAATCGTTGTGGTGTCTTGAAGTGACGGTGTTACTGCTTTAACAGGCAAATGCACAGATTCTTTTATCGGGGCAATTACCGCGACTTTGTTATTTTCCCGAACCGTAATGCTCTGCTCTGATAATTCGATTGTAATATTGGTTTCGGTCAAATTACCGAGCATTCCAAGCAGGTTTGTTACCGTAAAATCTCCGACCGCGTTGCCAGATTCTACGCCGTCAACTTCTGCTTGCACGTAATTAACCGCGCTTCCACCTATTTTAAGACTTCGGGCGGTCGAGTCTTCAGTTTTATAAGTCACAACAGCTTTGTGCGAGGCATTGACAGTGACAGCGTCTTTTTCAAAGCGCAGATTAATCGCTCCGTGCTCATCAGCAAACGGGCTGCAGAATTTAACGGCTTGTATCAATTCTTGACGATTCAAGCTTGCTTTAACGAGCGCGAGTTGTGAAATTACCTGTGAAGTGTCGGGAAAATCTAACTTTACACAGCGAGCGTTGACGGTCAATGTATCGATTTTGATACATATTTCGTTGACATATTCCGAACGCCCCCCGCAAGTTATCTGCACGACATCTTTATTTTTGAGCAAAGGTAGGATAAACCACAAAACATCAGAATCAATGTTGCAGTTAAAATCGCCTTGCAAAGTAAAAGCGGTCGTAGTGACTTGTGCAATCTGAAAATGCGTTGCCGCTGTCAATGTCAAGTTCTCTTCGCCGGCTTTGAAGTTTACCTGCGTGAAAACCGGTCGGGAAAGACTATTCTCAACAGTTGCCGCCGCATAAAGTGTGCTTTTGAGCGATTGTTTCAATTCGCTTTGTGCGAGCGCGATAACGTTTTCACCCATGACATATTCAGTTTGGAAGGGCTTAAATCGTTCGGCGTCTTTTTTGCTTAGCGAGGGCAAGAACGCACAACACGATAACGATAATTCGCGCTGGTCACCGTTGGTTATTGTCAACGTGCTCTTGCTTGCGGTTAAGGTATATCGCGCCCGTTCATTAACGGCTTTGACAAGAATTTTCGCGCCCACATTGTTAATGAGCGTTTCGCCCGTCGTGAAGATTTTGACGCCTTCGCTGATTTTCTCCACCGCGATAAAATCTCTACCGCAGGTTTTGAATTCAACGCAATTTTCGTCGACGCGGATATAAAGCGCAGATTTTCCCGCGCGCATAACTGCTTTCAGAACCGTTGCGAGTAAATCACCGTCAACGCTGAATGCCATTTGCGCATTTGTCGTAAGGCTTTCAACTTTTCCCATTTTCTATTTCTCCTCTCAATTTCTCCTAGAAGTCACGCCTTGCGCGTGGGCTTCCGAAGATACCACCCCGAAGGGCGATATTTCGACGAGGGAGCCGCCCCCGTCTTCATCAGTTCGGAATATTTGTTGCTAGAAAGGATACAGCGTGATAGCCGCGAGCACTTCACCAATTACGAGCCCGGCAAGCACTTCACGCCAATTTTCGTAAAGCCAATCATCAATTTTCTTGCGCATGATTAATACCCCCGCGACACTTCCCAAATTTCCTTGAAGTAATCGTCGACGGCTTCAACCGCGAAAGACTTAACGTGATATTCAGCGCGAGCACTCCACCAATAGCCCTCAATGCAACTGGTTCTGGTGTTCAAGTAAAAACTGGGACCGCCGAGACCAAGCGCAATTCTTGCCCCGCGATACCTGCCCTGCAAATCGCAAGAAATTTCAACGTCGAGGACGTCTTCAAGGAATTGATTCAAAGCGTCTTCGCATTCTTCGCCGTCATAAATGCCGCGAGCGGCGTCCTCTACTGATTCTGCGTAAACTTTAACGAGTTCTTGCAATTCTTCTGCACTAGTCATTGTAAATTTCCCCTTTCTTTTCTCCGAGAAAACATTGAGCCTTAAAGGCTTTGTGCGAGGCTTTATCTGTCACTTAAAGCCCCGTGGCAAAACCTTTATTGCCATAACTCCGCGTCGTCGTAAGGATTAATGCCTGCGTCCTCAAGTTCGCTTAAAAGCCGTTCGCGTTCGTCAACTGCCGCGTCGATAGCCCATTCAAGCTTGCGCAAGTCAAGGTAATCTTGTCCGACAAGCTGATAAACTTGCCTGTAATTGTCCCAAGCTTCCTGCGAAAATCCTTCGCGCATGGGTTGCGGCTTTTCGTAGAATTTGCCGCCGCGCTTGCGATAAAACGTCCATGATAATTCGGTTGCGTAATCGCGAAGTTGTTCCGAGTAACGCGTTTTTCCCTTGTTGTCGACGTATTTAACCTGCTTGACGCAAGCCATATACATGCTTGCAACTTCGCCTTCATTGCCCCAAGGCATATAAAGCGGAAAGATAAAGTCCTTGTAGCGAGCAATAGCCCTGTTAACGCTCCGATTAGCCTTTTTGAACGCGCTTTTGAGTCCCTTAATTGTCATTTCTAATTTCCCCTTTCTTTTCTCCGAGAATTTGACTTCCCGATATACCCCTTGCGGGGCATTTCGGCAGGGAGCCGCCCTGCCTCATCAGTCGGGATAAACGATTAGAAAAGAATTTCCCCAATAGCGGCGGCGTATTCTTTCAATGCCGCTTCAAGTTGCGAATCGCCGCGCCGCTTTTTGGCGCACAATGTGACGGCTTGCATAATGAGTCGGCGCGCTATGTTGTGACATTGCCAATATTGGCAAAATGCGTTTTTATCGCCGTCAAAGTCGTAATATTGCGCCTCAATGGTTTTGTACTCTTCGGGAGTGGGTTTGTAACCTGTCCGCGCTGTAAATTCCTCAATCATCATTTTGAATTTCCCCTTTCTTTTGTGCAAAAGCACTGATTAAAAGGCTTCGTTGTCGGAACCCTTTAATCAGTGCTTTTACCTGTCGACGAATCAACAGCTAAAAGCTAGAAGGTTTTGCCTTATGTGTAGTTCCTGCAGCTTAGCTAGCCTTTTGTAGTAATTCATGCGCGCTAGCCTATCTGCGGTGTTACGTTCGGAGCATTCCCCATTTAAAGTCTAGTTTTGAGAAAAGGGAGAATAGGAGAAAGTCTATCTGTCTAAACATCAGCGGCTATGACTTCATAGACTTTACAAGCTATGCACTGTGGTAATTAGTCCCATATCCTGTAACCACGCTGATATTAAATTTTCAATGAACTGGTACTGCTTGACTTGATATTTGTTTTTCAATCCTCTGGGTTTCTAGTTTCGCTTCCCCTTTCGGTTTAGCTATCCTGTGTTCCTTTAAGTTGGCGCAAGTATATCACGGGTTATCCTGTGTTGTCAAGCCCTTTTGCAAAAAATTTTTTTCGGGATAAAAACCGCGTCATGACGCCATTTATCAGCACTTTAACAGTCGGGAGAAAAATTTTCTTCAAAAAGTTTTGCTTGAAGTAAAAGCTATCCTGTGATAAAATTACTTCAAAAAATGAGGTGATTAATCGTGACGGTATCTAGTGCAAAACGGGTATCAATAGCGAAATATCAGCAGGAGAAATGCGACAGAATTACAGCTGATATTCCAAAGGGCAAGCGGGAGGCTTATAAGATGATAGCGGCGGAGAAGGGGTTAAGTTTGTCACAACTGATTCAAAATAGCGTCGAATCATTTGCAGGACTTGTTCCGGAAAAGTTCACGACGGAATGCCCGCCGGAAAAATTCACGCCGGAGCAAAGACGCCTCGTCGAAGAATTCAACCAATTGTCCGTCGACGCGCAGAAATATTTGATAAAGACGCTCAAGGCGATTAACCAGTCAAAAGGTGGTGGCGACAATGACTGAATTGGAGCAACTTAGCGTGAACGTCCAGCGGCAGATTGACGCTCAAAACGCAAGGATTGACAGCGTGATTGCCAAAGTTGACATGCTCGTTATCGAATCACAGCAACAGCGCGAAGATATTAGGCGTGCACAAGAAAAACACGACGCCGATATTAAGGAAATGAACGCAAGGATTGAATCAAAGTTCGATAAGCTTAGCAGTCAAATTCAAAGCCTTACGATAGCCGCTGTCGTTGGTGTTGGGGCAATAGTTATCGGTGGCGGAGCAATTATCTGGTCGGCAATTTCTTCGTTGAAGTGAAACCTGCGCCGATGAGCGATGCCGCGAAGTAATTTTCCGCCTCATCACTAAACGCCGCGTCGAACTAAAAAATAATCCCTTCCACAGTTCGGGAGGGTTTTTTGTTGGGAGTGATTGACATGATTAAAGGGATTAAAGGAAAAGAAAGGAAACGTGAGGAGCTTAACACCCGTCAAGCACTCTTCGTTGATTATTATATTCAAACTGGTAATGCTACCGAATCTGCCAAAAAGGCTGGCTATTCCGAACGCAGCGCAATGGCTATCGGTTGTGAATTGTTGAGAAATGCTAAAATACAAGCCGCAATCGCTACACGATTGAAACAGCTTGAAAGTGAAAGAATTGCTGAAGATAAGGAAATATTAGAATATATTACAGCAGTGATGAGGGGAGAAACAACGGAAGAGGTTGTCATGAACATTGGCACGGGTAAGGGCTACACGAAGGCGGAAAAGGTTACGTCGAAAGTATCAGCAAAGGAGAGGTTGAAGGCGGCAGAAATGCTTGCGAAGGTTAGAGGTATGTTTATCACGCGGCAGGAAATTGATTTGCAAGGCTCAATTCCCGTCGTGATTCGTGACGATTTTTAGCCGCATATAGATTCGCGAGGGGTACACATGGACTTTGAAAAATCACACGCCCTAAATGTAACCCAAGAAAATACGGGGAATAAAATTTCAATGCGAGAGGTCGTCGGAGGCGGCTATGATGAATTCTGGAAAAGCAAGCAGAGATATGTGGTTTGCAAAGGGTCAAGGGCAAGTAAGAAATCGACGACGGCGGCACTGAAACTGATAGTGAGACTCATGCAAATGCCGCTGGCAAATGCGCTGGTAGTGAGGCAGACGGCGGCGACGCTTGCGAATTCATGTTATGCGCAGCTGAAATGGGCGATAAACCGTTTGGGCGTCGAAAAGTATTGGAAGGCAACAATAAATCCACTGCAGATGACGTATTTGCCGACGGGGCAGAAAATAATCTTTCGCGGCTGTGACGACAGCTTGAAGTTGACGTCAATCGCGGTGGAACGCGGGCATTTATGTTTCGCGTGGATGGAGGAAGCTTATGAGTGCGCGGAGGAAGATTTCAATCGAATAGATGAATCATTGCGCGGTCAGTTGCCTGAAGGATACTATATTCAGTGGATTTTGAGCTTCAATCCGTGGAGTTCATCAAGCTGGCTGAAAAGCAGATTTTTCGACAAGCAGAGCGAAAATATATTGGCGATGACGACGACGTATAAATGCAACGAGTGGTTGAGCGAAAACGATTTGGCTTTGTTCAAGGAAATAGAATTGACAGACCCTGACAGGTACAAAGTCGTGGGGCTTGGCGAGTGGGGCATTGAGAGCGGGCAATACTTCAGCATGTGGCGGGAAAGCTTGCACGTGGTCAAGCCGTTTGAAATTCCGCGGGATTGGATGAAATTTCGTGCAATGGATTTCGGTCAGGCGCGCCCGTATGCGATGCTGTGGTTTGCAGTTGACTATGACGGCGACATGTATGTTTATCGTGAGCTGTATGGTTGGGGCGGCAAGCCGAATGTTGGTACGGGAGAAACGGCGCGTCAGGTTGGTGAAAAGATTGTCGAACTTGAAGAGCCGGAAGAGAATTTGCGCTATGGCGTATTGGATTCGGCGTGCTGGGCTAGGACGGGTGTGACGGCTCCTTCAATCAGTGAAGAACTGAATAATGTTTTGATACGCAAGGGGTTGATTCCGTTCATGCCGAGCAGTAAGGGCAGGTTGGAAGGCGCGAATTTATTCAAGCAGCGGCTAATTGGCAATGAATTGGAAGACGGCACTTATAAACCCGCGATAAAATTTTTCTCGACGTGCATTCATTGCCTGCGGACAATTCCGATGATTGGTCACGACAAGCACAAGCCGGAATTGCCCGATACCACGGCTGAAGACCACTGTTTTGTGGCAGGCACTTTAATTCACACAACGCGCGGTGAAATCCCGATAGAAGAAGTCACGACTGAAGACGAAGTTTTAACTCGAAAGGGATTTAGGAAAGTTTTGGCAGCGGGCATGACAAAGCGCAACGCTTATGTTATCACTGTCACTTTCAGTAACGGAAAATCCTTGACAGGTACTCCGAATCACCACATTTTTGTTGAAAATAAAGGTTGGGAGCCGCTCGTCTCTTTACGTTCCGGCGACAAAGTTATTGATTCAGGTGGCGGTTATTGTTGCAGACGACAAACGGAGTTTGTGGTAAAAGAGGGCGAACTTGAAGAAGAAAAAGCTGACGTTTACAACTTAACCGTTGACGAGGAACATGAGTATTTCGCCAACGGTTTTTTAGTGCACAATTGTTACGACGCTGCGGCTTACGGGGTAATGAGCCGTCCTTGGACGCCGGTGCGGAAAAGTAAAGATGATGACTTCATGGAGCGTTGGCGTTCGAGGGAAACGGCGCGTCCTGCTTGGACGTATTGAGGTGATGAATTTTGGAAGCGGAAGAAAAACTGCAAGTTGAAATGCCGGAGCCGACGGACAGTCTTGCGAGGTGCCGCCAATGGTTTCAAGAGGCAGTAGACGGTGGGCAGGATTGGCGTCGTGCGGCTAAAGAGGATTATGAATTCACGGCGGGCAAGCAGTGGACTGACGAGGAAATTCAAGCCTTTGCGGAAGACGGCAGACCTGCAATTACAATCAATCGAATAAAACCACTTTTGAATATACTTAGTGGCTACCAGAGATTGAATCGATATGACGTGGAGTTTGCGGCAAGAAGTTCTGACGATGTGGACTTGTGCCAAGTTCGGCGCGGCATAACAAAATACGTCATGGACAGGTGCGACTATGACGCGGTGGAATCGCAGGTTTTCATGGACTGTTCAATAGGCGGGCTGGGCTGGTTCGGCGTGCGATACAAAATGGATTATGAAGTTCAAGACGGGGAAGCGGTGATTGAGCGGATTGACCCGTTCAGCATTTACATTGACCCCGAAGCGCATGAACTTGATTATTCGGACGCAAGATTTTTGATTCGGGCGAAGTGGGTGGCTAAAGATGAATTGAAGCAAATTTATCCCGAACAAGCAGACGCAATCGAAAACAATTTTGCGGTGTATGATTCGACGGAAGAGGAAAGCGAAGGGCGTCCCAAAATTGACCGGCTGTATTATTCGGGCGAGCTGAAGAAAGTTCGCGTGGTGGAATGCTGGTACAAGGAACGAACACAGCAAACAATTTTTTTCACGGCAGACGGGCAACAACTTCCTCAAGAGCAAGTGACGCCCGATATGATTCAAATGGGAATGATAGCTGGCAGTCAAGATTTTCCGCGCGACGAAGTTAAGCTTTGCGTGTTCTTCGATAAAACTTTGCTTGAAGAAATTCCAAGCCCGTATCAACACGGAGAATTTCCTTATGTGCCGATGATTTATCATTATTACGGCGTGGGAGATGTGCCGGCAGGTTTTGTTCGAGACTTGAAAGACCCGCAACGCGAAGTTAATAAACGGCGAATTCAAGAATTGCATTTGCTGAACACGACTGCCAATGGTGGAGGCTGGATTGAGGAGGGTGCAATGACGCCCGACCAAGAATCAGAATTCAAGCGCAAGAACGCGATACCGGGGCATTATCAGAAAGTCACGCCTGGCGGTTTGGACAGAATCCGTGAACGTGAACCTAAGCAGCCGCCAATGGCAGTAATTCAAGCTGAACAGCAAGCAGTTGAGGATTTGAAAACAATCAGCGGCATAAATGAAAGTATGCTGGGCGTTGAAGTTCCGAGCCAAGCAAGCGGTAGAGCTATTGAACTTCGCCAAAAACAATCAATCACGCATTTGGCGGTAATTTTCGACGCGTTACGACGTGCGAAGAAAAAAATTGCGTATTTGCTTTGGGGCAGGCGCGGACATGCGGGAGTTATTCCGCAATTTTACACGGCGGAGAAAACTTATCGCATTGAGGGCGAGAACGGGCAGGAATTTATCCCCGTCAATCAGCAGGTAATTCAGCAAGACCCGTTGGCGGGCGTGATTGTCAAGACGCTCAACGATTTATCGCAGGGCGAATTCGATATTATCATTGCCGATGTTGAATCGAATACTACGCAACGTCAAGCGCAACTTTGGAGTTTGATTGACGCGGTGAGTAAACTCGGAATCCCGCATGATTTGATTTTCGACACGCTGATAGATTTGAGTGACCTGCCGAAGAAAAACGATATTAAATTGCGTTTTCAGCAACAGCAGGCGCAGCAAGCTCAACAAGCTCAACAGCAATGGCAATCGCAGTTGGAATTGGAACGCGTCAAGAATGCGGACTTCAGAATGCAAATTGCGTTCAAAGACGCGCCGCTGCCGATTCAATTTGCAATGGCGGCGAAAGCAGAACTTATCCCGTGGGAAGTGGCGAATCATTTCCTGCAAGTCATGGTTCAGCAAATGGCACCGCAGTTGGCGACGCAGATGAATCCTCAAATGCCGCCGCCTAATCAAATGCCGCAAGCTCCGCCGCCGCCTGTTAATCAACCTCAACCGCAACCACAAACTATGACACAAGCAGCCGCTCAATCCGTCATTAACGGAATCGCACCGGCTGTTGTTTAATTTAAGGAGGCTTTTATCATGATGTTGGGTAAAATTGATTTTGAAGAATTTAAAGGCTTGACTAGTATGCCGCAGGAATATGCTTCGGCGTGGAGCGCAATCGGCGGTGTAATCGGCGCAGGTTATAAACCACTCCTTTGCGTCGGCAAGCAGTTGGTTCGAGGCATGAAGTATTATTTCATCGCTGAACAGACGCTAACCGATAAAGACGCCACGCGCCATATTATGCTTGTGGCAATCACGGCGTTCGGCGGCACATACACCGTCACCGATATTGAGCCGCTGATACTGTAAAATTTTTCGGCAGAGAGCCGCTCAATTTGGGCGGCTTTTCTGTTTGGAGGAATGAATCATGATGATTAAATTTACCAACACTATTTGGTTGAATATTGAGCCAGAAGACATCGCCAGAATTGATATTGACGCAAAAGGTTTGGAAGATTTGAGAGAAAATGCTTGCTATTACGTTACTATCACTTTTCGTGACGGTACCAAAGAAGAATCCGATTATTTTAAGACTTTTGAAGAGGCTCGCGTTTGCGCCGAAAAATTCATCCACGCTTTGGACTTTGGGGGAATGAATCATGGCGGAGAAAAAATTTCTAGATAAACCGTTTGATGAAGTCGCGCAATCGGAGCGGAAGTTTAGCAAGGCAGTCTTCGATTTGGGCTTGTCGCTGATTGAGGACTTCAAGGCGGGCAAATGTCGTGACAGCAATAAAATCCTTGCGGCAATAATTGAGCTGTTCAAGGTATCTCGTGCCGCCGACGATAAGGGCGCAAATTTCGCCGACGGGCGTTAAACGTTAAGGAGCGATAAAAATGTTTGAATTCGATTTGCAACTTTTCGACGAAAAATCAGAAGAGCCGCAATCTGCACCGGAAACTGAAACTTCCGAAGAATCTGCGGAGCCGTTACCGGAAGAATTGAGCGGCTTGCCCGAAGAATACGCCCGCGAAGTTTTAGCGGAACATGAGCGTCATCAAACGGAGCCTGAAGTCGAAGAAGAATCACAACCTGCATTGGCTGAAGAGCATAAGCCGCAAACTCCAAGCACTGTGCCTTACGACCGTTTCAAAGAAAAGGTTGATGAAGCCAATCGCCTCAAAGCTCAACTTGCTGAATATCAGAAACGCCAGCAACCTCAACCGCAACCTCAACAGCCTCAACAACAGCAGCAATATCAGCTGCCGCAATTCCGAATCACGCCCGAAATTTCAGAGAAAATCACTCAAGCGATAGACGCCGAAGCTATGACTATGACGGGTTTCACTCAAGACGACGTGGCGAGTTTGGAATATGCCGACGGTGACGACCCGCGACTTGCTCAATGGGCGCAGGCGAAAAGCATTGCGAGTGCTGAAGTTTTCAATGCGATAAGGGAAAATCGTCGGCTGCAAGAGCAAAAGAAGTGGCAATTTATTTCCGAACGGGATGAAGCAACGCGAGATTATAACGAGTTTGCCAAAAAGGCGATTGCCGAGCCGGATTACAACGAAATTGTAAAATTCGCCACTAACGATTTCTACAACCAACTTTCGCCGCAAGACCGGCGACGAATCGCTACAGCGTATTCGCACGTCGAAGAGCAAAGTGCCTCACCTGATGAAGCTTGGATTGTCAAAACATATTACAAACTGGCGAAGGCAGCGTATTACACTCGCAATGCAAAATCAAAGCCGCAAGTTAATCAGCCGCCGCAACTGCCGCGCTCCGACCAACTTAGAGGCGCAGTTTCCACAGGTGACGGGCAATTAAACCGCCGCGAAATTGAAAAATTGCTTGAAGGCGACTTCACTAAAATTGATGAGAAAACTCAAAAAAAATTACTCGGCTTTACATGAAAGGACAGATAAATTATGGCAACTTATCAGCCGACATTCGGCAACACGACAATCCCAACCGAACTAATACTCAAATCTTGGGCAAAGATGACGTGGGATTTTGGCAAGAAGGAAAGCTATTTCAATAAATTTATGGGACATGGGCGCTACAGCATAATTCAGATTCAGGAGGATTTGAGCCGCGGTAAAGGTACCAGCATTGAAGTTTCATTACTCATGCCGTTAAATGGTGCGGGCGTCATTGAAGATAATCAGCTTGAAAACAACGAAGAGAAAATGAATTATCGTTCGTGCACAGTTTATTTGAGCCGTATTCGTAACGCGGTCAGACTGAAAGGACGTTTTGAGGAGCAGAAAACTCAAGAAAAAATGCGCACCGATATGCGCAAAGTCCTTTCGGCATGGCTTGCACGCTATTTTGACTTGAGCATTTTCGCGGTACTCACGGGCACGCAACCGCCTTTCGCAAATTTGGCGGGAGCTGAATTGCCCTACACGATTGAGCCGCCGACTGCGGATAGAATGCTTTTCGCAGGCACGGCGACAAGTGAAGCAGGTATCACGACTTCTGATGTTTTCGATACAACGCTGATTGGCAAGGCACGTCGTATGGCGCAAGAGGACGAATTGACAGCCGTCCAGCCGATTCGCATTGACGGCAGAGAAACATATGTCATGGTTATCGACCCGTATCAGGCACGTGATTTGCGTCAAGACCCGAAATGGCTTGAAGCTCAAGAGCACGCCAATATTCGCGGCGAAAAGAATCCGATATTTAGCGGCGCAATGGGAATTTATGAAGGCGTCGTGATTCACGAATGCTTGAGAGTTCCGCGAACTCAAACAGGTTCGGGCGGTGCAACAGTCGGGCACGCATTGTTCCTCGGAGCGCAAGCTTGCATTTTGGCAGAAGGTACCCCGCCCCGTTAGGAAGAAGAACTCTTCGATTATAAGAACCAGTATGGCGTCAGCATTGACCGCATGTTTGGCTTAAAGAAAGCGCAGTTCAAATATGACGGTAACACTTTGACGGATTTCGGCTGCATTAACGTGCTGACTTCCTCGGCGGACGATTAGAATGCTTAGCGTAGAGACTTTAGCGCGGCGAATTCGGAAACGCCTTCACGATAACGACAAGATAACTTATGACGACGATGAGATTTTAGACTGCATAAATTGCGGGATAAGATTTATACGGCGGTTGATAGCGAATATGCGCCCCGCACTGCTGATGTCGGAAGTTGAAGGCGTTTTGCCTGCAGGAGTAAAGTCAATCACGCTGGAAAATCGTCCGACGAAAATAATTTGCGTGTTGGCAGGCAAACCGAAAAAGGCGTTGGAGGAAACGGAATTGGCGTTTGCAATTCATGAACGCGATACCGAAGATGAGCCGAGAGAATTTTACTTGACGGGCACGCAGACGATTAATTTTTTCCCAACGCCGAATTCGCCGACTGAATATGTGATACGCACGGTTGATGACATTGACGAATTAGCATGGGAAGATAAATCGCCGCTGAACAATGAATTTGATGATTTCCTCGTCGAATACGTGTCAGTTCGATTAAGCGTCGGGAATGAATACGATATGACGCAGGAAAGTCAGATGATGTCGAATATCGTGGCGCAAATTCAGAAAATTTTAATGCCGCCGCCGGCAGGAATAATCGTGAAAGGGTTCTGGCAATGAGACTTTCAACAAAGCATGAAAATCAAACACAAATAATCCGCGCTGATTTTTCGGGTGGGCTGAATACGAGCATAAGCGCGGACAACATTGCAGACAATCAACTTTCGCTTGCTGTTAATGTGGAAATTGACCACTCGACGGGCAGATTAAAAACCGTTGCAGGAACAACGGATATTTTGAAACTCAATTCGGACAGCGCAAACATTGTTGCGGCGATGTACGACGAAATAAATTACAAGCTTTTGCTCGTCAGGGAAGTTGAATTTTCAGAGAAAACTTTTCGTGCAGTTTCCTCATTTGACTTGGAAACCTATGAAATAAGCTCGGCATTGGGACTTTTGAGCGGCTCACTGTATCCGATTTACGCCAACTGGGAAAGCGGAATATTAATTGCCACGGGCGGGAAATTGCAATACTTTAACGGGCAAACTTTGATTACGATAGCTGATTCGCCGAATGCCACAAGTGTTTGGACAAAGGCGGGGCGTGTATTCGTAACCGACGAAAACAATGTGATATGTTCCGGCGTCGGTGATGAGGAACATTGGACGGAAGATACCGGCGTCGATTCCAGCGCAAAATTCATTGAGGTTGGCTATAAAGACGGCGGCAAACTGATTGGCATGGTCAATCTTGCGAGTAATGTATTGCTGGTAAAAGATAATCGGCGCGTCTATAGTTTGAACGGCGAGTTTCCCGACTGGTCAATTTCGGAAGTATCACGCAATGTTGACGTTCGGGGGCGCATGAGTACTTGCGCAGCCGCGGATTCGGTTTTCATTTTGGGGCGCGAGGAAGTGCAAGCCATTCAAGGCACGAGCGCTTACGGCAACATGAAACCGCAGGATATTGCCATGCTTATAACGTCGAAGATTCGGGAATTAGAAGAGGATAGTTTTCTGCGATATGTCCCGAAGCTCAATCAGATTTGGGCGTTAAGCGGGGAAGTCGTGCTGATATATGATTTGGTGACGCAGAGTTGGTTCAAGCGGCAATTCAATTCACCCGTGGTAGATGTAATTTCAGCAGGCGACGAAGTTTTTGTGATAAAGGCAGACCGCGTTTCAAAGCTTGATGAAACTACTTTCAGCGATTCGGGCGAAACTTTATCTTGGGAATTCAAATGCAAAAGTCATGTAAGTCAGCATGATTATTTGCTCAAGCGCACGCAAGTTTCCTACATTCCGCAAGACGCTGAACGTATCAAAGGGGAAATTTTTGCTGGCAAAGTCGTCGTAAGTTTGTCATTGACCGAACGCGGCAGAGGTACTCGGCGGCCACTGCTTAACGGAGAAATTTTAGCGCAAAGTTTCAATGTGTATCGGAATAAAGTTTTGGAAATTGGCGGGAGCGGTTCGACGGGCGGAATTATTTTTAATTCGATAATTTTGGATGTGGTGGACGTATGAGCAAGACGTTTGAGCAATGGGTTGAGCTTTACAATCAAAAAAATTGGGACAAGTTCAAGAGAGATGAACGCTTTGAAATTTTTTATACGCCGGAAAAGGGATTCGCGGAAATTGGCGATACGGGTAAGATGATTGTCGTGAATCAGATGTGCGGAGAATTCAAGTTTTGGCGTGACGTAGCGGAGAAAGCGTCTCGTGCAAGTGGTTACAAAGTTGCGGGCACAATTTGCATTCGTCCGATTTTACCTTACATTCGGCTGGCGGATTTTCAAATAAACAGAATTGAAGAAACCAAGTTGGGTAACAGATATTTTTGCACGGACAAGCATACGGGGCAAAAGGGTCAAGCCTCACCTGCAGGCAAGGGTACTTATTTCATCACGTGGGAAGTGACAGCAGATGATGTTTAAATTCAACCTGCAAAGGTTTAAAGGCGGCACGGTTACTGAAAATGTATACGAGCCGACTATTTATGAATTGCAGTTACAACAACTGGCTGTCAACTATGCAGAAGCCTTAGCTCCCAATGCCCACATGCTTAACGATTATGCCAAGGAAGTTATTGAAAATTCATTCCGCACAGTTTTTAAAGACTTAGATTATTATTATGTTCACTTGGCAGGAGAAGCGCAGGAACGTGGCACGCAGGGCTTAAGCGGGCTTATGCAAGACCTTCCGGCGGAAATGCAAGCGGCGTTGTATGTAGCAGATACAAATCTTTCGGGCTTAAACAAAAAATATCAAAGCGTGGCGAATTGTGCCACATGCAAACAGCAACGCTTAGTCGGCGCATTGAACGAGCAATTTTCCTTGACCGGCAGCAGTCTTAGTTCGATTTATGACGACCTTATCACAGTGACGGACGTAACGAATGATACATTGATGAGCTATGTTTTGCCCAATTCAACCGCCGCGCAAAATGCCAACACGGGGATTAACAGCGTCATCAGTTCCGATTCTGTTGCCGCTGATAATTACGTAAAAAATCTCGACAGCATTGCCGGTTCAAATATCAGCTTGACGACCGCCGCAAATCAAGATTTAAACAATTACATTTCGGCTAATTCAAATGCTGCAAGTCTCGCCAATGCTTCGCTGGGCACATACATAACCGAAAATTCAAATGCCGCCAAAACTGCTAATGATTCACTGGGAAGTTATCGAAATCAAAATAACACCGACACTTCAGCCGCCAACAGCGTTTTGGGCGGATTCACTACTCAAAACATCAATGCCGCCAATTCTTTAAGCAGCCTTTTGGGAAATTATTTAACGCAAAATGACGGCGCGGCAACTCTAGTCAGTTCGGAAATTGATACCTTCATAGGGCAGAATACACTTTATTCGGACAACTACGTTGAACAGCTGACGGGTGAAAATGGTTTTTCAATGCAAGGCGATTCTGCGACCGATGACATTGATAATTTGTTCGACAATTATATTTTGGCAGGCGACGAATTGACGAGCCTCGCCAATGAAGGCAATAACGACTATATCGAAGAAAATACAAAACCACTTACTTCGGTGCAAAGTGCCTTTTCGCAAGCGGAAAACCTAAACACGAGTATAGCCAGTGCGACAAATTCCAGCCTAAAAAATTTTGCCGTAGGGAATGACACAATCACTACACTAACGGCGGATACTTTGAATCAAGCGGCAAGTCTAAACAACAGTATAGTTACTGCTGCGAATCCGAGCCTTCAAAGTATCGCTACCAATAATGACGCGGCAACTTCCAATCTGACGCAATATTTTTACGAGACCGAATTAATAAACACGGCGATTGCTGATGTAGCTAATTCGCGGCTTCAATGTCACAGAGTGAAAGCTTGCGAGGCGACCAGAATAACCAATGGCGGCTTATCTGTGATTTTAACCAAAGGTGACACCGCGACAAGTCTTGTTAATGATTCGCTCACCGTTCATTCAGATGAGGTCAATTCGATAACCGACGTAATCAATAGAAATTTATTTGGCGTTGCCGACGAGAGCAATGCGGAGACTTCGTTGACCAATGCCAACCTCAACGATTATAAAAATCTTGGAAGTTCGGCAACTTCTCTAGCTAATGGCAATCTGACTTTAATTGGAGCGGAAAGTGATGACGCTTTAAGTCTTGCAAATGATTCACTCGGCACGTATGCGATTTTGATTGACACGATAACCAATTCAATCAACAGCGATTTGGCTCAAATATCCGATGAAGGTGACGTGGCTGTTTCCGTAACTAATGCCGACCTCGACGATTATATAACTTTAAGCGGCTCGGCAACTTCAATCGCCAATGGGAATTTAAGTTTAATCGGAGCTGAAAGCGGTGACGCTGTTAATCTTGTAAACGATTCACTCGGTTCTTATGTAGCTAGAATTGACACGATAACAGCTTCAGTTAATAGCGGTTTGGTTGAAATCTCCGGTAAAGGTGACGAAGCTACTTCGCTGACCAATGCCGCCTTTAGTGATTATGTAACTCGCGGGAATGAAGCAACTGCTCTTGCTAATGAAAATCTGACTTTAGTTGGGGCTGAAAGTGGCGAAGCAGTCAGTATTGCAAATGATTTGCTCGGCTCCTATTTAAATCGGATTGATACGGTAACCGGTGTAACTAACGGTAAATTATCCGGAATTGAAACGCGGGGCGATTCGGCAACTTCGCGCACAGGGAATTATCTTCTTTATAACAGAGTACATGTTTGCAAGGCGACGCGTATAACCAACAAAAATTTGGCGGAAATCGGAACTCAAAGCGACGTTGCAGTCAGTCTTGCAAATGATTCACTGGGTACTTATGTAAAGCGGATTGACACCGCGACCGATTCAATCAACGGCGAATTGGTGACAATTTCCGGTGAAGGTGACGAAGCTACTTCGCTGACTAATGCCGCGCTTGATGATTATGTGACATTGGGGAGCGCAGCGGTCTCCGTCACTAATGATGCTTTAGACGACTATATTCCCAAAAATGATTCGGCAACGAGCTTTGCCAACGGGCTTTTAAAAGATTATATCGATTCGGGTTCGGAAATAACCGACAGTGTAAATGCCGACCTGCGCGAATACATACAAGCTAATAAGAATGCTTATTCCAGCGTCGAAGGAAGTTTGAGCGGCTTGCAAAACGGAACTATTCCGCAAGCTTATCAAGACGCGATGAGCACTTCAATCGATACGGTTTTGCGAAAAACTATCGGCAGTACCGTAAACGATTTAGCCAGACGTGGTGTTCTGAATTCGTCAGTGACAAATGCGGCTTTAAATGACATTACGAAAAATGCCGCTGATGTTACCGCACAAAATTATTTGAATAATATCAACGTGTCACAGAATCTGGCACAAAATAAATGGGGCGACGCGATAACTACCGACAGGGAAAACGCCTTTATGACGCTGAAGCAACTGGAGAATTTCCAGCTTGAAATTGACCGGAATGCGAATTTGGCTCAACGGCTGTACAATAATTTGATAAACACGAATCAAATCAACGCCGCGCTTGAACAGCAAATGCTCAATAATCAAACCAGTAACATCAGCATGGGCGCGAATTTGAATCAGCAGGCACTCGGCAACACCAATCAAAATATCGACAGGCACGCGAATCTTAATCAAACCGAACTTGCCAATGAGCAAAATAATATTTCTACCCAGTCGAATCTTATTCAGCAATTACTCGCCAATACGAGCCAAAATTTGGACAGGCAAGTAAATCTTAATCAGACGGGCTTAGCCAACATTCAAGCGAATGCCAATATCGGCATATCAACCGCACAGCAAGATTATAATAACATCGCGCAGAATCTTGCCGCTAAAGCCAATCTCAATCAAACCGAACTTGCCAATGAACAAAATAATATTTCTGTTCAATCGAATCTTATTCAACAATTACTTGCTAACACGAATCAGAATTTGGACAGGCAAACAAATCTTGGGCAAACGGAATTGGCGAATACTCAAGCTGATATAAATTTAGGGCTAACTCTCCTGCAACAAGCGCATAATAATACGACGCAAAATCTTGCCACAAATGCAAACCTCAATCAGACTGAACTTACTAACGAGCAGAATAATCTTGCCACGCAATCGAATTTGATTCAACAATTACTCGGTAATACGAATCAAAATCTTGACCGGCAAACTAACTTAAGTCAAGCGGCTCTCGGTAATCAGCAGAATAATTTGCAATACGGCTCAACCCTTACGCAGCAAGAATATTCCAACATCGTGCAAAATCTTGCCGCCAAAGCCAATCTTAACCAGACGGAATTGAGCAATCAGCAAAATAATATTTCCACGCAGACCAATCTTTCACAACAGCAATACGCCAATACGAATCAAAATCTTGACAGACAGACGAATCTCAGTCAGGCGGCTTTAGGAAACACGATGAATAATATCAATTTAGGTTCGTCATTGACGCAACAAACTTTTGGCAATGACAATCAAAATTTTGACCGGCAGACAAATATCAATCAGACCGTGCTCGGAAATGCCGTCAATGACATCAACGCAAGGGCAGGTTTTGAGCAGCAAGTCTATGGCAATACGAATCAGAATTTAGACAGGAACACGAATCTTTATCAAACCGCACTCAGCAATATTTGGAATAATTTGCAATACGGCACCGATAATATTCAAAAGCAATTCTCTAATTCTCGCGAAATTTCGACTGCAAATGCAAATCTCGCGCAGCAAGATTATACAAATCGCATAAATAAAAATCAGACCAATGCCGGATTAATTCAACAACAATACGGTAATTCTCGTGATGTTTCGGACGCAAATGTTAATCTTGCGCAACAAAGTTACACGAATCGGACGAACACCAATGCGGCAAATGCGGGACTTGCTCAAAATCAATTTGCCAATATTCGCGACATTTCAACGGCAAATGCAAATCTTGCGCAACAAAAATTTACGGATAGCCGTGACGTGATAAATGCCAATTACAATATTTCTCATCAGAGCTATCAAAACTCAATGGGCAATAATGCGGCTAATGCGGGATATTCTCACCAAGTTTACAACGACCGCATGAATAATATCGCCGCCAATGCAAATTACGCGGCTCAAGGTTACGCGGCTCAAATGGGAGCAAATGCCGCCAATGCCGTCCTCTCACAGAACCGTTTCAACGATACTCATACGATGACTGCCGCCAATACAAACATTGCCAATCAAAATTATTCGGCGCAGCGCAACGCTATCGACGCCAATACAAATATTGCCAATCAACAGTATCAAAACTATATGAATCGCACTGTGGCAAATGCAGGGCTTACTCAAAATCAATTCGCTAATTCTCGTAACGTTGCCGACGCAAATTCCGCACTCACGCAAAACAGATTCGGCAATACTCAAGCGATGATTGCCACCAATGCCGGTCTCACGGGTCAACGGCTCGGAAATTCCATGAATGCAAATACGGTGAATGCAGGACTTGCTCAAAATCAATTCTCGGCTATCACGGGCAAGAACAGTTCGTGGGCTAATAATCTTCAGCAGATGATGAGCAATACTCAAAACGCCAACTCGATGAATGCAAATTTGGCTCAGCAAGCCTACACCAATGATGCTAACCGCTACAACACCGGCGTAAATATCGCGCAGCAACTTTTCAATAACGCCAACACAAAATCAGGCGTCGCGAGCAATCTTTACAATCAAATGTACGGTTACCAGAACGGCGCGTTGAACAGTCAAAGCAATCTTTATCAGCAGAGATTTACGAACGCGCTCAATAAAGCAACTGCGGCGGCGGGCATGTACAGCAACGGCTTGAGCAATTTGGGGCAACCGGTAGTAGTAGGAGCGGCGGCGGCGGAAGCATATTTGGCTCCGTCGTTGAGTTTGTGGAATGCTTCAATGGGCTTGGTTGGCGCGAATTCAAGTGCACTTGCCGCGGCTGGTGGAAGAGGCAATACCACGTCTACCACTTCCAACAACGGCGGATTTTTGAGTGGACTTTTGGGCGGCATTTTCTGATGAGTTTAAAACTTCAAATAGCAAAAATGTTTTTCTTGGGAGGTTAAGAAATGGCAAATCAAATAAAAACTCCAAATGTGCAAGGAAGAACTCCTTGGGAAATGATGATGGCGCAGCTTGCCATGTCAAGTCAGACGAATCCTCAAACATTGGCGGGCTTTGGAGTGGGAAAACTTTTGCGTGGTTTGTTTGATGATTGGAAGGGAAATTATGACGCTCGCGGATTTATCAATGACCGCTTGGCGGGCATGAATGAACAAGATAGGGCAGAGGCTTTAAAAACGCTTGAGCAATATAATCCCGACCAATATCAACGCACAATGAAATATTTAGATAAAATGGGAATCGGAAATATTTCGCCGCAAATTAACAGCGAAACTACTGCTCAACTTTCACAGCAAGCTGTTCCGAAACTTTTGGGCGATAATCCGTTTTCAAAAACTGCGGTAGAGCAAATTAATATTAATCCGTGGGAAGATGAATATAATTGGAATAAGTGGTCAACGAACATATTCGGGCGGTGAGCTGAATGAATTACGCTTTCGACGTTCCAAGTCAAGAATTTATGGAAGGTTTGCTTCTTGGGAACGCATTAAATCATAGAATGGAACCGCCGCAATCTGTGGAGCAGTCGCCTTCGCCGGAACCGACATCGCCTGTAAAGCAAACCGAACCTGCTGAACAACGCAACGGCGCAGCTATAGTAAACGCCGCTGTGGACAATGCGCTCAATATTCCCAATCCTTATCAGATACAATTTCAGCGCGGGCTTTTGGACACTAAACAAAAATATTATGACGCCAAAACTGATGAGGAACGTCAAACGGCACATGCTCACGCAGATTATTTGCGGGACGTTGCAAATGCCGCAGGAATTGATATAAGCGGCTATGGCGAAGGGGTTTCACTTGATGACGCCAGAAAAAATTTTGCCAGCCAAGAGGCACGCGATATTATGGGCGCACTTAGCGGCGATTACTCAATGAACGCCAACCAATATTACGATGAAAAATATTTTGACGCACTTTTACGCGGACTTTCTCCAAGGCGAGCAAAGAGATTGGCGGAGGCTCAAGCGCAAGAATATCAATACAACCACGCAAGGTATCTTGACGGACTTTTTAACAGCTACGGTTTGGACGGGCGCGTCGTCACTCCGCTCGGCAATCAACTCCTCGGCAGTTTTGCTCAATCAGACCCGACGACTGCCAACTTCTATTCGCAAGTTTATCCGAATCAGAAAGAAGCCTACAATCAAGATAATAATGTAACGAACTTACTTCTCGGACACGGCTTTGACCTTGAGAGGTTGGCTAAGACAAATGAATACAATCAAGGAATGGCATACTTAAATCAAAAGCTTAACGACCAAAGTTATGGGTATCGTTCACGTATAGATGAAGGTCGCGATGTAAGAAAAGATGAGCGTAAATTTAAATACGGTCAAGCAACAGCAGACGCTCAACAAAAACGAGACCAAGAAAATTATGTATTCCAATCAGATGTAGATGATGAACGTGAAATGAAAAAGGAACAACGCAGTTTTGCTTTGAAAGAACGACAACTTGCACAACAAATTGACTTGATAAATAAATATTTACCCGAAAATGAACGTCCGGACGCGGTCGCCGCTATGTTTGGATTTACTCGAAAAGAAGCTAAAGGTGAATCGGGCGACAAAGAAATAAAAACAATGCTTGAATCTTTGAATAAAGCGCAAGAAAGAATCACTGCCCAGCGTAATGCCATACAAAATCAATTTAAAGATAATTTGGAAGGTATGCCACCGGAAGTTCAAGCGCAACTGGCTCAACTTGACGCTGATTGGAAAGAAATAAACGATACAATAATGGGGCTTAACGGTTTGCGAGGCGACTATGAAGATTTTTCGGAAGATGACGAAGCAAAAAATGTTGCGAACATCGCACAAATTTTACAGATAGGCGCACAAAATGGCGCAAGTGAAGACCAACAATTCCAAGCCGTTCGTAAATGGGTACCTAAAGATAGGACAGACCTTTATGTTAGAGGTTTAATTAAGAAAGCTCGCGGCGGCTGATTTGGAGCGATAGAAATGAATTCATTTGCAAATTTATATGGAAACAATTTTGGAAGTCGGCAAACTCCGATTCGCCGTCGAAACTTTGCGGATTTGTATGATTTCACTCCTCAAAAAGAGAAAAAGAAACCTGAAGAGCAAGGGACACTTGGTTTTATTGCCGATAATCTTGCCGCCGGCGCAGGCAGAAGCATACAAACTTGGGGACAAATTTTGGAAGAGGGATTGCGTCCTGAAAACATGACGCCTTCCGAATGGAAAGAACATCAAAGCCCGCTTTTTAAGAGCATACAAGATACAGGGCGTGAAATGTATGAGCGCAACGCCCGCCAATATGAAGACAATTCTTTTGGTTATCACGCGGCAAATATTCTTCAATCCGCGCCGGAAAGTCTCGGTATAATGGCGGCGTCAATATTGGCAGGGCTTCCTTTAGGCGGAGCACTTGGTGCGGCAGGCGGTGCAGGACGTGCCGTATTAAGCTTACTGCCCAGATATGGTGATATGGCGTGGAAAGCGGCAAAAGCTTATCAGAATTCAAAAGTCTTGAAAACGTTAGTCCCTGCAAGCACAACATCTTTTGCCGCACAAGAAGCAGGCGCAGGATTGGAAGCTCTTTCCGAAAGCCAAAATGCTAAAAACGAGTACATCGATAAAGCAAAAGCCAACGGCACTTACGTCAAAGATAAAACCGAACTTGAGGCGAACGAAATCGGCGACCGAGTATTTTGGGATAACGTCGGAATAATTTCGGCATTCAACACGCCGCAATACAACATGCTCTACGGCAAACCAGCCAAAGGGCTTTTGGGGAATCTCGGACGCCTTGCCGTAGCGTCAGGCTCTGAAGGTGCAGAGGAAGTGGCGCAGGAAGTTGCTTCCGCACATGAACTGGGCGAAAACATTGACCCGCAAAGATTACGTGACGCCGCTATTGCTGGTACAACTATGGGCGCGATGTTCCACGGTGCAGGGCGTGCAGGGCAATACATTGCAAACAGAAATCAGCCGTTCGAAGAAGAGCGCAAAGCTCCTTACATTGAACGGAGCCAAAAATTTGCAGACCTTTACCAAAATGCCCGCTCGGAAGAAGCCGCTAGACAAGCTTATCGTGACGCGGAAGAACAACTTGCGAACGAACAATTTCAATTAAAAAATCTTCGTAATTGGACAAATACCATTTCGGACGGCGTGATGAGTGATGACGTTTTCAATTCGATTATTCGCAACGCTCAAAATCTCGGTTACACTCCCGAAGAAACGAAACTTGCTTTAGCTCTGGCGACTGCTGAAAGTAATGGCAATCAAGATGTTCAGTCGGAGGTCGGCGCGATTGGTGTAATGCAACTCATGCCCGAAACTGCCGAAAGTTTGGGCGTCGACCCCTACGACCAAGAGCAAAATATTTTAGGCGGCTTGAAATATCTCAAGCAACAGCTCAACACATTCAATGGCGATTGGAATCTTGCCGCCGCCGCTTACAATGCCGGAGACGGTGCAGTCAAGCGTTACGGAGGCATTCCGCCCTATTCCGAAACTCAAGGATATGTTTCCAGAATCAACGAATTTTTAGGACAAGCTCCCGATTATCAAGGCGATGAGGAACCGAAAGTTGACTTTGCGGCAGGTTTGCAGTCGGCAAGAAAATCACTCGACGGCAAGCAAATGGATAACGGAACTGTCGGTTGCGTCGAAGCCGTCACAAAAATTCTTTCTCATGTGCACCCCGAATTCAAAAAAATGGTTGATGACGGCGTTGTCAATACGGTTGAAGGAGAAAACAGTTTGCACAGCCGCCTTGAAAAAATGGGCGTTGAAATTATTCCTTTCGATGAATCAAAAATTTCACAAGGCGATATAATTTTCTACGACGGCAAGCAGACCTATCAGCATGTCTTAGTTGCAGACCATAAAGACGCGGACGGAAATTGGCGCGTTTTCGGCAACAGTAGCAGTGCCAACAAAGTCATGGAGCAGCCGCTTTATCAAGGGCAAACTCCCGCTTGGATTGCTAAAGTTTCTACCCTTCAAGGCAATGCTACTCAAAGCCGCGCCGAACAACTTTTTACTGAGCGAATTCGCGAGACAATGCGCCCTGAAAATGTTCAAAAAGAACTTTCCGAAACCGACGAAGATAGCACTGCTAAAAGTCAAAATCATCAAGAGGAATCGTCAAAGCCGCTCTTTGATTTGAATGCTCAAGACAGCACTACTCAAAAACTTTTAGAGCAATTTGCAAATGAACGTTTTGCCAAAGCCGTCGACGATAAAGATGTCCCGACCGTAAAATTTTTCAACGGCATGTTTGATGACAATTCCGCGTTCCAAGATACGCAGAAAAATCGCGAAGCTATAGTTGAACGTTACGGCGGAGAGTTAAACGAATTCATTCAAAATAATCAGTCCGTTCAAACTCAAACGCAAGCTCAAGTTCAAACGCAACCTGCCGGAAATAAACCTTCGCGTCCGGAAATAAAATCTGCGGCGAATCGTTTTTTGGAAGTGCTTAGAGCAAATAATTCACCTGCCAATGCAAAGACGGCACTCACTCTTAATAACGCCTTGAAGAACAATAATTTTGTCGAAGTCGAAAATATTTTGAATCAAAACGGCGTTGCTATTTCTGCACCCAGACAGAATCAATCGCAGCAAACTCAATCTTCACCGCCGCAAGTTGAACCTGTCAGCAATAATACTCCGCCTCAAAATATTTTGGCTCAACCTGCAAAGACTTCGGGGAACGAAAAATTAATCAAGCAAGCAAGTAAATTATTGAATTCGAAAACTTCCCGCGCACAAAAAGAAAAAATAGGCAACGCCATAATTCGATTGGCCAATCAAAACGGTATAGCTGTGCCGAGCGTAGATTTTAAATCTCTGCAAAACGGCTCCTCGAAGAAAATTCAAGAGTGGCAAGCCAAGTTGTCGGAGGCGGGAGCTTTTACAATATCTTCGACGCAAGAACAATCTGCTCAACCTGCACAAGAAAAGCCGTTAAGTTTGAAGGAACGCGCGAATCAAATTGAAATAAATGCGGCTCGTGAACAATGGGAAGGGATAAAACAAGGTTATAAAAATATTCAAACGGCACGAAAAATCAGTGCGGGGCTTTACGGCGACCTTCAAGGAACTGCAAATGAGCAAGGTAATATCGAAACACCTGACATTACGCAAGATTATATCGATACGCCTATCATTGCTCAAGAAGACATAAGGCATGCAAAAGATATACGACATCAGAGCGATTCGGACAAGGCTGTTGCGTCACGTCCTTCATTAAAAAATTTTGGCATGAGAGCAGAAATTGCGCGTGACTTGCGCGACTCTTATGTGGCAGATACGAGTAAAGCCAAAATTTTTGATGATATTCCTGCTTGGCGCGGTAGAACCCGTGAAGATAATCTTGCTTTAAGAAAAGATTTTCGCAATGAAATTTCCCGCTCAAAAGAAGCTCGCGCGTCAGAACGTATAAAAAATCTTAACACTGAAGAAGAAGGTCAAGCAGTAAGACAAAATGCGATAGAAAATTACATCGAAGACGTTCATGTTCAAACGCCACAAGAAATTCAAGCGGCTCAAGAGAGAGAACGTGAAGTTCAAGAGCAACAACGAATAAACAGGCAACTTTACAGTGATATTGATTTAGGTGAGTGGCAAGAAAATAATTTTTCGGCGCAAAAAAATACAGACACAAATAATTATGACGACGACCCCGAATCATTTATTGCTCCCATTTCCAAAAGAGATATTCAACAAGCAAAAATGATTCAAAATCAATCAAGGAAAGAATCGCCTCAAACTCAACCTCAACCGCAAGCTCAATCACCAGTTCAACCGAAACCAGAAACTCAACCGCAAATTCAATCGCAACAGGAAGTTCAGCCGCAATCGAAGAAACAATCAAAAGGCAAGTGGTACACGGTTGGCAGCGCGGGTTCTCGTGAAGATTTGCAAAAACTCATTCGCGAAAAATTTTACAACAAGAATTTAACTATTGAAGATGACGGGACAGTTCGCGACCCTCAAAGTGGTAAACATCTCAGCTATGTTGTCCGAAACAACAAAGGGCGTTGGCAACTGGGCGAATATGAAAACGTTACGGATAAATCAACGCAAACTCAACCGCAGGAAACTTCCCTGCCGAAAAGTGATACTCGTCGCGGTAACACGGCGGAAGTCATCACCGGCAGTCGAAAAGCACATCAAATTCAATACAGAGTAGTTGAAGCCAATGAGCTGAATTCTTCGCACACGATTGACAACAGCGGCGTCTTCGCGAATGAAAATTACCCTGCCGAATTGCAACCGCGTGACCGCACTCGTGCTGATATGCAAGCGCAGTTGACGAGCATGTCCAATAATCTCAATCCCGCCGATTTAATGGAAGCCCGCGACGTAAATCAAGGCGCACCGGTTATCAGAAATGACGGAGTTGTTTTGAACGGCAACGGACGCACTGCCGCGATTCGTTCCGCCTATGAAAACGGCAAGGGTAACGCTTATAAATCCGCACTAATTGAACAGGCTCAAAAATTCGGGTTGAATGCAGACGAAATTTCCAAGATGAATCAACCGGTTTTGGTTCGAGAATTGAAAAATAATTTGAGCGCGGAGGAACTTCAAGACATCACGACGACACAAACCGGCGGTGCAAGAATGGGTTCGAGTGAACAGGCTCAATCCGACGCGGCAAAAATTTCAGCTGATACTCTCGCGCTGTATCCCCAAGATGAGAACGCTGACATCACACATGCTGCGGCAAATGATTTTTTGTCCGCCGCAATCAACGACATTGCTACGCCCGACGAACGCAATGCCTTGACGCAACGTGACGGCAGAATTAATCAGGACGGGATAAATCGAGTGAAGCGGGCACTTTTCGCGCTGGCTTATGGCGACGAGGGGCTTATCTCGCGCATGAGTGAAAGCACTGATGATAATGTTCGCGGGGCAACCAATGCACTTTTGAATGCTGCGCCGGCTATCGCCCAAATTCAAGCCGGAATGCAAAATGGCACCTTGCATAAATACAACCTTAAAGCTATTTCCGACGCCGTAAAAAAATTATCTGCACTTCGCGACGAAGGTAAAACTGTCCAAAATTATCTGCAGGAGCAAACTTTATTTGCCGAACATGCCGATTCCGAAGAGATGAAAGAAATTTTATCCTTCCTCGACAAAAGCAAACGTGCTCCGAAAAAAATTACCTCGTTTATCAAAAACATTACGCAAGGAATTAAACGTCAAGGTGACCCGCGTCAAGGCAATCTTTTTGGGTTATCGGAAGAACCTGCGCCGCTGATTGATTTAATTAAATCGGCACGAGAGGAAACTGAAAATGCAGGGAATGTGCCGATGTTTTCCAAGCAAGGCGAAGTTGACACGCGAATTGACAACATCGTTGAGGACAAAAATTTTACTCCGCAACAAAAGTTACTAAAATCCTTCGGGAAAAAGCTCGGTGTGAAAACGGTTTTCTTCATCAACAAAGACGGCGATTTTCATGGGGCGCACGCGGGCAATACCAGCTATATCAATGTCAATTCCAAAATGCCGCACGGAAAAGTTTTCTGGCATGAATCAAGTCACTGGCTGAAAAATAATAATTCTGCCCTTTTCGATGAGTTTGCAAAGGCGGCGGGCATAACTGACGCACAACGCAAGGCATATCTTGAGCGGACAGGGCGCACCGATTTGACGACTGATGAGGCGATTGACGAGGAAATTATTGCCGACCAATTTGAAGACGTAGCAAAGCGGACGGGGCTTATGCAGAGCATATCGGGCAAGAATCGTGGTTTGATTGAACGGGTAGTGCAGTGGTTGAAAGATACCATGAACAAATTCGTCGACCACTTCCGCAATCCTCAAGGCAAGCTCAAAACTGTGCAAGCTCAAGCTTTGGCAGATGAATTTGGCAAAATCGCCAATCAACTCGTCGACGCGAATGGCAATAAAATTTTCCGCTACAATCGCCGCACGAAAAATATTGAACTTGCCGACGGGCGCAGTTTGGCAACTAAAAAAGACGTCAATGACGGAGAACTAGAACTTCCGCAAGGATATCGCACAGAAAGCGGCAGACCGCTAAATCAAAGTGACGCTCGCGAATTCATTATTAAGCCAGACGGTAGTCGTGACTTTGGTAAAATTGATAAAGAAATTGTAATCGCCGCTAATGAGCTTTTAAAAAAGAATCAATCGGAATTTCGGTTTAAAATTGCTCCTGTTCGTTTATTAGTTGGTACTGAGGACATAGGTGGAGTAGACGGTTTTGGATATAAGCACATACTGGAACACTTACAATCAATCAAAGATAGAGGCTTTGAAAATATTCCTCAATATGTGGAACATGTTTTAAAGAATTTCAATCAAGTATATAAAGCCGATAAAGAAGAAAATAGAATTATTCTTTATTGCAAAGGTGATACCTCCAAAGGCTTCATGCCTTTAGATTTGGAGTTTGAAAAACGAGAAGATAATTTTTACAATATAATTACAGCATATCCTCGTAGAAGGGCAAATAAACGCGAAACATTACTCATAGACACGCGCCCCACAAACGCATCCACCGTTGCCGCTACGGTGCCACATCTACAGGATAGCAACAATCAAAACGGCGTTGCGTCCCAGCGGGATATAGTGGTGAGTAATGTTTCAAAAGAAAATATATCACAATCGGAAGGCGAAATCAAATATTCAATTGGCAACGACAATTCCGCCGAATCACTCAAGCAGAAAATCAAAAATAAAATATCCTCACTGTTTGACGGCAAGGAATCGAGTATTCGGCGCGAGAAAAAAATTACGGAAAATCTGCGGGCATTGAGCGGGCACAGAATTCTTTACGGCAATGTGAAGGGCGCAGATGATGTTGTAGTCAACCACATGCAGAAACTTATTCAAATCCGCCACGCTTACAATTGGGAAAAACTTTTGCCGGTCGTCGGCGCGGAAATAGCCAAGCAGCTCAAAATCAATCCCACTTCCGCACAAAGCAATTACATAGCGGATTGGCTCTTGACCGGCGCACTCAATAACACTTCGGCGGAAGCAAAAGAATTTCAAAAGTCAATGCGCGCCAATCCCGCAATGGCTGAACTTTTGCAGGCGACCCGCGATTTATTCCAAGAAATAACCGATATGACGCCAATCGAACGGATTCAAAGCAAAATCGTCGAAAGGCAGAATAAATCATTGTGGGAAAGGCTCGGCGTGTTCAAAGGCGGATTCAGTGAAGAATTTTTAGACGACTTGTCACCGTTGCAAGATTTGGTTGAGCGGGCGATAAAAAACTCCCCGCCCGAAGTTGCCGCCGAACTTAAACGCGGCGTCGACGTGAAGAAATTGGCACAACTTTCACGAGGCAGAGGAGCC